>NZ_JBIDAK010000008.1:178532-237700 GCF_043202455.1 Kitasatospora sp. NPDC048194
GCCGCCGGGCTTATCCACGAGTTGTGCCCCCCGTTCTACCGGGCGTTGGTGGACTCACCCCGGCGGGGGAGATACGGTATGGGGGGGGGTATGGCGGCCCCGCCGACTTCCCACTCCTCGCGTGTCCTTCTTCGATCAGCTGCTGCTCGGGCGCGGGGACGGCAGCGACGCCGAACCGCTCAGCAGCGGCCATTCGCGGTGGAACGGCGGCAGCGGGAGCCTGCCCTCGATGACCGGGGTGCCGAACACCTTGAGGTGCGCGGTCAGCGCGCCGTTCAGGTCGATGCCGCCGAGCAGCGCCCAGGTGCCCTGCACCTGCGGGCCCTTGCCGGGGACGTCGACGGCGAGGGAGCCCTCCACCTTGGCGCTCAGGTACGGGGCGACGGTGGTCTCGACGCCGACGGTGTCGTACAGGCCGAGGCTGATCTCGGCGCCGAGGGCGGCGCGCACGCCGGCCTTGCCGTTGAGACGGACGTGGACCGGGGAGACCTTGGTGTCGGCGTCGGTGGCCGAGGTCCAGCCCTTCCCGCCGGTGTAGTCGGCGCGGACGGCCCAGGTGCCGGTGGCGTCCTGCTCGGTCTCCAGGTGGACCTGGCCGTCCGCGCTGACCTCCAGGTAGCAGGTGAGCCCGAGGTTGACCACCACGGGCAGGCCCGCGACGGTCAGCACCGGGCTGGCCTGCAGCTTGGCGAAGGGCACCCGGATCGGCGCGGCGCCGGTGGTGCGGGTGACGTCCCCGGTGACCTTCCACTGCGCGTGGGCGCCCAGGTCGAAGCCGATGGAGGCGGTGCGCGGGCTGGTGGCCTGGGCGCCGTGGTAGGCGAAGTGGACGGCGGGGTGCAGCTGGAGGGAGCCGGAGGCGTCCAGGCTCGCGCCCTCGGGCAGCGGCACGGGGGCCTTGACGTCGACCTCCAGCGTGCCGGAGGCGTCGGCCTTCACGCCGTTGAGGTCGGCGCCGACGGACGCCGTGAGGTCCTTGACCAGCGGCGTCACGGTGATGCCGTGGACGTCGACCGGGACCTGGCCGTCCGCCTCGGTGCCGCCGAGGAGTTCGGCGAGGGTGGCCGGACGGGTGGTCAGGTTGACGGTGTTGCCCGCGCCCGGGTGGACGCCGGTGACGGCGACCAGTGCGCCCTGCGGCGCGGCGGCGGTGGGCGGGCTGGCGAGCAGCTGGCCGGGCTGGACGGCGGCCGCCGCCGCGGTGGCGCTCGCACCGGGCGTGGCGCCGGCGGTGGGAGTGGCCGTGGGAGCGGCGGTGGCCGTTGCGGTGGGCGTTGCGGTCGGCGTGGCGCCCGGGGACGTACCGGGACCCGGCGCGGCGAGCACGGCGGTGCCCTTCGCCGGGTCGTAGGCGGCGAGTTGGAGGGCCTTGGTCGCGGCCGTGACCGCGCCGCCGTCCTTGCCGGGGCTTCCGATGGCGGCCAGCTTGTCGCCGGCCGGCGCGACGGTGACCGGTGCGCCGGCACCGGTGGCGGCGGGGCTGCTCGGGGCGGCCGCTCCGGCCCGGGCCCGCGGGGCGCCGCCGGCCGCTGCGGCTGCCGCCGGGCTGCCCCCGGCGGCGGACGCACCGGTGCCGACGGCGGTTCCGGCCGCGGTTCCGGTGGCGGCGGCCGGTTCGACGGCGGCCTGCGGGGCACTGCCGGGGCCGGTCGGTCCGCAGGCGGCCGTTCCGGCGAGGATCAGGGTGAGCAGGGCGACGGGTGCGGCCCTGCCTATCGAGGGTTTGAACACGCGGCGCAATGTTACTGACGGGGAATTAATTTGTCGAAGACAGGCCAAGGGCGCACGAAGCCGCAGCTCAGGCCGGGTCGGAGCGGCTCAGGTCAGGTCAGGGAGGACCAGCCGCGCGACGGGCAGCCGCTCGCCCGGCAGGGCGCCCGTCGGGGCGGCCCCGGCCAGTTCCGCGAGGTAGCGGGAGCGTTCCATCGGCACCGCCCCGAGGCTGCGGATGTACGGCCCGTCCCACTGCGCGTCCAGCAGCCGTCCGCCCGCCGCGCCGAACCGGGAACCGAGGTCGGCCACGGCGACCCGGGCGGCGTCCGGGCGGCGGTGGAACATCGAATCCAGGCTCAGCACCGGCCCGACGGCGACGCCGAACACCCCGCCGACCAGTTCCCCGCCCTCCCAGACCTCCCCGCTGTGAGCCGCGCCCCTGGCGTGCAGCTCCAGCAGAGCGGCCGCCAACTCGTGCGTCAACCAGGCCGGTTGGCGCCCCTCGGCGCAGCCGGCGAGCACCTCGCCGAAGGCCCGGTCGACGGTGGTCGACCACGGCGCGCGCCGCAGCCGCCGGGCGAGCCTGCGGGGCAGCCGTACGGCGTCCGGGCGCAGCACCGGCCGGGGGTCCGGTGACCACCACGCGAGCGCGTACGGGTCCTCGCCGCCCGGCAGCACCGGCAGTTCGCCGGACTCGACCGCCTCCCCGTACAGCGCCTCGTTGTAGGCGCCGGCGTACAGGTCCGCCGCCGGCATCGGGAACAGGCCGCGCCGGTAGGCGGCCAGCAGTTCGTCCGGCCCGAGGGCGCCGCCGAGGGCCACCGGCCGGTCGCCGGGGCCGAGTCGGGCTCCCAGCCGGTCGAAGGGACTCGCCGACGTCACAGGAACCCCTCCGCCTCCAGCCGGTCCAGGTAGTGGTCCAGCAGCCCGGCGTCGACGTCCGGCAGCTCGATCCCGCTGCCCTCCAGCGCGTCCTCGGTGTTCGCCCGGTCGAACCGCGGGAACAGGGGCTGGAAGTACAGCTCGCTGATGGACAGTTCCGTCCCCGGCGCGCGGTCGACGAACAGCGGCACGAAGGGCGTGATCGGGTGGGTCGGGTGCGCGGCGGCGAACCGGACCAGGCGCTGCACCCATTCCCGGTACGGGAGTCGGACGATCCGGTGGCCGCGCGCCCGGAGCCGGTCGGCGAGGTCGGCGAGCCCGGCCGGGCGGGGCGAGGTGAGGTGGTAGACCTCCCCGTCGGCGGGCGCGTGGGCGGCGATGTGGGCGATCGCGCGGCTGAAGCGGTCGGCGGGCACGAAGTCCAGCGGGAGTTGTGCGTCCGGGTACGTCCCGCTGTCGGCGAAGTACTTGATCAGTGCGCAGAGTTCGGTGCCGGTGTTCATCACCCCGGCCTCGAGGTCGCCCGTGACGTCGTTGGTGCGCAGCACGGTGACCGGCAGTCCGCTCGCCGCCGCGTTGTGCAGCAGCTGTTCGGCGACCCACTTGCTCTCGACGTAGCCGACGCCGAGCCGCTCGGGGTGGGCGAGCGGCGTGCGTTCGCTGACCTCCCGGACTCCGGCGGAGCCGAACCCGGCGAGGACCGCGAGGGTGGAGAGGTAGTGCACGGGAACGCCCCGGCTGTGCCCGGCGAGCCGCACCACCTCCCGGGTGCCGCCGACGTTGGGTGCGCGCAACTGGTGGTAGGGGTAGAGGAAGTTGACCAGACCCCCGAGGTGGTGGATGGCATCCAGGTGCTCGGCCAGCCAGTCGAACTGACTGCCCGTCATCCCTAGGTTCGGTGCGGCGAGGTCGCCGACCAGCGGCACCACCCGGGCGTCCACGAGGTCGTGCCGCAGGAAGCGCTGCTGGGTGGCGCGCAGCCGCTCCATCGCGTGTTCGGCGTCCGGGGCGCGGACCAGGCAGTGGATGCGCGCCCCGGTGGTGGCGAGCAGGGCGTGCAGCAGGTGGGCGCCGCAGAAGCCGGTGGCGCCGGTGAGCAGGATCTCGGCGGGCTCCGCCCGACTGGGGGCCGGGCTCCACGACTGCCCCACCGGGTGGGTGAGTCGGGCCTCGGCGTACCAGTCGACGGCGGTTTCGCCCGGAGCGGCCCCACCGGTACGGGCGGACTGCAGCGCTGCCGTGAAGTCGCGCAGCACGGGCGAGCGCAGCAGCGCCCGGGTGAGGGTGCGGACGTGGCTGACGTCCAGGCCGAACATCAGCCGGGCCCGGGCGAGCAACTCCATGGCGAGCAGGGAGGTGCCGCCGAGGGCGAAGAAGTCGTCCTCCGGACCGATGAGCCGGGCGCCGAGCAGTTCGGCCCAGAGGTGGCCCACGGCGGCTTCCACGGGGTTCGGCTCGCCGGTGGCGGCCGGCGCGCCGGGCGGGGCGGCGCCGGGGGGCGCGGCTTCGGGCGCGGCGGCGCCGCCGGGCGGTGGGGCGTCGGGCGGTGGGGCGCCGGGCGGTGCGGCGCCGGGCGTTCCGGCCTCGGGGCGCGCGGGGCGGACCGTCCGCACCGGGGCGTCCGGCAGCCGGCGGCGGTCGACCTTCCCGGCCGCCGTCAGCGGCATCGCCTCCAACGGCACGAACGCGGCCGGCACCAGGTACTCCGGCAGCCGGTCGGCGAGGAACGCCCGGATCGCCTCCGGCCGCACCGCCGGGTCGCCGGACGTGTAGTAGGCGGTGAGCGTCCGGCCGCCGTCCGGCGAGGTGCCGGCGGCCGCGACCCTGGCCTGCCGAACGGCCGGGTGGGCGGCGAGGACCGCCTCGATCTCGGCCGGGTCGACCCGGTGCCCGCGCACCTTCACCTGGTCGTCGAAGCGGCCGAGGATCTCCAGCTGCCCGTCCGCGCGCCAGCGCCCGGCGTCGCCGGTGCGGTACATCCGCTCGCCGGGCATCGGGGCGTACGGGTCGGGCAGGAAGCATTCCGCGGTGAGCCCGGGGCTGCGCCAGTAGCCGCGGGCCAGGCCGGGCCCGCCGAGGTGGATCTCGCCCCGCTCGCCGGGCCGGACCGGTCGCAGCCGTTCGTCCAGCACGTGCACCCGGACGCCGGGCAGCGGCCGTCCGATCGGCACCGGCGCGGCCGGGGCGTCGAGCAGGTCCGGGCCGACCTCGCAGAGCAGGGAGGTCACGGCGGCCTCGGTGACGCCGTACGCGTTGAGCAGCCGGACGCCCGGCAAGCGCCGCAGGCAGGCGCGGCAGTCGTCGGCGTGCACCACGTCCCCGCCGACGACCACCAACCGCAGGCCCTGCGGGGCGGGGCCGTCGGGCGGCAGCAGGTCGAGCAGGTGGTGCCAGTACGCGGGCGTGAAGTCGGCGACGGTCAGGCCCAGCTCCGGCAGCCGCTGCACCAGCTCGGTGGGTGCCCAGGTGCCGCCGTCACCACCGAGGACGACCGTGGCCCCGGCGAGCAGCGCGGAGAACACCTGCTCCAACGCGGTGTCCGAGCCGAGCGCGGCCAGCTGCAGCACCCGGTCGCCGGGCGCCAGCCCGTAGGCGTGGACCACCCGGTCGAGGGTGAACACCAGCGCACGGTGGGTGACCGCCACGCCCTTGGGGCGGCCGGTGGTACCGGAGGTGTAGATCAGGTAGGCGAGGTCGTCGGGCGCGGCGTCGGCGCCTGGGCGGGCGGGGTCGTCTCCCGCGTAAACGGCATCGGCGCGTGCGTGGGCGGGGTCGTCTCCCGCGTACGGGGCGTCGCCGGCTGATCGCCCGGCGGGACCGTCGGCGTCCGCCGGCAGCGACTCCACGCCGTCGAAGGAGCGCCCGTCCGCGACCGCCACCCGCGCCCCGCAGTCCGCCACCAGTCCGGCGAGCCGCCGTTGCGGGTGCGCCGGGTCCAGCGGCAGGAACGCCCCACCCGACTTGAGGACCCCGAGCCAGGCCACCACCAGCGGCACTCCGCGCCCCAGGCAGACCGGCACCACCTGCTCCGGCCCCACCCCGCGAGCCCGCAGCGCGGCCGCCAGCCGGTCGCTGCGTTCGTCCAACTCGCGGTAGGTCAGGGTGACTCCGCCGCCCAGGACGGCGACCGCGTCCGGGTCGTGCGCCGCCCGCGCCCGGAACAGCCCGTGCGCCGTCTGCGCGAATCCTGCGCGGGCCGGCGGGGTGCCCGGCCCGGGCCAGTGCCGTTCCACCCAGGCCCGGCAGTCGGCCCGGTCCGCCGGGCCGTACACCGGCTGCCAACCGCCCGGCACGGTCAGGCCCCAGGGCCAGATCGCATACTGACCGTCATCGTTGCGCACCACGGCGTGATGTCCGAAGCTCACATCCGCTCGTACGCCCCGTGCGCTGTCGGCTGCGTCATCCACCGGCTTGACCTCTTGCTGAAGCGGCAGAATGCTGGGAGGTGCGACAATTCCGACTATACGCACTCATGGCACACCGTGAACGTCCGTCGCGGACATCGCCGGACGCCGTTGGCTCGTGGGCGGATTCGCCCGGGTCGACAGCCGGTCGACGCCGGTCCTCCCCTGTGGTCCCCGCCGCCCCTGTCGACGTCCCTGGAGGTCCTGTCCAACCCGAGCCCCGGCCCGACAACGATCCGCCCGGCGATCCACCTCCGCCCGACTCCCGCTCAACTCGAGCCCGACCCCGACCGATCCGCCCCGCACCGCCCGCCCTCGCCCGCACTCCCCCGCCCGACCGGCGGGTGATGCCGTGGAGGAGGTAGCCTCGTTGACTCACCGGCGCCGACGCCTGATGGTCTGTTACCTGATCTGGATGGTGCTGTTCACCGGCATCTACTTCGCCGACCCCGGGCTGCGGATCATCTGGTGGACGGGCATGGGCCTCGGCGGCGTGGCCGCCATCGTGGTCGGCGTCCGGCTCAACCGCCCCCGGCACCCGCTGTTCTGGTACCTGCTGGCGCTCGCCAACCTGTGCTTCACCACCGGTGAGGCGGTGCAGGCCCTCCAACTGGACATCCTGCACCTCAACAACCCGTTCCCGTCCGTCGGGGACGGCTTCTACCTCGCCGAGTTCGTGCTCTACGCGGTCGGCCTGCTCGGCTTCATCCGCTGGCGCACGGCCCGTCAGGACCGCGCCGGAATGCTGGACGCGCTGATCATCACGCTCGGCCTGGCCCTGCTCGTCTGGATCTACCTGATCCTCCCGTACGCCCGGAACCCGGACCTCACCTGGCTCCAGAAGGCCGTCTCGATCGCCTACCCGCTCGGCGACGTGGTCGTGCTGGCCCTGCTGCTGCGCCTGTTGACCCCGCGCGGCGGCAAGTCCCGCTCGCTGCAACTGCTCACCGTCGGCGCACTCGGCCTGCTCACCTCGGACATCCTCTACGGGCTCATCCAACTGCACGGCACCTGGCGGATCGGCACCGGCGTGGAGCTCGGCTGGGCGGCCTTCTACGCCGCCTGGGGCGCGGCCGCGCTGCACCCCTCGATGGTCGAGCTGACCCGGCCCGTGCCCACCCAGCACCCGGACCTGTCCGCCGGCCGGCTCGTCCTGCTCACCCTGGCCTCGCTGATCGCCCCCGTCATCCTGATCATCGAGTCGCTGGCCGGGAACACCGACAACGCGGGAGTGATCGGCGCCTTCTCCGGCCTGCTCTACCTGCTCGTCCTGGCCCGGCTGGCCGTCGTCGTGGTCGCCCGGCGCCAGGCGGTGGCCCGGGAACGCACGCTGCGCGAGGCGGGGGCCCGGCTGACCGCGGCCGTCACCGTCTCGGAGGTCGCGGACGCCGTCCAGGCCGCCGCCTCCCTGCTGATGCCGGCCGAGCGCGGTCACGTCGCCCTGCTCGCGGTCGCGGAGTCCGGCGGCGAGCAGAGCGGCGCCGGGGCGGGGGGAGGTGCGGGGGGAGGTGCTGGGGCTGGGGCTACTACAGGCAGAGGTGCGTCGCCGGGAGGCGTCGCAGCGGGAGGCGCCACGGCGGAGGGTGCTGCGCCGGGCGGCCCTTCGGCCGGCAGCCCTTCGGCGGACGGCGCTGCGGCCGACGGCGCTGCGCCGGGCAGCGCCGCGCCGGGCAGCGCCGCGTCGTCCGGGCCGGGCGTGCTGCACGTCCGGCGCGCCGGCCAGGGTGCGGCGCACCCCCACCCGGCTCCGACGGGGGCCGACGACGAGGTGCTCGCCCTCGCGGCCGACCGGGAGACCAGGCTGCTGCCCGTCGGGTCCATCAGCCTGCCCGACCACCTGGGCCGGATGCCGTGCGCCCTGGTCTGCCCGCTCACCCTCTCCGAACGCCCCTCCGGCGACCCGGCGATCGGCGTCCTGGTGGTCACCGGCACCGAACAGGAGCTGACCAGCCTCTGGGGCTCGCTGGAGATCCTGGCCGCCCAGGCGGCACTGGCCGTGGAACGGGTGGTGCTGAGCCAGGAGGTCACCCGGCGCAACAGCGAACTGTACTTCCGCACCCTGGTGCAGAACGCCAGCGACGTCATCCTGATCATCGACGCGGACGACTGCGTGCGCTACGCCTCCTCCTCCGCCGAGCGGGTGCTCGGCTACCCCGAGCTGAACGGCACGCTGCTCACCGACCTCGTGCCGACCGAGGACAGCCGGGCGGTCGGCAAGGCGCTGGCCCGGATGCGCGGCCCGGCCGACCCGCCGCGGGGCGACCAGCCGCGCGAGCACTGGCGGCTGCTGCGCCAGGACCGCACCCCGATCGAGGTCGAGGTCCGCTCCACCGACCTGCGCGACGACCCCACGGTCGGCGGCCTGGTGCTCACCCTGCGCGACGTGACCGAGCAGCGCCAGATGGAGCGCGAGCTGACCCACCGGGCGTTCCACGACTCGCTGACCGGGCTCGCCAACCGGGTGCTGTTCCAGGACCGGGTCGGCCACGCGCTCTCCCGCAGCGAGCGCAGCGGGGCCGTCACCGGGGTGCTCTTCATCGACCTGGACGACTTCAAGATGGTCAACGACACCCAGGGGCACGCGGTCGGCGACGAACTGCTGGTCGCCGTCTCCCTGCGGATCTCCACCGCACTGCGCAGCTCGGACACGGCCGCCCGGCTCGGCGGCGACGAGTTCGCGGTGCTGGTCGAGGACGCGCTCCGCCCCGGCGACGTCGACACCATCGCGGGCAACGTGCTGGCGGTGTTCGCCGAGCCGTTCAAGCTGAGCGCGGGCGCCGTCCGGGTCAGCGCCAGCATCGGCGTGGCGACCACCGAGGACAGCGTGGACGCCGCCGAACTGCTCACCCACGCGGACCTCGCCCTCTACTCGGCGAAGGCGGCGGGGCGCCGGCAGTGGTGCCACTACCGGCCGGCCCTGCAGGCCGGGCTGGTGGAGCGGCACGAGCTCAACGAGAACCTGGACCTGGCGATCGCCGAATCGGCGTTCCAGCTGTACTACCAGCCGATCGTCGACCTGCGCACGGGCGACCTGGTCGGCTTCGAGGCCCTGGTGCGCTGGCCGCGCGACCGGCGCGGCATGGTGCTGCCCGACGAGTTCATCGCCCTCGCCGAGGAGAGCGGCCAGATCGTCCCGCTCGGCGCCTGGGTCCTCGAACGCGCCGCGCAGGAGGCCGCCGTCTGGCACGCCGCCAGCTCCGCGGCCCGCGCCGCCGCCGGACGCCCACCGCTGCGCGTCAACGTGAACGTCTCCGCCCGCCAGTTCCGCGACGCCGGCTTCATGGAGGTCGTCCGCCACGCCCTGGACACCTCGGGCATCGACCCCCGCACCCTGGTCCTGGAGCTCACCGAGTCCGTCCTGATGCGCCACGACGACCGCCTGCGCGCCGACATGGCCACCCTCGGCAACCTCGGCGTCGGCCTCGCCATCGACGACTTCGGCACCGGCTACTCGTCCCTGTCCTACCTGCGCGAGTTCCCGATCTCCATCCTCAAGATCGACAAGTCCTTCATCGACGGCCTCGGCCACTCCGCCCAGCAGTACGCCCTGGTCGAGGGCATCACCCGGATCGCCGACACCCTCGACGTCCAGGTCATCGCCGAAGGCATCGAACACCCCGACCAGCGCGACCTCCTCGCCGCGATGGGCTGCCCACTGGGCCAGGGCTACCTGTTCGCCCACCCGATGGACGGCACGCAGGCCCGGGCGCTGGTCCGCAGCACGACGTTCGAGGCGGCCTGAGCCGAGGGCCGCATGTGGCAATGCCGCGGAAAAGTCACGGCAATACGACCGCATTCCACCGAGCTGGATCCGCACAGTCCTGAGCGCTGGTGATGGCCGCCCTTTTGCCGTCGCTGACCAGGGAGAAGTCCGGCTCGGCTTGCCGATTCGGCCCCGACCATCCACCAGCCTGACGTACGGGTTGGCCCGGGTACACTGCACCGCTGAGTACCCACAGGTGGATGAAATGAATTTCGAACGAGACGTCAGCTTCGGCGAGTGGACCGACCCCGCCAAGCCTCCGCGCGACGGCGCGTCCGGAAGACCGTCCACGGCGAGTCCTCCGGCGCCCCCGCGACCGTGTACGGACGGGACTCACTGCTGCCGAGCCGCCGGATCGTCACCGTCGCGACGACGACCGGGACGATCCGCTTCCGGACCCATCGGTTCGCGGTCCTGCAGTTCGTCTGACTCGGCCTCCCACACCGAGCCACGCACCGCAGCCCGCCATTCAGCCGTCGGAGCCGGTATTCGGCGGATACACCGTCGCCACCACCGTCCCTGCGGCGCTGAACTCGCCGGGTCGCCGTCCGATCTCCGGACGGCGACCCGATGCCCAACGAAACTGGGGTGACCATGCAGAAGCAGCGCAGTCCCTGGGCAGTCGTCCATCTCGTGATCGGACTGGTCCTGGTACTGGTCTCCGTCTCGTCCGCGGCCTTCGCCAGCAGGGTGGACGACCTCATTCCCATCGTCCTCACCGGTATTCCGGGGCTGGTGCTGGTGGTCCGAGCCCCGATGTTCGGCGTCTCCTTCGGAGCGGCCGGCGTCATGTACTCCGGCCTCCTGCGAGCGCGGTCCTACACCTGGCAGGAGGTCGAGGCAGTGCGATCAGCCACCGTGTCCGGGACGCTCTTCTCGTCCGACGTACCAGAGCTGGTGCTGACCGACGGAAACTCCGACCAACTCTCGTTGCTCGCCGGATACGGCCGGGGGGGGAGAAGGTCAACGAGCGGGTGCGATCCCTCGTCGCTGACCTGGAGAAGGCCCGGACCGCAGCGCTGCCCTCCTGACACCCGTCGATTCAGGGGCGCGGCATCGAAGACATGACGGAGAGGGCCGGTCCCCGTCCTCTCCCACCCAGGAAGGGAACCATGGGCGACAGGGCGCTCTGCAGTACAACGGAGCACGTCATCGTAGAGGCGGATCAGCGGGAGGCCAGATCAGGCCACGTCTCCATCCTCAGGACGCTCCGTCAGGCGGGCCTGGGCATGGCCGCCCTGGCGGCGCTCTCAGCCGTTCTCTTCGTACTCGTCGGCCCTGTTCCGGGAGCCGGTCTGCTCGCCGCCGCAGCCGCCGTGGTGCTCGCTGCTTCCTGCTGCTTCGCATTCGCCGGGCACTCACCGATGTGCGCAGGAAAGAAGGCGCTGATCCTGGTCTTCGGATGGGTCGAATACGCCTTCTGAACCGCACATCACCCCGCACTGGTCCAAGCCGTGTAGCCGGCCATCGGCGCAAGTACCAGGAGACCGAGACATGGGGCTTTCCATCCAACTCGTGGACACGACGCTCACTGCGGACACGAACCACCAGGCGAGACAGAAACGGAGATCCGGCCGGAGCGCCGTTTCCGACATCGTCGCCTTCCTCCTCGAGGACGGAGAACTCGCAGCCGCGATCACCGCGGTCGGCCGAGACGCCCTTCCCACGTTGGCGCGGGTCGATCCCCACCGCGACTCCGAGTTCGACCACTACTTCTGCGCGTTGGCCCTTGCCGAGTTGGACCGGACCGCCGGTCACCCCGCCTCGGCGGCCCAGCGGGACTTCCTCGACGAACTTCGCGCGCTGCTCCAGCGTGCCTTGGCGGAGCCCGCGTACATCGTTCGCTTCATCGGGGACTGACCCGTTTCGCCGATCTGTGGAACGGACCGTGGAGGTAGTGGATGGCCCAGAATGAAGTGCCCCGTACGGTGTCGGCGGAGGAGATTGTGGCGGCGGCCGGCAGCTCCGGCGTCTTCTCCTCGATCACGGTGGAGGAGGTCGCCGACGATCCGCGACTCGTCGACATCCGGTTGGAGAGCCCGGTCGGGCACACGTACCTCGTGATGCTGAGGGAGGATCTCGGCGAGGCCAGGGTGCTCTTCGCGGACTATATGTTCGACGACGTTCCCGCCCACCGGCTCCTGCGCTTCGTCGAGCTCCTGGAGCGGGGGGAAGTCCACCTCTCGTTCAGCAAGTTCGGGAGGCACCTGGTCTTGCAGGTCCCTCTCCCCGAAGGGACGTGGCTTGATCGGCGCAGCACCGCCAACGGCGACCTCTCGGATTGGGCGGAGGGTGTGCTCAGGCGCTGACCGCCCAGGAGGAATGCCTCGCTCGCAGGAGGCACTTCGAACGGGGGAACGGACGCGGTGAAGCGGCGGTCGAGGGTTCTCGGCCGCCGCTTCGGTGTTCTCCGGCGGGCCTCAGGGGTTGGCGCGGAGCAGGTCGAGGAGGCCGGGGAAGCGGGTGTCGAGGTCGGTGTGGCGGAGGGTGGCGGCGCGGGAGTTGCCGCGGTCGACCTGACGGACGAGGCCGGCTTCGCGCAGGACGCGGAAGTGGTGGGTGAGGGTGGATTTGGAGACGGGGAGGTTGAAGGAGGCGCAGGTGCGGGCGGTGTCGGCGGGTTCGCGGAGCAGCGCGGTGACGACTCCGTAGCGGAGGGGGTCGGCGAGGGCACTCATGACGGTGCGCAGGTCGAGTTCGTCGACGGCCGGGTGGCCTTCTTCGTCGGGCATCGGTGCCGGTCCTCCCTGGGCGGGGCAGAGGTATGGGTTGCATCGTACCTCGGGGGCATGGCAGCTTAAGGTTCGATCAAATCCGTACCTGGCCACACCGTGGCCGGTTCGAGCCTGGAGTGCTGCCCTGATGAGCCCAGCAACCACGATCCCGTCCACCGCACCGGACGCGCCGCCGCGTTCCCGCCGCCCGCTCACCCTCGTGGCCGTGCTGCTGGCGGTGTTCGTCGTACCGATGTCGATCTCCGGCACCGCCGTCGCGCTGCCCGACATCGGCGCCGACACCCACGCCGGGCTGGCCCCGCTGCAGTGGGTGGTGAACGCCTTCAACGTGGCGTTCGCCTGCTTCACCCTGGTGTGGGGATCGGTCGCGGACGTCGTCGGGCGGGTGAAGGCCTTCGCCGCCGGGGTCACGCTCTACGCCGCCGGCTCGCTGGCCAGTGCCGTGGCCGGCGACGCGCTCCTGCTGGACGCCGCCCGAGCGCTGACCGGGATCGGCGGAGCGGCGATCTTCTCCTGCGGGGCGGCCATCCTGTCCACCGTCTTCGAAGGACCCGCCCGGGCCAGGGCCTTCGCGCTGTTCGGCACGGTCGCGGGCGTCGGCGTCGCCGTCGGGCCGTCGCTGGCGGGCGCGTTGGTGCAGGGCCTCGGTTGGCGCTGGGTCTTCGCCGCTCATGCGGTGGCTCTCCTGCTGGTGCTGCCGGTGGTTCCGGCGATCGCCCGGGCGGTGCCCGTCCACGGGGGCGGCGGGCGGATCGACGTGCCCGGCAGCGCACTGTTCGTGGTCGCCATGGTGCTGCTGACCACCGCCATCGTGCAGGGCTCGCAGTGGGGTTGGGGCAGCCCGGGGGTGCTCGGGCTGCTGGCCGGCGCGCTCGCGGCGCTCGCCGTCTTCGTCGCCGTCGAGCGGCGCAGCGCCCATCCGATGCTCGACCTGGGCGTGCTGCGCGAGCGCCGCTTCCTCGGCCTGTGCCTGGTGCCGGTGGCCGCCTCCTTCGGCTTCGTCACCCTGCTCACCTACCTGCCGAGTTACCTGACCGCCGTCACCGGCCGGGACGCCGGCACGGCCGGCCTGCTGATGCTGTTGCTGACGGCGCCGGTGCTGGTCTGCCCGATGGTCGCCGCCAGGCTGGTCGGTCGCGGTGTCCGCCCGCTCACGCTGATCGGACTGAGCCTGGTCTGCCTGGTGCTCGGCGACCTGGCGCTCACCCTGCTCTCCCCGTCGGCCGGGGTGCTGGTCCTGGCCGCCCCGATGCTGGTGACCGGCGCCGGGATGGGGCTCTCGGCCGGGCTGGTGGACGGGCAGGCGCTGGCGCTGGTCGACCCGGCCAAGGCGGGCATGGCGGCGGGCTTCCTCAACACCCTGCGCCTGGGCAGCGAGGCGGTGGCCGTGGCGGTGTACGGCTCGGCGCTGGCGACCGTGCTCGGACGGCGGGTGAGCGACGGCATCGGCGGTGGCGGGTACCCGGTGGCCGGCAACGCCGCGCGGGTCGCCGAGCAGGCGGCCGGGGGCGACCTCGCCGGTGCCGCGGCACTCTCGGGGGCGACCGACCGGACGGGCTTCGCCGGGTTCCTCACCCGCGCCTACGACTCCGCGTTCCACTCGGTGCTGTGGGGGCTGGTGGCCGTCGGCCTGGTGCTGGCCGTGGTGATCGCGGCGCTGCTGCGCGGAGGCCGGGACACGGAGGGAGTGGTCGGAGCGAGTCGCTAACTAGGCCGTGAAGCAGGGGACTTGCGGGCCCAGCGTCACCCGTGTGAGTGATTGCGGACGATCTGTACACTGACCGAAACTCGGATTGTTCGGAGAGCTCCTGACTCTCCCGGCGCAAGGAGTTGCCGCCATGACCGCAACCGGGTCCTCCGCCTCCGAGATCCCGCAGATCGCGCTCCAGTCCCAGCCCGCCCTCCACGGACAGAACCTCGCGGACGTCGCCGGCAACGTCGGCTCCGTGTGGCGGTCCTGGTGGACCTGGACCCCGGCGCACGGCATCTTCAACCTCCAGATCCACTGGAACGTCATCGGCATCGACTCGACCGTCGTCATCACCGCCTCCGAGATCGACTCCAACGGGAACCGGTTCGTCGGCGCCGCCGCCCTCCAGGTGTCGAGCATCGCCCCCGGCAACGGCGTGGTGACCTTCAAGATCAACATCGACTGGGGCAGCTCGCTGCCGATGCGCACCGACGTCCTCGTCTTCAACTGACCCTCAGGAGAAGGACGGAGAGTCATCCGACCGGCGAGGCCCGGGCCTGCGGCACCCGCCGCGCGCCCGGGCCTTCCTCGCGCACCCGGCCGGGCACCGGCGGGCCGTGCAGCGCCCTTGGCCGGCTACCCCGCGGACGGCAGGACGACCCGCTCGCCCTCCCCCACCGGTTCCTCGAACTTGGCGACGTAGCCGGCGAGCAGCTGCTCGTCCACGGTCACGGCGTCGGCTCCGCACTGTTCGTTCCGCACCGCGAGACGGGCTTCGAGGGTCGCGCGGTCGACCTTGAGGTGGACCAGTTCCCAACGACCGCCGTTGCTCTCGACCAGCGCCTTGTAGTCGTCCCGGGCGGCGCGGCTCCAGAAGCTGTAGTCCACCACGACGTCCCGCCCGGCACGCACCGACTCGACGAGCCGGCGGCGCTGTTCGGCCCGGATCTCGTCCTTCAGCCGCTCGAACGCATCCGGCTCAGCACCCGGCCGGCGTCGCGCTGCCCCAGGCGCCGCCACACCACCTCGTCGATGGAGAGCCGCACGTAGCCGCGCCGCACCAGTGCCCTGGCGTAGGTGGTCTTGCCCGCACCCGGGAGGCCGCACATCAGCACCACGGTACTCGATCCGTTCGTCATGTCCGCAGGGCCGGTCCCGGGGTCTGATGGTGCATCAGCCCGGGGATGTAAACCCGTGGGCCAATGCGCGCGGCCGGGAGATCAACCGGTGGACGGATGCCCGACGTTCGCGCCGCGTGACACCGTTCCGCGCATGGACACCACGCCGTTCACCGGCTCCCACGGACTGACCCGCCGCCGCATGCTCGGCTCTGCCATGGCGCTGGGCGCGGCTGCCCCGCTCGGCCTGGCCTCCACCGCCCGGGCCGCAGCCTCCAGCGCCCGGGCCGCGGCCCCCAGCGCCCGGGCCGAGTCCTCCACCACCCGGGCCGAGTCCCCCGCCGCTCCGGGCAGTTCGCCGCAACGGCTCACCCTGCCGCCGCCCACCGGCCCGTACGCCGTCGGCACGGTCGCCCTCCACCTGCGCGACACCTCCCGGCCGGACCCGGCCGCCGGGCCCGGGCGGTACCGCGAGCTGATGGCGAGCGTCTGGTACCCGGCCCGGCAGGCGGACGCCTTCCCGCTCGCCCCCTGGCTCGCCGAGGCCCCGCTGCGGCTCTTCCTGGACGACGTCGGCTTCCCGCTCCCGCTCTCCGTCGCCCCGCTGACCGCCGGGCACGTGGGCGCGCCCGTGCACCGCACCGGCCGCCGGCTGCCCGTCGTCATGTACGCCCACGGCGCGCACAGCCACCGGGGCGACCACACGGTCATCGTCCAGGAGCTCGCCAGCCACGGCTACGCCGTCATCACCGTCGACCTCCCCCACGACGCCTTCACCCAGTTCCCCGGCGGCCCGGCCACCGCCCCGTCCCAGGACCCGGACGTCGACACGGGCGTGCGCGCCTACCTGCCGGACTTCCGCTTCGTCCTGGACTGCGTCGAGGCCCTCGCCGCCGGCCGCAACCCGGACGCCGACCGGCGCGAGCTGCCCGAGGGCCTGCTCGGCGCCCTCGACCCGCAGCGCATCGGCATGTTCGGCTGGTCCAAGGGCGGCAGCGTCACCGCCCAGACCGCGGTCGCCGACCCCCGCGTGCGCGCCGGCCTCAGCCTCGACGGGCCGATGATCCCGGCCATCACCACCGACCTCGCCCGGCCGTTCCTGGTGATGACCGCCGACTGGCCCCGCACCCCGGATTCCGCCGTCGAGACCTTCTGGACCCACCTGCGCGGCTGGCGCCGTACCCTCCGGGTCGAGGGCGCCGTCCACTCCTCCTACGGCGACAACATGACGCTGATCCCCCAGGCGGGCAAGCTGCTCGGCATGACCGAGCAGCAGATCCAGGAGCAGGTCGGCACCCTCGACCCCCGGCGCGGCATCCTCATCCAGCAGGCCTACCCGCTCGCCTTCTTCGACCTCCACCTCCGGCACCGCGGCAGCGCCCTGTTCGACGGCCCGTCGCCGCGCTTCCCGGAGGTCACGTACCTGCCGTGACGCGGCAACCGGGCGGGTGCCACGGGGGTGCGGCCGCCCGGGCCCGGTCGGGTGCGCGCGAGGCCCGCGCTGTCAGACCGACAGGCCCTGGGTGGGGGTGGCCGTGGGCGGGGTGGTGCTGCCGGCGGTGGTGCCGAGGGTGCGTTCGACCTTGGCGACGGCGGTGCGGTACTGCATCGAGGCGGTCTGGGAGTCGGCGCCCTGGCGTTGGAAGTAGCCGAAGGCCATGCCGACGGTGCCGAAGCGCTCGACCCCGATGAAGGCGTTGAGTTGGACGCCGGCGAGGGTGCCGTCGAGGCGGACGGCGGGGGCGTCCTGGCGGTCGCCGAGGGTGACGGGGGTGACGGTGAAGGTCACCGTGTCCGTGTCGCCCGCGGTGAAGGTGATGGTGTGGCAGGTCTTGAAGGCGTCGGTGACGGTGTTGAGGTCGGTGGTGAGCTTGCCGGGGTCCTCGGCGGTGAGGGCCTCGGTCACCATCGGGTTGCCGTCGTCGGGGCCGTCCAGTTCGGTCTCGGCGTGCGGGGTCGCGGGGCTGGACTGACCGGTGTGCATGGTGACCAGGGCGCTGAGCGCGTCACAGCCCGTGACGGGGGTGGGGTTGTCGCTCGGGCCGGGGCTCTCGGTGCTGGCGGGTGCCTCGGTGTAGCCGGGGCCGACGTCGTCCGCGGTGAGCAGCGCCGCCTTCAGCTGGTCGGCGGAGGGCAGGTCCTGGGCCGGTGCCGCCGACGCCAGTCGGGCCGGCCCCAGGACGGCCGTCACGACGACGACCGCGGTGGTGAGGGCGTGGAGAGGCCTCGGGAGGGACATGGCTGGCCCCCGGTCGGGAGTGAGGACAGGGACAAGTCACCAGTGTCCCACCGGGCGCCGGGCGGGGCGCGCGGGCGGGGATCCGCGCAGGTCAGGGGTGGTGGCGGCGCTGCCGGGCGACCATGGGGAGAGCGTCAGGCGGCCCAGGGCGCGCGCCGGGCGATCCCGGGCGAGCGTCAGGCGTCCTCCCGCCGGCCCCAGGAGCCCCGGGCGCCCCGGGCGGCGCAGCGTGATGCGGAGCGGCGCCGGGCGCCGGGCCCGTACCGGGGACCGGCGCCCGGCGGCCACGGGTGGTCAGATGTGCGCGGCCAGCTCCGTGCCCTGCTTGATGGCCCGCTTGGCGTCGAGCTCAGCCGCCACGTCCGCGCCGCCGATCAGGTGGGCGGCCACGCCGCGCTCGCGCAGCGCCTCGTACAGGTCGCGGCGCGGCTCCTGGCCGGTGCAGAGCACCACGGTGTCCACCGGGAGGAGTTGGCGCTCGCCGTCGACGGTGAGGTGCAGTCCGGCGTCGTCGATGAGGTCGTACGCGGCGCCGGCGACCATGGTGACGCCGCGGTGCTTGAGTTCGGTGCGGTGGATCCAGCCGGTGGTCTTGCCGAGGCCGGCGCCGACCTTGCTGGTCTTGCGCTGCAGCAGGTGGAGGGTGCGCGGCGGCTTCGGCCGCTCGGGGGCACGCAGCCCCCCGCGCTCGCGGTACTCCGGGTCGATGCCCCACTTGGCTTGGAAGACGGGCGGGTTGAGGCTGGCCTGGTCGCCCTGGTCGGTGAGGAACTCGGCCACGTCGAAGCCGATCCCGCCCGCGCCGAGGATGGCGACCCGTTCGCCGACGGCCGCGCCGTCGCGCAGCACGTCCAGGTAGCCGAGCACGCTGGGGTGGTCGATTCCCGGGATGTCCGCCGGGGTCCGGGGGGTGACGCCGGTCGCGAGGACGATCTCGTCGAAGCCCTCGGCGGTGAGCTGCTCGGCGGTCACGAGCGCGCCGAGGCGCTGGGTGACGGCCAACTCGGCCAGCCGGGTGCGGAAGTAGCGCAGCGTCTCGTCGAACTCCTCCTTGCCCGGGATCCGGCGGGCGATGTTCAGCTGCCCGCCGATCTCCTCGGCGGCGTCGAACAGGGTGACGTCGTGGCCGCGTTCGGCGGCGGCGACGGTGAACGCGAGCCCGGCCGGGCCGGCGCCGACCACGCCGATGCGCTTGCGCCGCTTGGTGGGTGAGAGCACGAGTTCGGTCTCGTGGCAGGCCCGCGGGTTCACCAGGCAAGAGGTGATCTGCAGGTTGAAGGTGTGGTCCAGGCAGGCCTGGTTGCAGCCGATGCAGGTGTTGATGGCGTCGGCCCGGCCGTCCCGCGCCTTGGTGACGAAGTCGGCGTCGGCGAGCAGCGGGCGGGCCATCGAGACCAGGTCGGCGCAGCCGTCGGCGAGCAACTGCTCGGCGATCTCGGGGGTGTTGATGCGGTTGGTGGTGACCAGCGGGATGCCGACCTTGCCCATCACCCGCTTGGTGACCCAGGCGAAGGCTCCGCGCGGCACGGAGGTCGCGATGGTGGGGATGCGGGCCTCGTGCCAGCCGATGCCGGTGTTGATGATGGTCGCGCCGGCCGCCTCGACGGCCTGGGCGAGCTGGACCACCTCGTCCAGGGTGGAGCCCCCGGGCACCAGGTCGAGCATGGACAGCCGGTAGACGATGATGAAGTCCTCGCCGACCCGCTCGCGGACCCGGCGGACGATCTCCACCGGGAAGCGCATCCGGCGCTCGTACGGGCCGCCCCACTCGTCCTCGCGGCGGTTGGTGGCGGCGACGATGAACTCGTTGATCAGGTAGCCCTCGGAGCCCATGATCTCGACGCCGTCGTAGCCGGCCCGGCGGGCGAGTTCGGCGCAGCGGGCGAAGTCCTCGATGGTCTGCTCGACCTGCTCGGCGGTGAGTTCGTTGGGCACGAAGGGGCTGATCGGGGCCTGGAGGGCGCTGGGGGCGACCAGGTCGCGGTGGTAGGCGTAGCGACCGAAGTGCAGGATCTGCAGCGCTATCCGGCCACCGGCGGCGTGCACGGCGTCGGTGACGACCCGGTGCTGCTCGGCCTCCTCCTCGGTGGTGAGCATCGCGCCGCCCTCCCAGGGCCGACCGGCCTCGTTGGGGGCGATGCCGCCGGTGACGATCAGGCCGACGCCGCCGCGGGCGCGCTCGGCGTAGAAGGCGGCCATCCGCTGGTAGCCGTCGGGGGCCTCCTCCAGGCCGACGTGCATCGAGCCCATGATCACGCGGTTGGGCAGGGTGGTGAAGCCGAGGTCGAGCGGGCTGAGCAGGTGGGGGTAGCTGCTGCTGCCGGGCGTGGAGCTCATCGACGTCTCCTGAAGGGGCGGCGGTGGGACGGGGTCACGAGGCTTTGTTACCGAAGGGTAGGGGACGGCCGGAGCGCTATGCAACTAGTTGCATAGCGGGCTGCGGATGTCCACCCGCGCCCCGGCCCGACGGCGTATCGTCCTGTGGCGGACATCCGGACACCCGGACATCCGGACACCCGGACACCCGGAGACCCGGACGGCCGGACATCCAGACGGCCGGACGACCGGACACCCGGAGACCCGGAGACCCGGCATCCGGACACCTGGACTCCCGGAGTCCTGGACATCCGGTCATCCGGTTCCGGTCGTCGGGACACTTGGTCATCCGGGCGTCGGGGCTCATGGGAGGGGGCGGCCGTGCGCGGTGGCTCGGTGGCGGTGGTCGGGGGCAGCATCGCCGGAAGCGCGTTCGCCGGGGCGGCCGCCCGGCTGGGGGCGGAGCGGGTCGTGGTGCTGGAGCGCAGCCCCGGCCGGCTGGAGGACCGCGGCCTGGGCATCTGCACCCACAACGACCGCTTCGCCGAACTGGTCGACGCCGGGCATCTGGCGCCGGAGACCCGCCGCCACCGCCTCACCGTGCGCAGCTGGCTCACCCGGGGGCCGACCGGAGGACGGCCCGGCGGAGGCGATGGCCCGGACGGGCGCGGGCGGCTGCTGTGGGCCCAGCCCTTCCCGTTCCACTCCCACCACTGGGCGGTGCTCTGGCAGGCCCTGCGCGAGCGGACCCCCGACACCGTGGAGTACCGGCTGGGCACGACCGTCGCAGCGGTCGGCGGCGGTGACGGCGATGCGAGCGGCAACGGTGGCGCCGGCGACGACGGCGGGTGGGTCGAATCGGCCGACGGCACCCGTACGCCGTACGACGTGGTGATCGGCGCGGACGGCTACCGGTCGGTGGTCCGCGCGGCCGTCTGCCCGCAGGCCGTCCCCGAGTACGCCGGGTACGTGTGCTGGCGCGGCAGCTACGACTCCGCGCTGCTGGCCGAACTCCCCGGCGGGGCCGGGGTCTGGCCGGAGGAGGAGTGCGTCACCGTCTGCTACCGGGGCGGCCAGGTCGTGCTCTACCGCATCCCCGGACTGACCCCCGGGAGCACCCAGGTCAACTGGGTCTTCTACAGCCCGGCCCCGGCCTGGCTGCGACTGGACGGCCCGACCGCCGTCGCCGCGGGCGCCCTCGACGACAGCCAGCTGGATGGGCTCCGGGAGTTCGCGGAGCGTCACCTGCCGCCGTACTGGGCGGGCGTGGTCGCGCTGACTCCGCGCGAACGCACCCTGCTCCAGCCCGTCTACGACCTGGCGGCCCCGCGCCGCACGGCCGGCCGGCTGCTGATCGGTGGGGACGCGGCGACGATCGTCCGCCCGCACAACACCAGCGGCGCGGTGAAGGCCCTGCAGGACGCGCACGCCTTCGAGCTGGCGGGACGACGGCTGGGCGGTGGCCCCTGGTCCGCCGTGCTCGCCGAGTACGACCGGGAGACCAGCGCGGCCGGGCGGGCGTTGGTGGACCTGGGCCGCCGACTGGGGCGGGCCCAGGTCACCGAGGCGCCGGACTGGCCGGGCATGGACGAGCCGGCGATGGCCGCCTGGTGGCGGGACCAGGTCACCGGCGGCGGAGGGTTCGGCGGACACGCGCTCGGGCGGTCCGGCTGAGCGGGCTCCCGGCCCATCGACCCGTCAGCCCGGCAGCCGCCGATCCTCCGCCACATCTCTCGAGGTCCTCGAACGTCGCTCGGACGCCGCTCGGACGCCGCTCGGACGTCGGTCAGACCTCGGTCAGACGTTGACGCCGTAGTCGGTGGCGATGCCGCGCAGGCCGGAGGCGTAACCCTGGCCGATGGCACGGAACTTCCACTCGGCGCCGTTGCGGTACAGCTCGCCGAAGACCATCGCGGTCTCGGTCGAGGCGTCCTCGGTCAGGTCGTAGCGGGCGATCTCCTGGCCGTTGGCCTGGTTGACGATCCGGATGAAGGCGTTGCGGACCTGACCGAAGTTCTGCAGCCGGGCGTCGGCGTCGTAGATCGACACCGGGAAGACCACCTTGGCGACGTCCGCCGGCACCCGGGCCAGGTCGACCTTGATCTGCTCGTCGTCCCCGTCGCCGCCGCCGGTCAGGTTGTCGCCGCTGTGCTCGACGGAACCGTCAGGGCTGCGAAGGTTGTTGAAGAAGACGAAGTGCTGGTCGGAGACCACCTTGCCGAGCGCGTTGCACAGCAGCGCACTGGCATCCAGGTCGTAGTCGGCCCCGGTGGTGGTGCGAACGTCCCAGCCGAGGCCCACGATCACGGCGCTCAGACCCGGCGCCTCCTTGCTCAGCGAGACGTTGCCGCCCTTGGCCAGCGAAACTCCCACAATGCCCTCCTCGATCTCTCCCTGTGGACGAATCTACAGCACTGTAGAGATCATGAGGATCCGCCTGCAGGTCGCCCCCGCCCCCGGGATTTCTCAGGGGTGGACGGGCGGACGGGGCGGACAGGGGTGACCCGCTCGTACTCCCCCGCCCACGTGGGACGCCAGCGTCCGGGCACCGGTCAGGCAGCGACCGGGCGCCGAGTCGGCCGGGCCGACCTAGACTGGCCCTGGCCGCTCCGTTCGCCTCGGCGGATTCCGCCCCGGTGCGAGGCTCTCGCGGGAGGTTCCGATGCGCCAGCGGTACAGCTTCCACGTCGACCGGGCCGGGCACTCGGTCACCGTCAACGTCCGCTCCGGCCTGATCACCGAGACCGAGTTGCTGGTGGACGGCAAGGAGTGCGCCTTCCACCGCGTCCACGGCCACGGCGACTACCCGCTGACGCTCTCCGCCCAACTGCCGGAGGAGCCGCCGCAGCCGCTCGCCGTCACCCTCGACCGCACGGGCCGGGCGGAGCACCCGCTGCACTGCGTACTGGCGATCGCGGGGGCGGAGGAGCCGATGCCGGAGCGCACCGCCCGCTGAGACCGGGCCGGGCCGCGCCGCCCCATCACTCCCGAGTCCCTCGCTCCCCTGATCCGGTCTTCTCCGGTCTTTCGCTCGGCTACCTTGCTAGCAAGCTAGAGTGCTAGCATCGTGGCTGTGGGAAACGAGGATGTGAAGCAGTTCAACGTGTACCTGCCGGTCGAACTGATCAAGCAGGTCAAGTACCGCGCCATCGAGTCGGAGCTGTCGCTGTCGGCCCTGGTCGCCGAGGCACTGCGCGCCTACCTCGAGGCGCCCCACCCCCAGCACGAGCAACCGTTCGACGATTCCGTCCAGGAGGACTGAGATGGCGACCGAAGGCATCGAAGCCGTGTTCATCGAGACCCACAACTGGGGCAAATCCGCGAAGTTCTTCCAGAGCCTCGGCTACGAGCTGGAGTTCGAGACCGACCACAACTCCGGCCAGCTGCGCAACGGTGACGGCCCGACGGTCTTCATCGCGGAGGTCCCGGCGGGCCGGGAGACGCCGCTCCAGCTGGTGCTGAAGGTGGCCGACGCCGACGCGTTCCAGCCGGGCGAGGGCGTGGAGGTGGTGAGTCCCTTCGAGGACACCCACTTCGGGACCAGGCTGATGACCGTCCGCGACCCCGACGGGCGGCTCTGGAACCTCCAGGCGCCCGCCAAGGGCCGTTCGTAACGCTCCACTCCCACCGCCGGCCGCAACGGCGACCGCGACGGCCGGTACGGCGAACCAGCCGTACCGGCCGTCGCCGTCCCTCCCGCCGTCCTGCCGTACCGGCCGTCGCCGTCCCCGCCGTCTACCCGGCGTGCTCCGCGACGAGTTCCTCGACCGCCTTCCGGGCCCGCTCGGCGTCGGACCCCACCAGGCCGATCCGGGTCCGGCGGTCCAGGACGTCGGCCGCGTCGAGCGCGCCCTCGTGGGTGACGGCGTAGGCGATCTCGGCCCGGGTGACGTCGAGTTGGTCGGCCACCTGCGTCAACTCCCCCGCCGTCAGTACCTCGTGGGCCGCGCCGCCGTACCGGGCGAGCAGCGAGGCGGGCAGCGGGGCGGCCGGGGCCGGGCGGCTGTCACGGTGGCCCGGGGCGCCGACCAGCGGCAGGCGCGCCGTCCAACAGGTACGGGCGGGCAGACCGCGCAGGCGGACGGCGGTGTCCACCGCGTCCTGGGCCATCCGCCGGTAGGTGGTGAGCTTGCCGCCGACCACGGTGACCACCCCGGACGGGGACTCCAGCACCGCGTGCTCGCGCGAGATGTCCGCGGTGCTGCCGTCCCCGGTGTCGATCAGCGGGCGCAGACCGGCGTAGGCACCCCGGACGTCCTCCCTGGTCAGCTCGGTGGCGAGGGCGGCGTTGACGGTGTCGAGGAGGAAGGCCAGCTCGGCCTCGGAGGGCTGCGGCTCGTCCGGGATCGGGCCCGGGGCGTCCTCGTCGGTCAGGCCGATCGCGACCCGGCCGAGCTGCTGCGGCAGGGCGAAGACGAAGCGGCTGACGGACCCGGGCACGGGCACCGTGAGCGCGGCGGTCGGGTGCCCCAGGGCGGCGGCGTCCACCAGCAGGTGGGTGCCGCGGCTGGGCCGCAGCCTGATCGAGGTGTCCACCTCGCCCGCCCAGACGCCGGTGGCGTTGACGACCGCGCCCGCCGTGACGGTCAGCTGCTGACCGGTCAGGGTGTCCACCAGTCGGGCCGACGAGCCGGTCACGGCCTCCGCCCGCACCCTGGTCAGCACGCTCGCCCCGTACTGCGCGGCGGTGCGGGCCAGGGCCACCACCAGCCGGGCGTCGTCGACGAGTTGGCCGTCGTGCGCGACCAGCGCCCCGCGCAGTCCGGTCGTCCGCACGCCCGGCACCAGTCGGCGGGCGCGGGCGGCGTCGACGCGGCGCACCCGCGGCAGCAGGGTGCCCGGCGTCCCGGCGACGAGGCGCAGCGCGTCACCGGCGTGGAAGCCCGCACGGATCAGCGAGGCCTGGCCGGGGCGCAGCAGGTCCGGGAGGAGCGGTACGAGTTGGGGCAGGGCGTGGACCAGGTGCGGGGCGGTGCGGGTCATCAGCACACCGCGCTCGACCGCGCTCTCCCGGGCCACCTTGATCCGGCCGGAGGCCAGGTAGCGCAGGCCGCCGTGCACCAGCTTGGAGCTCCAGCGGCTCGTGCCGAAGG
Source organism: Kitasatospora sp. NPDC048194 (assembly GCF_043202455.1). NCBI lineage: Bacteria > Bacillati > Actinomycetota > Actinomycetes > Kitasatosporales > Streptomycetaceae > Kitasatospora > Kitasatospora sp. NPDC048194. The sequence goes on from NZ_JBIDAK010000008.1 coordinate 203,486, forward strand.
CGAGGTCGCGGGCCTCCACCAGGACGGTGCGCAGGCCGCGCGAGGCGGCGTCCAGGGCCACCCCGGCACCGGTGACTCCGCCGCCGATCACCAGCAGGTCGATGCGCGGGTCGTCGCCGAGCGCCTGCAGCTCGAACGTCCGGCGGGCGGCGTTCAGCCGGCTGGTCCCGGCGAAGGGGCCGACGGACGGGCCGGCGGAAGGGCCCGCAGAGAGGCCTGGAAGGGCGCCGGCGGACGGAGCCGCCGAGGACGCGGCGGGGACGCCGGCGGACGGGCCCACCGGGCGGTGGCCGGAGGAACCGGCGGAGGTGGTCATGGGGCGAGGTATCCGTTCAGCGCTCTGGCCAGTTCGCGCCGCCAGGCCGCCTCGGGCAGCAGGGAGGCGACCATGCGGTGCGACTGGACGGTGGACTGGGCGATCAGCAGGACCATCGCCGCCAGTTCGGTCGGCTCGCCGGCCCGGATCGAGCCGCCGGCCTGCCCCTGGGCGATGCCGGTGCGCAGCGCCTCCAGCAGGCCGCGTTGGCTGGTGCCGAGCCGCTCGACCACGTACTCGAGCAGCAGGTCGGAGTCGTCGGAGCGGAGCAGGGCGCCGAGCACCGGGTGGTCGCGCAGCCGGACGGAGACCTCGACCACCCGCTCGACGAGGGTCACCCGGTCGTGGACGTCCAGCGCGGCGCCCTCCAACGTGGCCAGGATCTCCCGGGTGAGCAGCGCCCCGATCACCGCCCGGACGTCCGGCCAGCGCCGGTAGACGGTCGGGCGGCTGACCCCGGCGCGGCGCGCGATCTCCGCCAGCTGGGTGCGGCGGACGCCGAGGTGGACGATCAGGTCGGCGGCGGCGTCCAGGATCGCGTCGTCGGTGCTGCGGGGTGGCTGGGCCTCGGCGGGCTCGACGTTACTACTTGACATGATGTGTGAAACTGTAACGCATGGCACCTGAGACGCAAGCGGGACCGGCGAACGCCGCGCTGCCGCTCCCCCCGATGAAGTGGGACGCCTGGGGCGACCCGGCCCTCGCCAAGGAGCTGTCCGCGGACATCAAGGGACTGCTCGCCGCCGCCCTCGGGGTCACCGGCGACGCCACCCCCGGACCCGGCGCCGACGAGGTCGTGCTGCGCCCCTCCCGGATCACCGCCGAGGACCTCGAAGCGCTGGCCTCCGCCGTCGGCGAGGCGCACGTCAGCGCCGCCGACGCCGACCGCCTGCCGCGCGCCGGCGGCAAGTCCACCCCCGACCTGCTGCGCCGCCGCAGCCGGGAGCCGCAGGACGCACCCGACGCCGTCGTCGTGCCGGGCAGCGAGCAGGAGATCGCCGCCGTCCTCGCCCTCTGCGCCGAACTGCGCATCGCCGTCGTCCCGTTCGGCGGCGGCACCAGCGTGGTCGGCGGCCTGGACCCGGAGCGCGGCGCCCTGCGGGCCGTCATCTCGCTCGACCTGCGCCGCCTCGACCGGCTGGTCGAGCTGGACGAGACCTCCGGCGAGGCCGTCCTCGAAGCCGGCCTGACCGGCCCCGCCGCGGAGGCCCTGCTCGCCGAACGCGGCTGGGAGCTCGGCCACTACCCGCAGAGCTTCCGCTTCGCCACCATCGGCGGTTTCGCGGCCACCCGCTCCTCCGGCCAGGACTCCGCCGGGTACGGGCGCTTCGACGAGATGGTCCGCGGCCTGCGCGTGGTCACCCCCGCCGGCGTCCTCGACCTCGGCCGCGCCCCCGCCTCCGCCGCCGGCCCCGACCTGCGCCAGCTCTTCCTCGGCTCCGAGGGCACCCTCGGCGTGATCACCGCCGTCCGGCTGCGCGTGCACCCGCTGCCCGCCGTCAAGTCCCACGAGGCGTGGAGCTTCCCCGACTTCGCCACCGGAACCGCCGCGCTGCGGGCCGTCGAACAGCAGGGCACCGGCCCGACCGTGATCCGGCTCTCCGACGAGGCCGAGACCATGGTCAACCTCGCCATGACCGAGCAGATCGGCGGCGCCCCCACCGTGAGCGGCTGCCTGGCCGTCACCGTCTTCGAGGGCGACGCCGCCCAGGTCGCCGCCCGGCAGCAGCTCACCCGCGCGGCGCTGCTCGCCGCCGGCGGCACCTCGCTCGGCGAGGAGCCCGCCCGCGCCTGGGAGCACGGCCGGTTCAACGCCCCCTACCTGCGCGACTCCCTGCTCAACGCGGGCGCGCTGTGCGAGACCCTGGAGACGGCCGCCGGCTGGAGCGCCCTGCCGGGGCTGCGCACCGCCGTCACCGAGGCGCTGACCGGCGCCCTGCCCGGCGCGCTGGTGCTCTGCCACATCTCGCACGTCTACCCGACCGGCGCGTCGCTCTACTTCACCGTCGTCGCCGCCCTCGGCGAGGACCCGCTCGCCCGCTGGGCCGTCGCCAAGCGGGCCGCCGGGGACGCCATCCTCCGCGCCGGCGGCACCATCACCCACCACCACGCGGTCGGCGCCGACCACCGGCCCTGGATGACCGAGGAGATCGGCGAGTTGGGCGTGCGGATCCTGCGCGCCGTCAAGGCCGAACTCGACCCGGCGGGCATCCTCAACCCCGGCAAGCTGATCCCGTGAACGGCCCGAGAACCGTCCGCAGGGTCGCCGTTCTCACCAACCCGGCGGCGGGCGTCGGCCACGCCGAACCCGCCGCCCGCCGGGCCGTCGCCCGCCTGCGCTCCCTCGGCGTCGAGGTCGAGCCGCAGGCCGGGCGCTCCGCCGAGGACGCCGTCCGGCTGGCCCGCGAGGCCGCGGCGGACGGCGTCGACGCGGTGGTCGTGGTCGGCGGCGACGGCATGATCAACCTCGCCCTCCAGGCCCTGGCCGGCACGCCCGTCCCGCTCGGCGTGATCCCGGCCGGCACCGGCAACGACCACGCCCGCGAGTACGGCCTGCCGATCGCCGACCCCGGGGCCGCCGCCGACGTCATCGCCGCCGGACGGACCCGCCGGGTCGACCTTGGCCGGATCACCGGACCGGACGGCGCCGTCCGCTGGTTCGGCTCCGTCCTCGCCACCGGCTTCGACTCCCTGGTCAGCGACCGCGCCAACCGGCTGCGCTGGCCACGCGGCAGGATGCGCTACAACCTCGCCATCCTGGCCGAGTTCGCCAACCTGCGCCCGCTGCCGTTCCGGGTCACCCTCGCCGACGGCACCGTCATCGAGCGCGACCTCACCCTGGCCGCCGTCGGCAACACCCGCAGCTACGGCGGCGGCATGCTGATGTGCCCCGCCGCCCTCCCGGACGACGGCCTGCTCGACCTCACCCTGGTCGACGCCATGCCCCGGCTGCGGATCGCCCGCTTCTTCCCCACCCTCTTCAAGGGCACCCACGTCACCCACCCGCAGGTCACCACCCTGCGCACGACCTCCCTGCGGATCGACTCGCCGGGCATCACGGCTTACGCCGACGGGGAGTTCATCGCGGCCCTGCCGGTCGAGGTCACGGTGGTACCCGAGGCCCTGCGGCTGCTCGTGCCGTGAACCCGGGACCGGCGCCCCACTCCCGGGGCGCCGGACCGCCGCGCACCGGGCCGCCGCGCACCGGACCGCCGTGCGCCGGGCCGCCGCGCACCGGACCTCCGTGCGCCGGGCCCCGCGATCCCAGGCGGTGATGCGCCGCCTCGGGCCCCTGCTACGCCGCGGGGCTCCTCACCGCCGTCGCCCTGGTGATCGCGGCGGTCCGGCCGGTGCCCAGCTGAGGCCCGTGCCCAGCACCTGCCCGCCACCCGGTACCTGCCTGCCGCGCCGCCGGACGGCCGGACGTTCCGAGGCGGGGGCGGGCCGCCGGACGGGCCGGCCATTCCCGGACGGGAATTGTCCGGTGGTCGCGCCGCTCCGAGGATGGGGCGCACAGACCGACCGAACCGTCAAGGAGCCGGCCATGACCACCGCCACCGCCATCGCCACGACCAGCACCACCGGCACAACGGCCGCAGCCAGCAGCGCCCAGCAACTCGCCGACCGCTACGCCGCCTTGTGGACGGAGCCGGACGCCGGACTGCGGCGCCGCGCGATCGAGCGGCTGTGGGCCGAGGACGGTGTGCACCTGCTCCACCCGCCGGCGGAGATCCGTGCCGAGGCCGTCCGGGTGGGTTTCCCGGAGCCGGTGCTGGAGGCGCGCGGGTATCGGGAGTTGGAGTCCCGGGTCACCCGCGCGCACGAGGAGTTCGTGGCGCCCGGGGAGTTCACCTTCCGGGCCCGGCCGGATGCGGTGCGGCTGCGCGACGTGGTCCGCTTCACCTGGGAGATGGTGCCGGTCGGAGGCGGTGAGGCGGTGGGCGGCGGCGACGAGTTCGTCGTCCTGGACTCCGCCGGCCGGATCACCACCGACTACCAGTTCCCCTGGCTCTGACGAGCAGTTCGGCGGTCCGGGCGTCGGCGGGCAGGAACGCCTCCAGCTTCAGCTCGGCGAGGGTGACGTCGACGGCGGTGGCGAAGGTGGTCACCGTGGTCATCAGGTGCAGTTCGCCGAGCGGGGTGCGCAGTTCCAGCGGCACCGCGAAGCCCAGGTGCTGTTCGCCCACCACCGCTTCCGGTACGTACGAGCTCAACTCCTCGTGCAGCTCGCCGAGGTCGCGGGTCCGCTCGACGATGTGCCGGGCCCAGGCCCCGAAGTTGAGGATGCGCGGGGCGAGGCCGTCCGGGTGCAGGGCCAGCCGGTAGGCGTTGGTGCCGGGCCCGACCAGCCGGGGGTCGGCCCCCGCGGTGATCACGTCCAGCGCGTCGTTCACCGCGACCACGTCCCCGCGCCGGTCCACCACCAGCGCCGGGTACGGCAGGTGGCCGGCCAGGATGTGGTCGATCGCCGCCCGGACCGGCGCCAGCGCGGGCCCGTCCAGCGGCGTCTCCGGGTAGACGGGGGCGTAGCCGGCCGCCAGCAGCAGCTCGTTGCGCTCGCGCAGGGGCAGGTCGAGCGATTCGGCGAGCCGCACCACCATGCCCCGCCCGGGCACCGAGCGGCCCGACTCGATGAAGCTGAGGTGCCGCTGGGTGGTGCCGGCACGGGTGGCGAGGTCGAGCTGGCTGAGCCGGCGGTCGGTGCGGCGCTCGCGCAGCGCCCGGGGGAAGTCCACGCCCCACTTCTACCGCCGGAGCGGACCGGCCCGCCATTCCCCCGGGGGAATTGAGGGCATTCACCGGAGCCCGGAGGATCATCGGCATGGACATCGGTGTTTTCCTCCCCACCGGCCAGGACCAGTGGGCGCCCGGCGGCGGCCCTCGCGACCTGATCGGATTCGCCCGGCGGGCGGAGGAGTTGGGCTTCTCCTCGCTGTTCGTCAACGACTCCCTGCTCACGCCCCGGATCGAGCCGCTCACCATGCTCGCCGCGGTCGCCCCGGTGACCGAGCGGATCGGGCTGGGCACCGGCGCGCTGCTGCCGGTGCTGCGCCGGCCGGTGCAGGCCGCGCAGGCGCTGGCCTCGGTGGACCTGCTCTCCGGCGGGCGGCTGACGGTCGCCGTCGGTGCGGGCTTCCCGGGCCGCTTCGGGCGGCCGCTGCACGAGCTGTCCCAGGTGCCGTGGGAGCGCCGCTTCGCCCGGCTGGACGAGACGGTCGCGCTCTGGCGGGCGCTGTGGGCGGGGGCGACGGAGTTCCACGGCGAGTTCCACTCCTTCCCCGAACTCACGCCCGCCACCAGGACCTTCCGCCCGGGCGGCCCGCCGATCTGGCTGGGCGGCGCCACCCCGGCGGCGCTCGCCCGCACCGGGCGCCGGTACGACGGCTGGCTGCCCTACCCGCCCGATCCGGCCGACTACGCCACCGGGCTCGCCGCCGTCCGGCGGGCCGCCCGCGAGGCGGGGCGCGCCCCGGAGGCCGTCACCCCGGCGCTCTTCGTCAACGTCCGGATCGAGCAGGACACCGAGTCGGCCCGGCGTGCCACGGACGCCTACGCCCGCTCCAACTACGGCCTGCCGCTGGAGGAGGTGGCGCAGATCCAGGCGCTCGCCATCGGATCCCCGGACCAGGTCGCCGCGACCCTGCGCCGCTACACCGAGGCCGGTGCCCGGCGGATCGTCGCCCGGCTCGCCGCGCTCGACCTCGCGGGCCAGTACGAGCAGTTGGAGCGGCTGGCGGAGTTGCTGCCGTCGGCCGCGGAGCCCGCCGGCCTCACACTCCCCGGGCGGCGGTGATCCGGCCCGTCCCGATCGCCGCGAGCAGGTCCGCGTGGTCGGCCGCCGTGCGGTCCGCGTACGTCACGGCGACGTCGGCGACCGCCTCCGCGAAGGTGCCGGCGCTGCCCAGGTAGCCGGCGACGGCCAGGCGGTCCGGTCGCCGGTGCGGGCGTGGGCGCGGGCCCGGGCGCGCCCGCACAGCTCGGCGTAGCCGCGCAGGTCGGCCGGGGTCAGCGAGTCGACGTCCACCGAGCCCTTCGGGTCGCGCAGCCGGCGGCCGTGGAAGTGGCGTCCGGCGGGGCCCGCGGTCCGGCCGAGGAAGAGGTCGCCGGCGGCCTGCATCAGGCGCTGCGCGGTGACGACCCGGCGCCCGCCGTGGTGGACGGCGACCTCGGCGTGCCGCAGCGGCGGCAGGTGGTCCTCGAGCACCGACCAGCCGGCCTCCTTGAGCTGCAGGAGCAGCGGGTCGCGGGTGTCCCGGCCGGTCAGCAGGACGATGAGGCAGCGGGTGCCGACGCTGCCGATGCCGACCACTCCCGGGGGGGCCGCCGTCGGTCGAGCCCGCCCCCCGGGGGCCGCCGTCGGGGAGGGGCCGACGGGCGCCTACACCGTCTCGGCGGCGACTCCCTGGTAGGCGGCGCGCAGTTCGGCGAGCCGGGGGTGGGCGGGGTCGAAGGCGGTGCCGTCCACGGCGGCGATCGGCCGCACGCCCACGCCCGCGTTGACGGCGAACGCCGCGTCGAAGGCGGCCAGTGCGTCGGCGGGGACGGGCTCGCGGGACTGCGGGCCGCCGTACGCGCCCGCCAGCAGCGCCTCGGTGACGCCGCGCAGACCGGGGCCCTCGGGCCACACCAGGCGCTCCCCGGCCAGGAAGCCGATGTTCCAGGTGGCGCCCTCGGTCACCCGGCCGTCCTCGTCGGTCAGCAACGCGTCGTCGAAACCGGCGAGTTGGGCCAGCCGACGGTGGTGGACCAGGCCGAACAGGCCGACGTGCTTCACCTCCGGCAACTCCCGCCGGTACACCGCCGTCCGCACCCTCAGCGGCCCGGGTTCGGCCGCCGCGACCGGGCGGGTGGTCACCAGCAGGGCCGGCACGGCGGGTGCGGCGGGGCGTTCCAGGCCGAGGGCCGGGTCGTAGCAGGTGACCCGGACGATCACCGGCCCGTCGTCGGCGGGCAGGACGGCGCGGATCCGCTCCCGGACCGCCGCCCGGTCCAGGTCTGCGCCGAACAGCGTCCGGCAGTCCCGGACCAGCCGGTCCAGGTGGAGCCCCAGACCGCGCACCCGGCCCGCCTCCGCCCGCATGGTGGTGAAGTGTCCGTAGTTGAGCAGTCCCAGGGCGGCGAGCCGCGCCGGGTCGGCGGGCGTACCGTCGATCTCGATCTCAGCCATCCCCCGAGTCTGCCAGCTGTGCGGTCGCCTCCGGCGCCGGAACCGGGCGGCACCGGCCCACCGTCCGGCGGCCCGTGCCGCGGGCCTCCTGCTCGAACTGCTCGATCCGGTGCGCCAGGCCCTCCGGCTCCCCCGCCTCCGCCCAGCGCCACGCCTCCGCCCACCACTGCGGCCCGCGCACCATCGGCCACCCGGCGAGTGCCAGGTGCAGCGCCAGCGTGGACCGCGCGTACTCGTGCACCCAGGCGTCGCAGCTCCGGTAGTCGGCGGTCTCGTCCAGCCGCAGCCAGCGGCCCTCCCGACCGGCGGCCAGTATCGGCACCCAGCCGCGCTGCCGGTCGGCGACCAGCAGGAGCAGCCGCCCGTCCTCCTCGCGCACCCGGTACGACGGCAGTTGCGGCATCCGGGCGAGCGACAGCGACCGCTTCCAGCCCACCACCCAGAGCCCCCGGCGCAGGTAGTACCGGACCGCCGGCTGCCAGCTCCAGTGCGCTTCCAGCCGGAACCCCGGCAGCCCCTCGGCGGCGGCCGCCGCGTACACCTCGTCCAGCGCGGCGGCCGCCAGCCCTCGTCCGCGCGAGCCCGGCCGGACGTACAGGGAACTGACGGCCAGTTGGCTCGGCCCCTTCGTCCAGTTGTCGACCGCGACGGTGCCGACGTCCTCCCCGTGCTCGTCCCGGATCCAGTAGCGCCGCCGGTACAGCTCCCCGCCGGGCCACTCCCGCCCGCTCTCCCCCAGCCGCTCCCGCCAGCCCCGCTCGGCCTCCGGCGCCAGCCCGTCCGGGTCGACCAGCTCGGCCAGCTCGCCCTCCACCAGGGACGCCAGGTCCCACAGGGCGAACCGCCGCTCCTCCCCCTCCGCCGCCGCCCGCAGCCGCTCTCCCGCCGCCAACCGCCCCTGTGCCCGCTCCACCGCGGCATCCCACGACCTCACCCGCGCCACGATAGCGGGCGATCGGGCACGAGCCGTAATCCGCCGAGCACGGAACGTCAGATAGCGTCGGGCGACCCGCCTCCGGACGGCGTCACGGGCGCGCGGCGGAGGGTGCGGGGGTGCCGGCGGCTGGCGTGTCGGCGGCGGGGGTGCCGGTGATGTGGGTGTCGACGGCGGGCGTGGCGGCGGCGCGGGTGCCGGCGGCGGCCGTGTCCCCGGCGGGGGCGGCACCGGCGGGCGCGATCGGCCGCCTGCCGCCCGGGGGCCGCGGCCGGGCCAGGGCCACCGCGGCGATCACCAGGGCGCCGCCGGCCAGGGCGTTCCAGCCGACCGGCTCGGCCAGGAAGGTCGCCCCCAGGGCCGTGGACCACAGCGGCGTGACGTAGGTGACGGCGGAGGCGACGGCGGCGCCCGCCGCCCGGACCAGGCCCAGGTTCAGCAGGTACGCCAGGCCGGTACCGAGGGCGCCCAGGACCAGCAGGGCGGCGGCCGCCGAGCCGCCCGGCCAGTGCGGCAAGCCCCCGACGAGCGGGGCGACCAGGGCCAACTCGGCGGCCGCGCTGCCGATCTGGAGCGCCGACAGGGCGGTCACGGACTCCGGGCGGCCGGACAGGAAGCGGCGCAGGTAGGCGAACCCGGCGCCGTAGCAGCAGGTGGCGGCCAGGCAGGCGAGGGCGCCGGTGGTCGCGCCGGCGCCGAGGCCGCGCCAGACCCCCAGCACGGTCAGCACGCCGACGAAGCCCAGCGCGAGTCCGCCGAGCCGACGGGCCCCCGGGCGGCGCTCCTCGGGGACGGTCAGCACCGCGAACAGCAGGGTGAACAGCGGGGTGGTCGCGTTCATCACGCCGGCCAGCACCGAACTCACCCTGGTCTCACCGAAGGAGAACAGGGCGAACGGCACGGTGTTGAGCAGCACCGCGACCGCGGCCGAGTGCCCCCACACCGCCCGGTCGCGCGGCACCCGCTCACCGCGCAGCAGCAGGATCGCCCACAGCGTGACCGCGCCCAGCAGGCAGCGCCAGAGCGCCACCCAGACCGGCGGCACCCCCGCGTCGACCGCCACCTTGATCAGGGCGAAGCTCGCGCCCCAGATCGCCGACAGCGCCACGAAGCCCGGCAACCAGCGCCGCACCCCGACCACCTCCCCGTCCGTTCCACTCCGTCGTCCCGAACGGCCGCGCCGCCGGGCGGCCGCCGCTCTGGACAGAGGGTGGCCCGGCGGCGGAGCATGAGTCCAACAAGTGGCGGTACCGGGAGGATGAGGAAGTCTCATGGCGTCGGAGGTGAACGTCGCCCAGCTCAGGGCGCTGGTCGCGGTCGCCGACACCGGCGGCTTCGGCGCGGCCGCCGACGAGCTGGGCATCAGCCAGTCCGCGGTCTCACACGCCGTCGCCGCGCTGGAACGCTCCCTCGGCTCCCCCGTGCTGCACCGCGGCACCCCGTGCCGGACCACCCCGCTCGGCGAGCAGATCCTGCCGCACGCCCGTACCGCGGTCGCCTCCGCCGCCGCGGTGCGCACCATCGCCACCCGGCACACCGGCGGCCTCACCGGCACCGTGCGGCTGGCCGCGCCGACCACCGTCTGCCAGGCCCTGATGCCCGGGCTGCTGCGCGACTGGAAGGCGGCGCACCCGCAGGTCACCGTGCGGCTCTTCGAGGGGGAGGACGCCGAGCTGACCACCTGGCTGGAGGCCGGCACGGTGGACGCCGCCGTGCTGGTGGACGCCGACCCGCTGCCGCCGGGGGCGGTTCCGCTCGGCGCCGACTCGATGCACGCGCTGCTGCGCCGGGACCACCCGCTCGCCGGGCAGGACACTATCCACGTGGGCGAGTTGGAGGACGACGACTTCCTGCTCTCCGAGGGCGGCTGCGAGCACCACATCCGCGAGGCCTACCGGCGGGCCGGCACCCGCTTCAGCCCCCGGCACCGGATCCGCGACCTCAACACCCTGATCGGCATGGTGCACGCCGGCGTCGGGGTCTCGGTGATGCCGGCGCTGGCGCTGACCATGCTGCCGCCGGAGTGCGTCCTGGTGCCGATCCGCCCGGCCGTGCACCGGACGCTCACCCTCACCGGCCCGGCCGGGCGGCCCTGGTCCCCGGCGGTCAGCGGGCTCCTCGCGGGCGTACGGGCGGCCGCGGGCGCACCGGTGCCGGCCTGACCAGCCCTCAGCCCGTCCGGGTCTGCCGCGGACCCTCCGGGGCCCGGCTGCGGGCGGCTTGACCGTTCCGGGGGTTGACCACCCTTCCCCGACAGGTCTATACCAGTGAGGGCCCTCGGCAACATCTCCACGCCGACGGCCCCTTCGGCCGTCACGCCACCCCCACGTCCGGCGTGAGCAGGCCGTCTCCCCCACCGCCGTTTCCTGGAAAGGCCTCCGATGGAACGCGCTGTTCCCCCACAGCTCCCCCCGCTCCCCGCGCAGCGGCCCGCCGCACCGACCTCGCGCAGGTCCCGGGCCGCGCTCGCCGTGGCCGGGGTGCTCGGGCTGGTCGCCGGAGGTGCCGGCGCGCTGGCCGGCTCCGGCGCGGCCTCGGCCGACACCGTCGCCACCACCGGCCTGGGCAGCAACTGGTACGCCTCGGCGCCGTACCTGATGCCCGAGGACAACAGTCCGCCGGACGCCGCCGCCGTGATGGACGCGACCGGGCAGAAGGCCTTCCAACTGGCCTTCATCCTGGCCCAGGGCAACAGCTGTTCGCCCGCCTGGGGCGGCACCTCCTCGATCGACGGCGACACCACCATGCCGGCGGTGATCCAGACGATCCGCGGCAAGGGCGGGGACGTCTCGGTGTCGGTCGGCGGGTACGGCGGCACCAAGCTGGGCCAGGTCTGCGGCACGCCCGAGGCGACCGCCGCCGGGTACCAGAAGGTGATCACCAAGTACAACCTCAAGGCGATCGACTTCGACCTGGAGGAGCCCGAGTACGAGAACACCGCCGCCATCCACAACGAGATCGGCGCCGCCCGCATCCTCCAGCAGAACAACCCCGGGCTCTACGTCTCGATCACCACCGCCGGGACGACCGCCGGCACCGGCTGGTTCGGCACCCAGATGCTGAACGAGGCCAAGTCCCAGGGCTTCACGCCGAACAACTTCTCGATCATGCCCTTCGACGGCGGCTTCAACGGCGCGGCCGCGCAGACCGACGCGCTGGTCAAGTTCAACCAGATCCTCCAGACCACCTTCGGCTGGAACGAGGCCACCGCCTACGCCCACGAGGGCGTGTCGATGATGAACGGCCGCACCGACGCCGCCGAGTACTTCCGCCAGGCGGACTTCCAGACCGTGCTGGACTTCGCCACCGCCCACGGCCTGGCCCGGTACACCTACTGGTCGGTGAACCGGGACCGCCAGTGCCCCGGCACCGTGGACCCGGGCCTGTCCGGCTCCTGCTCCAGCGTGGCGCAGAGCGACTGGGACTTCACCAAGTACACCGTGAAGTTCGCCGGGGCGACCCCGCCCACCACCCCGCCCACCACGCCCCCGACCACGCCTCCCACCACCCCGCCGACCACGCCGCCCTCCAGCCCGGGCACCTGCACCGCCCCGGCGTGGAGCGCGAGCACCACGTACACCACGGGAAACAAGGTCTCGTACAACGGCCGGAACTACCACGCCAAGTGGTGGACGCTGAACGAGGTTCCGAGCGCCAGCGGCCAGTGGGGCGTCTGGGCCGACGACGGCCCCTGCTGACCGGGGAGGAGCAGCCTCGCGGGGGCGGGCGCCCGACGCCCGCCCCCGCCATGGCGGTCGGCCGCCGCCCCCGCGAGGGGGGTGACAACTTGCTGCCTGACAGTTTCCTGACAGTCCCCGAGGTCGCCACGCGCCCGACGATCCGTCAGTCTTGGTACCGTGCACGCGATTCGTTTCCACCTCCGCGCCCCGGACGACACCCCGGGGGTCGAGCAGCCGCCCACCCCGGAGGCCCTCCGCGCCGGACTGGCGCGCGCCCTCGGCGGGGCGGCCCGGATCGACCACGCCCGGATCCTCGTCGGCCCGGGCACGGTGGACGGAGTGGTCTTCGTCCTCGCGGACCACCTGCTCGCCGCCGAGGCCGCCGTCATCACCGGCTGCGCCAACCTGACCGGGCCGGGCAGCCTGCTGCCCGGCTGGCGGGTACCGCACTGCGCGGTGGACACCCTCCTGGCACTCGGACTGTAGGAACCGGTCAGGCCGGGCCGAGCCCGGCGTCCGGCGTCCTCCCCGCCTGGGCCTGCTCGATCCGCTTGACCAGCATCGCCGCGAACCGCCGCGCCCCGGCCACGTCCACCGGCCCGCCCTCGGTGGTCACGCTCGCCACCACGGTGCCCGAACGGACCACGATGCTGACGCCGTCCCCCGCCGAGAGCGGCCCGACGAAGGCCTGGCTCTCGCTGCCCAGCACCGGGGTGTCGACCTTGTGGAACGGCCCGACCGGGTACGACGCGTAGGTCTCCTTCAGCCGGCTCCTCGCCGCGTCCCGGCTCGGCAGGGTGTCCACCAGGAAGCGCGCCACCAGGTCACCCGAGGAGAACCGCACCGACCCGCTGAGCGGCTTGCCGGTGCACGGCGCCGACGCCGTGCAGGTGACGGCGTGGTCCGCGCTGTCGACCTTCCGCTTCTCCTCGTCCCACCCGGCCATCGCCCTGGCGTCCGGCAGCACCTGCCCGACCACCTTGTCGTCCAGCAGCGCCGCCTCCAGATCCGCCCCCGGCGTCGCCCCACCGGCCGACGGCACCGGAGCCGCAGCCCCGCCCGCAGCAGCCCCGCCCGAAGCGGTCCCGGCCGCCGACGGCGCGGCCCCGGACGCGGACGGCACCACCGCCGAGCCCGACGCCGAGGCCGCGCCCGTACCGCCCGTACCGCCCGTCGCACTCGTCACCGCCGGACTCGCCGCCCCCGACGCGCCCTTGGCCCCCTCCGATCCCCCCGAGGAGCACCCGGCCAGCACCCCCACCAGCACCCCGGCCGCCACCCCGGCAGCCATCCGCCGCCCACCCAGCCCCATGCCCATCCCCATGCCCATCCCCATGCCCGCTCCCTCTCACCTGTCCGTGCCCCCTCAAGATAGCGACCACCCCCCACCCCACCCGCCCCGGCCTCCCCGCACACGAACCGCCCCACCCCACCAGGCGCGCAGGGCCGAGTTCCGCAGGCAGCCGGAGAAACGCCGACGGGGCGGCGACCGATCGGTCACCGCCCCGTCGACACCGTGCGGTCGGCCGGTCAGGCCGCCGGAGCCGGGAAGGTCGGGTACTCGACGCCCGAGATGTACTGGACGACCCGGACGACCTGGCACGAGTAGCCGAACTCGTTGTCGTACCACAGGTACAGGATCGCGTTGTCGCCCTCGACCTTGGTCGCGCCGGCGTCCACGATCGAGGCGTGGCGCGAGCCGATGAAGTCGCTGGAGACGGCGTCGGGCGAGTCGATGAAGTCGATCTGGCGCTTCAGCGGCGAGGTGAGCGAGACGTCCCGCAGGTAGTCGAGGACCTCCTCGCGGGTGGTCTCGCGCTTGAGCTGCAGGTTCAGGATCGCGATGGACACGTCCGGCACCGGCACGCGGATCGAGCTGCCGGTGATCTTCGCCTTGAGGTCCGGCAGGGCCTTGGCGACGGCCGAGGCCGCACCGGTCTCGGTGATCACCATGTTCAGCGGCGCGGAGCGGCCGCGGCGGTCGGCCTTGTGGTAGTTGTCCAGCAGGTTCTGGTCGTTGGTGAACGAGTGGACGGTCTCCACGTGGCCGCGGATCACGCCGTACTCGTCCTCCATCGCCTTCAGCGGCGGGACGATGGCGTTGGTGGTGCAGGAGGCGCAGGAGATGATCTGCTCGTCCGGCTTGATCATGTCGTGGTTGACGCCGTGCACGATGTTCGGCACGTCGCCCTTGCCCGGGGCGGTCAGCACGACCTTCGCGATGCCGGGGCGCAGGTGCTTGGACAGGCCCTCGCGGTCGCGCCACTTGCCGGTGTTGTCGATCAGGATCGCGTCCTTGATCCCGTACTCCGTGTAGTCGACCTTGCTCGGGTCGTCGGAGTAGATCACCGTGATCTCGTTGCCGTTGACGACGATCTTGTTGTTCGCCTCGTCGACGGTGATGGTGCCCTGGAACTGGCCGTGGATGGAGTCCCGGCGCAGCAGCGAGGCGCGCTTGACCAGGTCGTCGCCGCCGCCGTTGCGCACCACGATGGCCTTCAGGCGCAGGCCGTTGCCGGAGGCCTTCTCGATCAGCAGGCGGGCGACCAGGCGACCGATGCGGCCGAACCCGTACAGCACGACGTCCTGCGCGGACCGGCGCTCCAGCTTGTTCTCGCCGGTGGCGCCGGCGACGGCCTGGGCGGTGAACTCCTCGACCGACAGACCGCGGTCGTCCGCCCGGTAGGTCGAGGCGAGCATCCCGAGGTCGATCTGCGAGGGGCCGAGGTCCAGGGTGGTCAGCGCCTGCAGGAACGGCATGGTCTCGGTGACCGAGAGCTCCTCGCCGGCTATCTGCCGGGCGAAGCGGTGCGTCTTGAGGATGCTGACCACCGACTTGTTCACCAGGGACCGGCTGTGGAGCAGGACCGTGACGTCCTTCTCCCGGTGCAGCCGCCCGATGATCGGGATCATCGACTCCGCGATCTCCTCGCGGTTCTTCCAGTCCGTGAACACGTCGTCGTTGACAGTCACAAGTCCATCTTTCGAGCTGAGGGTGTTGCCCACATGGTAGCTTCGCCCGCGCCCGCCCCCGCGGCCGGTCCCTCCTCCACCCGCCTCCCTCACCGCTCCCACCTGCGCTTTCCCCCGCGCCCCGGTCGGCGAAGGTGATCACCGCCACCCCCACCGCCCGTTGCCGGCAGCGGATTTGGCCGGGCGGGCCGCGCGTCGCGAGCCCGTCCCGATCCCGTCCCGGGCCCGTTCTGGTCCCGTTCCGGGCCCGCCCCGGCCGAGGATTTGCCCGGGGTGCGGCGGGGTGGGCTAATGGGAGGCGGCCGAGTTCGAGCGTTCCGTGAGAGAGCCGGGAGCCTGCGATGAGCGGTGGGCCGGAACCGATCAGTGCCGAGGGACTGCGCGCCGTACAGGAGGAGCTGGTGCTGCTGCGCAGGGAGCGGGCGGAGGTGGCCGCGACGCTGCGGGGCGGGGACACGGTGGGGGACCGGGCGGATGCGGCGGACGAGTTGCAGCGGGCGTCGGAGGTGACACGGCTGGAGCGGCGGATCGCCGAACTGGAGGCGCGGCTGCGCGAGGCCGGGGCGGCCGGGGCTCCGTCGGCGGAGGTGGTCGGGGTGGGCTCCACGGTCACCCTGCGGTTCGGGGACGGCGCCGAGGAGACGGTCGAGGTCTCGGAGCTGGCGGAGGAGCGGGAGCTGACCCTGGTGACGGCGGACAGTCCGCTCGGGACGGCGCTGCTGGGCTGTCGCGCCGGGGACACCGTGCACTACGAGACGCCGGGCGGCGCGGCCAGCGCGGAGGTGCTGTCGGTGGGGCGCGCGGGATAGGCCCGCGCGGGTACCGTCGGCGACCGTAGAGTCCGTGACGGGGCCAGGACGGCCCGACCGGCGCGGACCGGCCGGCGCGGACCGACGCCACCCGCCCGACACCACCGAGGAGCCGACGACGATGGGCCGAGTGACGATACCGCGCAGGGTGCTGCGGCTGCGCAAGGGCGTGGCCACCCACCGCCCGGACACCCTGGCCGCCGAGGAGCCGATGGAGATCCGGGTCGGCGGGCGGCCGCTGACGGTGACCATGCGCACCCCCGGCAGCGACTTCGACCTGGCGGCCGGCTTCCTGGTGAGCGAGGGCGTGCTGCACGCGGCCGACCACCTGGCGGGGATCCGCTACTGCGCCGGGGCCACCGCAGACGGCGGGAACACCTACAACGTGGTGGACGTCCTGCTCGCCCCCGGGGTGGCCGCCCCGGACGCCTCCCTGGAGCGCAACTTCTACACCACCTCCTCCTGCGGCCTGTGCGGCAAGGCCAGCCTGGACGCGGTGCGCACCACCGCGCCGTGGAGCGTCGCGCAGGACGCGCTGCGCGTCACCCCCGAGCTGCTGTCCGCGCTGCCCGACCGGCTCCGGGCCGCCCAGAAGGTCTTCGACAGCACCGGCGGCCTGCACGCGGCCGGGCTGTTCGACGCCGAGGGGCGGCTGCTGTGCCTGCGCGAGGACGTGGGGCGGCACAACACGGTGGACAAGGTGGTCGGCCACGCACTGCGCGAGGGCTTGCTCCCGGCGCGCGGCACGGTGCTGATGGTCAGCGGCCGGGCCTCCTTCGAGCTGGTCCAGAAGGCCGTGATGGCGGGCGTGCCGGTGCTCGCCGCCGTCTCCGCGCCCTCCTCGCTGGCGGTGGACCTCGCGGAGGAGACCGGGCTGACCCTGGTCGGCTTCCTGCGCGGCGACTCGATGAACGTCTACACCCGTACGGACCGGATCAGCCTCTAGCCGGTCGGACGGGTGGTCGGAGGGGCGACCGGACGGACGACCGGACGGCTGGGCCGGTGGACCCGCCGGACGGACGGCCCGTCGGACGCCCGACCCGCCGGACGGACGGCCCGCCGGACGCCCGGCCCGTCGGACGGACGGCCGCTCGGGCGCCGGGTCGGCTACTCCGACGGCTGAGGCGTCCAGCGGTGCAGGCCCTTGCGGTCGTAGTAGCGGGTCATCGCGAAGCCGAAGGCCAGGGCGAGCACCACACCGATGGCGATCATGGTCCAGCCCCGGGCGAGCCCCGCGTCGCCCCGGGCGTCGAAGAAGAGGATCGCCCGGATGCCGTCGCTGAGCTGGCGCATCGGCTCGAAGATGCCGAGGAAGCGGTAGAACGCGGGCACCGCCTGGAGCGGGACGGTCGCCCCGGAGGAGGGCAGGGCCAGGGCGATGAAGACGAACATCGAGACCAGTTGTCCGATCCCGCCGAAGGCGGCGTTGATCGCCTGCACCCCGAGGCCCACGGCCACGCTCGCGCAGTAGGCGAACAGCCACAGCATCGCCTGGTGCGGGGCGTCCATGCCGAGGATGCCGACCGTGCAGAGCAGCACCAGGGAGGTGGTGAGCAGCATGATCCCGGCCGTCATGACCATCTTGAGCAGCAGGGTCTGGGTGCGGCTGATCGGGACGGTGGGGCGGCGGGTGTGCCAGGGGCCGATCTCGCTGTCGCTGTAGCCGAGTGCGCCGTCGACGCCGTTGTGGATGATGTTGCCGCCGATGAAGCCGGTGAGCACGGCCAGCAGCGCGTAGTAGAAGGCGCTGAGGCCGAGGCCGCTGTGGCTGCCGATCGGGTGGCCGACCCGGCTGGTGACGGTGATCGGGTCGGCGAGCAGCAGCCGGGCGGTGGCGCCGGCGTCCGGGCCGGGGGCGTTGGAGGCCGGGACGGCGGCGAGCAGTTGCCGGCCGGCCGCCATCGAGGCCTGGTGGGCGGCGTTCTGGGCGGTCTGACTGGCCAGCGAGGCGCCGAGGCTGCCGAGGCCCGGATTGGTGAGGACGGTGAGGGTGGGCCGTTGGGTGGCGCCGCCGGCGGCCAGCGCCGTGACGGTGGCGGTGAAGTCCTCGGGCACCAGCAGGGCGGCGTAGACCTTGCCGGAGGCGAGCAGGTCATTGGCCCCCTCGGTGTCGGTCTGCCGCCAGTGGACGGTGTCGTCGGGGGTGCCGGCCACCACCGCCCGGGTCAGCTCGGTGCCGAGGTTCACCGCGCGGCCCGGTGGCGGCGGTCCCTGGTCCGCGTTCACCAGGGCGATCGGCAGCCGGTGCAGGTTGCCGGTCGGGTTGACGATGCCGCCCATGTAGAGGAGCGAGAGCACCACGGCCACCACGGAGCACAGCACGCCCGGGAAGAGCCAGATCTTCGGGTGCCGGGCGAGCGCCAGCGCCCTCGCCTGGCGGGGAGCCTCCTGGGAGCCTGCGGTCGCCATGCCACCCCTCGGTTCCGGGCACCCGCCTGGTGCCTCCGCCGGTACGGCCGGAAGTCGTTCCGTGGCGGCCGGGTCGGCAAACCCGCGTCACCCGGACGGCGAGTCCGCGTCACCCGGGCGGGCGGGCGCCCGTCCTCGGGCCGGACCGCCTCGGGCCGGACCGCCGGGGGCCGGACCGTCCTCAGGCCGAACGCGTCCCGTTCAGGTACGCCAGCACCGCCAGCACCCGCCGGTTGTCGTCGTCCGAGGCGCCGAGTCCCAGCTTGGCGAAGATGTTGGAGGTGTGCTTGCTGACCGCGCCCTCGCTGAAGTGGAGCCGCTGGGCGATCGCGGCGTTGGAGCGGCCCTCGGCCATCATCGCCAGGACGTCGCGTTCCCGGGCGGTGAGCATCGCCAGGGGCTCGTCGTAGGCGTTGCGGGCGAGGAGGCGGGTGATGACCTGGGGGTCCATGACCGTGCCGCCGGCGGCGACGGTGCGCACGGCGTCGACGAACTGGTCGGCCTTGGAGACGCGGTCCTTGAGGAGGTAGCCGACGCCGCCGGTGCCGTCGGCGATCAGCTCGCGGGCGTATAGCTGCTCCACGTGCTGGGAGAGGACCAGGACGGGCAGGCCGGGCTGTTCGCGGCGGGCGGCCAGGGCGACCTGGAGGCCCTCGTCGGTGTGGGTCGGCGGCAGGCGGACGTCGACCACGGCGATGTCGGGGCGGTGCTCGGCGAGGGCGGCGGCCAGTTCCGGTCCGCTCTCCACCGCGGCGACGATGTCGTGCCCGTGGGCGCGCAGCAGCAGTTCGAGTCCGTCCCTCAGGAGGACGAGGTCCTCGGCGAGGACAACGCGCACGGTAGCTCCATGATCAGCCTGGTCGGGCCCCCCGGGGGGCTGGTCACGGTGAGCGTACCGTCGAAGACCGCCAGCCTCCGCTGGATTCCCCGCAGGCCGCTGCCCCGGTCCGGATCGGCCCCGCCCCGGCCGTCGTCGGTCACCTCGGCGCGCAGCAGCCCTGCGGCGTGGGTGAGTTCGACGGCGGCGTGACGGGCTTCGCCGTGTTTGACGGCGTTGGTGAGCGCCTCGCTGACGGCGAAGTACACCGCCGACTCGACCGGCGCCTCGGCCCGGCCCCGCAGTTCGGCCCGGACGTCGACCTTCAGCGGCACGTCCAGCGCCAACGCCCGTACGCCGTCGGCGAGTCCGCGTTCGGCCAGCACCGGCGGGTGGATGCCGCGGACGAGGTCGCGCAGTTCCTGGAGGGCCTGGGTGACGTTCTCCTGGGCGTCCGCGACGACCTTCTTGGCGTGCTCCGGATCGCGGTCGATCAGCGCCGCGACCGCGCCCAGCCGCAGGCTCACCGCCACCAGGCGCGCCTGCGCGCCGTCGTGCAGATCCCGTTCGATCCGGCGCAGTTCGGCGGCCTGGGCCTCGGTGGCGTCGAGGCGGATCTCGGTGAGCTGCTCGACCCGCCGGGCCAGCCGGGTGCGTTCGGTCGGGCCGAGCACGGAGCGGGTCCAGCGGCCGTGCAGGTGCAGCGCCGACCTGCTCAGGGCGAGGCCGCCGGCGACCAGCACCGGCCCGAGGAGGACGGCGGGCCACCCGCCGAGCGGCAGGTCGTACGGGACGAGGGGCTGCCCGAGGCCGTAGAGCCCGGCGGCGGCCAGCAGGACGGGCGTGGCGGCGATCGCCCCGCCGACCAGCGGGTCGGAGATCGCCCAGAGCGCGTCCCGCCAGGTCGCCGGGTCGGTCCACATCCAGCGGAGGGTGAGTGCCAGGGCCGCGAACCGGCGGTTCCTGTGGTAGTCGTGGCCGGTCCAGAACCAGCCGTGAAGGGTGCGCTCCAGCGCCGGCCGCGGTTGGTACGGCACGGGTACGGGCACCTGCGACCAGTGGCCGGACGCCCAGCGGGCAGCGCCGGCGGCGGCCCGGAGCATCCGGGTGGCCAGGGGGAAGAGCGGGAAGATCCCGAGGCAGCCCCAGAGCACGAAGGACGCCAGGTACGTCACGCACAGCCCTACCCCGACCGGTACCAGCGCGGTCAGGACGGCGCACCGCCCGAGCGCCCGTGCGGCCGTGCGCAGCGCCTGGACGGCTCGGGGGCGCGGCGCGGACGGGGCGGTCGGGCTGGTCGAGCTGGTCTGGCTGGTCGGGCTGGTCACGGGGCCTCCGGGGGCGGGGTGCGGACGACCGGCCGCCGCCGGCCCCGGCGAACCGGCGGTTCGCGACGGAGCGGCGGCTCGTGGTTGTGCGGCGGTTCGCGACGGGTGCCCCGCGCCCGACCCCGGGTGCGGCGATCCCCGCTCCGCGCCTCCCCGCTCCGCGCCTGCCCGCATCGCGCCTCCCCCGCCTCCGCCGTGCCGTGCCGTGCCACGGCCGTGCCCTGCCGCGGCCGCCCGCTGTTCGGGCGGCTCGTGATCGAGACTAGGCAGGATGGCCGGGCGGCGGAATGCGCCTGAACCCCGGTCGGGGGTGGGCCTGGACCCACCCCCGACCGGGGACGGCTCAGCCGACGTCGACGGTGAACTGGCGCTTGGTCTGCTCCGGGCCGCCCGAGTACGTCATGCCGCCGCGGTCGCGGTAGGCGACGTGCAGGGTGACGGTCGTCCGGCCCGGCTGCGCACCGGCCCGGAACACGAAGTAGTAGTGGCCGCCGGAATCCGAGCCGATCGCGCCGCCCAGGTTGGACAGCTCGAAGTCCCGGACGTACTCGTCGCCGACGGTCTGCACCACGGCGGCGTCGGGCGCCGGCTCGGCCACCGTCCAGACGTCGCCCCAGCCCCGGTGCGCGCTCACCTCGACCGAGAACAACTGGCCGGGCTTGACGGACAGTTCACCCGACGTCGCGGTGAACACGGTGCCGTGGTCGAGCTTGCCGGTGGTCATCCGGTGGACCGCCACCGCGCCCGCCGACCCGGCGACCGCCAGCAGGACCACGGCGACGAGGACGATCCGCTGCCACTTCTTCCTCACGAGTCCGCCTCCCGGTCGGTGACGCGCAGTGCCAGTACGGCGGCGACCGCGTCGAGCCAGCGGGCGACCAGTTGGTCGCCCGTCGGGTCCTGCACGACCGTGGCGGCCGCCGCCAGCCAGTCCCGGGCCGCGGCGGCGGCCGGGCCGGGCAGCGGTTCGGGCAGCTCGGCCGCGAACGCCGTACCGCCGGCGCGGACCACCTCGCCGAGGAACGCCACGGCCCGGGGCAGCACGCCGAGCCGGTCGGCGACGATCGCCGCGGCCACCGCCCCGTCGCCGAACAGCGTGGAGCGGACCACGCCGGGGGCCGGCAGGCCGAAGCGCAGCAGGACCCCGATGTCCAGCTCGGCCAGCCGGTCGTCACTCATGGGCTGCTGGTTGGCACTCAACTCTCAAGCCTCACTTGGGCATCCGGACGCTGTCGGCGATGGGGAGCTCGTCGCCCTGGGTGGCGCCCCCGAGGTGGTTGTGGACGAAGTCGTCCTCACTGACCCAGACGGTGTAGCCCCAGGGATTGTAGATCTCCAGCTGGTCACCGCGGTGCGCGATGATCATCATCTGGTGGCCGTCCGGGAAGAACTTGTCGTTCTTCACGGAGATCGGCACCGGCTTGCCCTGGTCCACCGACGACTCGACCTGGGCCAGCACGTCCCGGCGCTGGTCCGGCCCCTCGAGGTCGACGTTCTTGTAGCCGGCCCCGGTGTGGTCGCCGATCTCGGAGTTGGCGATGTCCTTGGACTCCCAGTCCCACATCCCGTCCCCGCCCAGGTGCATCCAGGAGCGGGAGTCGTAGACGCGGTTCGTCTCCTTGTCCCAGCGGTCCTTGGCGGCCTGCCCGTTGTCGTACGCCGGGTCGCCGGGGTGGCCGCCCGTGGTGAGCTGGAAGGCGAACAGCGGGTCGACCATCGCCCGGGCGGTCACCGTCGAGGCGGCCACGCAGGTGCTGTGCTGGCCCTGGTCCCAGGCCACCCCGTCGTAGCCGGTCGGGCTCTGGCCGGGCGTGGACGAGGCCAGTTGGACCGGCGAGATCCGCGTCGCCAGCCACCCGGGGTCGTCCGCGTGGTCGTGGATCTGGTCGTCGAAGGCCTTGATCTCGTCGTAGCTGTGCCCGGCGGCCAGCGCCTTCATCAGGTAGGCCCGCTCCTCCGGGGACTTGCTGCCCGCGAGCAGTTGGTCGAACCGGGCCCGGTCCGCGTCGCTCATCTGGTCCATCAGCTGGGAGGCCCGGACCGCGTTGGCCTCGGTCAGGATGGTGCCGTCGCTCTCGTTGCCGGCGACCGAGGCGTCGACCAGCACCAGCTTGTCCTCCGCACCCAGCCCCTTGTTCTTGAACTTGCCGGCCAGCGCCTTGTTCGCCAGGGCGTTCAGCTCGCGGGCGGCCGTCCGGCCGGCCGTCTCGGCCTTCACCGCGGCGTCGTAGATCGACTTGATGCCCTCCTTCGCCTTCGCGTGGGCGGTGTGCATCTTGTCGTCGTCCCAGTTGACCGGGTCCGGCGCCCCGCTGATGGTGATGTCGTGCAGCAGCTTCAGCGCCTCGCTCAACGGAGCCGCGCCCTGCCCGTGCAGGGTCTGCGCCTCGCTCAGGGCGGTCGCCAGCGCGCTCAGCTGCTGCCGCCCCTTCTCCATCGCGTCGCCGCAGCGCGTCAGGTCGTCCGCGGAGGCCCTGACCACCTCGGCGGCCTTCTCGCCGACCTGCCCCGTCCAGGCGTCCGGCAGGTGCTGGGAGCTGACCTGCGCCACCTTCATCTGCACGTGGTCCAGTTGGCCGACCGCCGTCTTGTACGCGGCGGCCACCGCGGCGATCTTGCCGGAGTCGCCCTTGGGCGCGGGCAGCTGCAGGGCGTCGTGCACCGCGTACTTCAGATCACCGGCGCCCCACATGCCGTGCGACTCGTCGATGGTCTTCTTCAGTGACGCGACCTGCTCCATCGGGGTGCCCGGGTCGATGCCGAGCGGGTTCATGTCGTGGTCGGGCACGGTCAGGCTCCCGGCTTCTGGTACTGCTTCTCGACACCGTGGTCCGTCGTGGCGTAGTTGCTCGCCGTGGTGTGCACCTTGCCGCCGAGGTCGATCAGCGCGTCGAGGTTCACCCCGAGCTCGTCCTGCCAGGCCGACCAGAAGGTCTTGACGGCGTCACCCGCGTGATCGCCGAACACCGCCGGGTCCGACACGTTCAGTTTGCCGAGCGCGTCCTTCACCGACCGGACGTCCTGCCCCGCGGCGATCAACCGGTCCCCCACGTCCCCGAGTTTGTCCGGATGCGCACTGAACCCCGTCCCGGCACCGTCGCTGCCCATACCCGCTCCCCCGTTCCCCGTCGACCGTCCGAAGATCGCCGGACAGCATAGCGGCAGTTCCGCCACCTCCCGCCGGGAGGAACGCCGGGTCGGACGGGTGTGCGCACAACCCGTCGGATCTGTACGGAACGGACACAGGATCGAGGGGAAGTCTTGGGGGAAGCCGGGGCGGCCGCGGCCGTCCCGGCACCGGTCCGACCGACGTGGATCCAGCCACTTTCGGTGCCGGGGTGAGAAATGTGCGACGGCGTACGCAACGATGTGTGGCGAATCGGTGACTCATACAGGTCGGTTCAAGGCGCCGCATAGGTGGATTACCGATACTGATTCACAACGGGGGCCGTACCAAGGACAAGCGCCGCATCCAGGAGGAGCTATGGACAACGATCGGCTCGACCGCGTTCGAATCCCCCACCCGCTGTCCGTGCTGGACCAGATAGAACAGGACCACGAGGCCGAGGACTCGGCCTACCTGCAGTCCTGTGACACGCCGTGGGGTGAGGTCCTGGCCGCGTACATCGACGTCCTCACCGAGCTGATCACCTCGCAGGCCGAGGGCGACGAGCCGGGCGAGCAGACCGACGCGTGACGGCGCCGCCTCGGACGGCGTCCTGAGGAAAGCGCGGCCGACCGCCCTGCGCCGCCCTCGGTCCGATCACTCGGAGCCGGAGCGGCTCGGGGGCAGCAGGCCGAGTTCGGCAGCCCGGACCCCGGCCTGGAAACGGGAGTTGGCGCTCAGCAGGGTCATGATCTCGGCGACGTACCGCCGGTAGGTGCGCACCGAGATGGCGAGCTCACGCGCGGCGACCTCGTCGGTGACCCCGGCGCGCAGCGCCCCCAGGATCTGGCGGGCGAAGGCCGCCCGGGCACGGTCACCGAAGACGATGCGCTCGTTGGCGGGCACGGAGCCCCGCCAGACGTTGTCGAAGAGGATGTGCAGGGTGTGGATCACCTCCGGCACCCGGATCACCGCGGCCCGCCGGTTGACCCCGGTGCCGGTGACCACCAGGGCCGCCTCCCGGTCGACCATGACCGCCTGGAGCGGGGGGACCCGGGCCACCCGGATGGCCACCGGGTGCGGCAGGTCGATCTGTTCCCGGACGAAGGTCTCGTCGAGCAGCTCCGGCGAGCTGAGCAGCTGGACGGTGACGGACGGGTCCGCCTTGTAGAGGAGCCCTCGTTCGGACCGCTCGGAGCGCTCCTCCTCCTGGATCCGCCTGGCGTGCACGATGTCGATGCTCGAACGCGCTCCGGTGATCATCGCCTCCGCCGTTGCGAGGACGTCCCGGTAGGGTCCGCTGATCGCGGTGATGAGCCGATCGGTGGAATAGCGGTCGCGGTTCATCGCGACCGTCGACTCGATCAGCGCGCTCACCCCGAGCAGCGCCTCCTCCAGTTCGTCCACGGCCCGATCCGGCACTGCTCCAACCCTCTCCGTCGCCTTGCTGACAGTCCCGGCGGTCCCCACCCGGTGTGGGCGGGCGGGGACCGGCCCCGATCACCCCTGGCTGGCCAGCAGCCCCAGCTCGACCGCCCGGAAGCCCGCCTGGAAGCGGGAGTTGGCGCCGAGCTCCCGCATGATCTCCGCCACGTGGCGACGGTAGGTGCGCAGGGAGACGTTGAGCTCCTGCGCGGCGACCTCGTCGGTGTGGCCCTCCCGGAGCATCTCCAGGACACGCCGCGTCTGGGCGGTGTCGAGGCGCGGGCTCAGGGTCACGTGGTGGACCAGCGGCCTGGCACGCGACCAGGCGCCCGCGAAGAGGAGGTCGAGGGCGCGGACCACGGCGGGATCGTTGACCGTGACGGCGTCCCGGCCACCACGCCCCGCCGCCCCGGAGCGGACCAGCGCACCCCGGCCGTCGACGATCAGCACCTCGCGCAGGTCCGTCTCGGACACCCGCACCTCGACCTGAGGCATTCTCAGGTTCGCGAGCAGGTCGACGGCGCCTTCGGTGGCGGCACCCACGCAGAGCACCCGCACGACGGGGCCGCCCTGGGCATGCTCCGCCCGTGGCGGTCTGGAGAGCACCCGACGGGCCTCGACGGCGAACTTCCCGTTCGAGACGAGCGCCAGGCTCACCGAGCGACGGGCGCCGGCGATCAACTGCTCCACGGTCTCGCTGAACGCCTCCGCGTCGGTGCGCGACACCGGTGCGGGACCGTCGGCGCGCCGACGGTGCAGCGAGACCGTCGACTCGATCAGCGCCCTGGCCTGTAGCAGAGCCTCCTCGACGTGCTCCGCGTGCACCTTCGGAAGTTCGGCTCCCGGTCCGGTCGTTAAAGTCCTTACACCCACTGTTCCTAGCCCCCGTTGATCCATCCCGCGCTCATCCGTTGCGCACGCTCCAGGCTCAGCTGGAAGCACCTGCCGTTCGGAGCGGAAGACCCCCTTCTGGTGGGAGGCGTGCGAACGGGACAGAGATCAACCACACCCTAGTTCGACGCCCATCGCCCGTCAACGAAACGTCTCCGGGCTTGGTTTGCGCGCATATAGCACAGCGGGTCGGCTATGCAGCGCCCTACGGCCATCGCGACAGCAAGATGTCGATCAGCGGCCGAACCGACGGCCTCACCTTCCGCTTCCGGCACCCGGGGCTACCCGTCCGTCACCAGCCGTAGCACCGCGCGGCTCTTCAGGCCAGCGCCCGTCCCGTCAGGCGAGACACGGCCTACGGTTTCGACCGCACGGCCCCACGGACAACAGGGGCCCCACGCTTCCCCTTATTCGGTCCTTACCCAATGGTTCGCCGCCCCTACACCCGCCAGTCCGGGCTAGGGCCTTCTCCCTGCTCGTCCCCCCGGCTCCACCAGAGCCACGCCTAGGAGAAACCATGACCACACCACCCACGACCATCGTCGATCTCCTACTGAGAGCGGCCGAACGGCAGCCGTCGAGCGGTCTGCGCTACTGCACCGGCGGTTCCGGCGCCGGCCACCGCGACCAGAGCCACGTCGAACTGCTCGCCGGGGCGCGCCGGCTGCTGACCGGACTGCGGGCGCACGGGCTGCGGCCGCAGGACAAGATCGTGCTCCTGCTGGAGGACCCGGCGGAGTTCCTCACCGCCTTCTGGGCCGCGCAGTTGGGCGGCTTCGTGCCCTGCCCGATGGCGCCGCAGCGTGGCGACCGGAGCCGCTGGGCGGCGCAGCTCGAGCACGTGGACGCGCTGCTGGACAGGCCGCTGGTGGTCACCGATGCGGCACTGGCGGCCGAACTGCCGCCGGTGGAGGGCCTGGTGGTCACCACGACCGACACTCTGGGCCGGACCGCCGACGGGCACGACGGTGAGCCCGCCGGCGAGCCGCACCGGGCCGCGCCGGAGGACGTCGCGGTGCTGGTCCTGACCTCCGGATCGACCGGGAACTCCAAGGCCGTCGAGCTCAGCCACGTCAACCTGCTGGCGTCCATGGCCGGGAAGAACGGCTACCACCGGCTCACCGCGACGGACACCTCGCTCAACTGGGTCTCCTTCGACCACGTCGCCGCGCTGCTGGAGTGCCACCTGCTGCCGCTGTCCGTCGGCTGCCGCCAGGTCCACGCCTCGGCCCAGGTGGTCCTCGGGGAGCCGCTGGAGTTCCTGCGGCTCGTCTCCGAGCACCGGGTGACCATGACGTTCACCCCCAACTTCCTGCTCGGGCTGCTGAACACCGCCGCCGAGCGGATGCCCGCGGCCGACCGCGAGCGGCTCGACCTGAGCGGGCTGCGGCACATCGTCAGCGGCGGTGAGGCGGTGGTCTGCGCGACCGGCCGCACCTTCCTGGAGCGGTACGCGCCGTACGGTCTGGACCCGGCGGTGCTGTGGCCGGCCTTCGGGATGACCGAGACCTGCGCGGGCAGCATCTACTCGCTCGGCTTCCCGCAGGCGGACGAGGGGCGGGAGTTCGCGAACCTGGGCACGCCGGTGGAGGGGCTGCGGATCCGGGTCGTCGACGCGGAGGACCGCGCACTGCCCGAGGGCGAGGTCGGTGAGCTCCAGCTGAACGGCCCGATGATCACCCGTGGTTACCACAACAACGAGGAGGCGACCCGGGAGGCGTTCACCGCCGACGGCTGGTTCCGCAGCGGCGACCTCGGCCGGATCGACGAGGGCCGGCTCTCCCTGGTCGGGCGCAGCAAGGACAGCGTCATCGTCAACGGCGTCAACTACTTCAGCCACGAACTGGAGACGGTGCTGGAGCAGTTGGACGGGGTGAGCCCGGCGTACGTCGCCGCGTTCCCCACCCGCGCGGCCGACGGTGACACCGAGCAGCTGGTGGTCGCCTTCCACTGCCCGCTGCCCGCCGAGGACGAGGCGGGTCGCTACCGGACGCTGGCCGCCATCCGCAGCACCACCGTGCTGACCTGGGGCTTCCGGCCCGCCCTGATCCTGCCGCTGCCGATGGACGCCTTCCCGAAGACCAGCCTGGGCAAGATTCAGCGGGCCCTGATGCGCAAGCGGCTGGAGTCCGGCGCCTACGCTCAGGAACTGCGCGTGGTCGAGGAGTTGACGACGCGCCGTCTCGGCGGGTACACCGCTCCGGAGGACGGGACGGAACGGATCGTCACCGAGATCTACGCCGAACTGTTCGACACGGAACCGGACCGGATCAGCGCCACCGCCAGCTTCTTCGACCTGGGCGGCACCTCGCTGGACATCCTGCGGCTGCGCGGCAAGGTCGCGGAGCGGCTGGGCCTGGCGGACCTGCCGATCATCACCGTGCTCACGGCGCCGACCGTCCGCACCCTCGCGAGCCGTCTCACCCAGCTGCGGGGGCTGGGTGAGACGGAGTACGACCCGATCGTGCCGATGCAGGTGAGCGGTGACAAGACGCCGCTGTTCTGCGTCCACCCCGGGGTCGGCGAGGTGCTGGTCTTCGTCAACCTGGCCCAGTACTTCGTGGGGGACCGGCCGTTCTACGCGCTGCGCGCCCGGGGGTTCAACGAGGGCGAAAAGCCGTTCCGGACGTTCGAGGAGATGGTGGACACCTACGTGACCGCCGTCCGGGCCCGGCAGCCGCACGGCCCGTACGCCCTGGCCGGCTACTCCTTCGGTGCCGCGGTGGCCTTCGAGATGGCCAAGGTGCTGGAGGGGCAGGGCGAGCGGGTCGACTTCGTCGGCAGCTTCAACCTGCCGCCGCACATCAAGTACCGGATGGACGAGCTGGACTTCATCGAGACGGCCGTCAATCTGGCGTTCTTCATGGCGCTGATCGACAAGAAGCAGTCCCTGGAGCTGCCCGGGCAGCTGCGCGGCCTGCCGCGGGAGGAGCAGCTGGCCAGGTTGCTGGCCCTGGCGCCGCCCGCCCGGATCGCCGAACTGGACCTGGACCAGCCGAAGTTCGCCGCCTGGGCGGAGCTGGCCGACCGGCTCACCGACCTCGGCCAGTCGTACCGGCCGAGCGGCTCCGTCCGCTCGATGACGGTCCTCTACGCGGACCCGCTGCGGGGCACCAAGGAGGACTGGCTGGCGAACGAACTGCGCCGGTGGGACGACTTCACCGAGGAGGCCAACCGGTACGTCGAGGTGCCGGGAGAGCACTACACCCTGATGGGCCCGCAGCACGTGGCGGCCTTCCAGGCGATCCTGCGCAAGGAGCTCGACCGGGCGATGGGAGAGGGCAAGTGAGGGGCAAGAAGATCCTGGTGACCGGCGGCACCGGTCAGGTCGCACGTCCGGTCGCGGAGGCGCTCGCCGCCGCCGGGAACGACGTGTGGTGCATCGGCCGCTTCGGCACCCCGGGCGTGGCCGAGGAGCTCCGGGCGCGGGGCGTCACCACCTGGCGGTGGGACATGGAGGACGACTCCGAGCAGGCGCTCAAGGGCCTGCCGGAGGACTTCACCCACGTCATCCACTCCGCGGTCCGGCGCGGCGACGACGGTGACTTCAACCGGACGATCGACGTCAACACCACGGCCACCGGCCGGCTGATGGCGCACTGCCGCACCGCCGAGGCCTTCCTGTTCGTGTCGACGGGCGCGCTCTACGCCCGGCAGACCCTCGACCACGCCTACACCGAGGACGACCCGGTGGACGGCGTCGCGGACTGGCTGCCGGCCTACCCGGTCGGCAAGATCGCGACCGAGGGGGCCGTCCGCGCCCTGGCCCGGGTGCTCGGCCTGCCGACCACCATCGCCCGGCTCAACATCGCCTACGGGCCCGGTGGTTACGGCGGCGTCCCGATGCTGTACTTCCAGCGGATGCTCTCCGGCCAGCCCATCCCGGTGCCGCGGGAGGGCCAGAACTGGTGCTCGCCCATCCACACCACCGACATCGTCCGGCAGGTGCCCCGGCTGTGGGAGGCCGCCTCGGTGCCCGCGACCCTGGTCAACTGGGGCGGCGACGAGGCGGTCGGCATCACCGACATCGTCCGCCACCTGGAGGAGCTGACCGGGGTGTCCGCCCGGCTGGTGCCGAGTGACGTCACCCGGGAGACCTACCGGTTCGACCCCACGCTGCGCCGCCGGCTGACCGGCCCGTGCGAGGTCGACTGGCGCGAGGGCCTGCGCCTGACCCTCGCCGCCCTCCACCCCGATCGCCTCAGGCCCCGGTACGCCGCATCCGAGCACGTCCAGCACCGAGGAGCCCGCACGTGACCCGGGAGAACGCCAACCTCGACCTCGTCCACGCCGCCTACCGCGCCTTCCACGACCGGGACGTGGCCGCCCTGCTGGCGACCATGGACCCGGGCATCGAGTGGGTCCACCCCGAGGGCCTCGCCGCGTACGGACTGGGCGGCACCAAGAACGGCCACCAGGGGGTGCTGGACTTCCTGGCCAAGGTCCCGACCGTGCTGGGCGGCATGCGGCTCGAACCGCGGGAGTTCGTGCACTCCGGTGACCGCGTGGTGGTGTTCGGCGTCCGCGCCGTCACCTCGCTGAGCGGCCGCACGGAGACCCTGCCGTTCGTCCACTCCTGGACCTTCCGGAACGGGCTGGCCGTCCGGATGGAGGACGTCTTCGACACCGTCGTGTTCACCCGGCTGATCGACGGCTGAGCCCGGACGACCGTCCGACCGCGAGGGGTGCCCACCGGGCGCCCCTCGCGGTGCCCAGGACGCTACCCGAGGCGCCCATAGGACTTCTATAGGGCCGCTCTCGATCCCGGCGACACGACCGCAGGGGACCGATAGGGACGCCATAGCCGCACGTCGGATCCTCGCTCCACGACCAGGAGACCCACGAGTTGGGACCGGAGGCCACCATGGAAACGACGACCACGGACACGGCCGCGCCCGAGCAGGCGCGCCCGGAGTACCTCGACATCGAGCTCATTCTCGACGACCCCGGCCTACTGGCGACGGTAGCGCCGATGCCGGGCCGCAGCCTGGACTTCGGTCACGCGGGCGGTTGCGGCTGACGCCGCGGTCAGGCAGACCGGTCGGCCGCGCCCCGGGGCGGGGTGACTCAGGCCACGAGCGCGGCGGCCGGCTGTTCCTGGGCGACGAGGCGGACCAACGAACCCATGCGGTAGAGCAGTTCCGCAGGCTCGGGATCGGCGGTCAGCAGCCTGGCCTCGGTCAGCAGCTCCAGCACCTCCTCCGCCTCGCAGTCGGAGCAGCCGAGCAGCCTGGCGGCGTCCGCGAGGGACACGCTGTCGGCCCCGGCCCGCGCGAAGGCCCGAAGGGCGGTACGGGCGGCCGGGTGCACTCTCCGCAGATCCGCCGCCAGGCTGGCCCTGACGTCCAGTTCACCGAGGCGCAGCTCGTCCAGGCGGTTCTCCGCCGAGGTGAGTCGGTCGGCCAGTCTGGCCGCCGTCCAGTGCGGGTGGCCGGCCAGTCGGCTCGCACAGATCCGCAGCGCGAGCGGCAGCCGGTCGCAGAGTTCGACGATCCGGGCCGTCGCCCCCGGATCCGTGCTCACCCGTTCCCGGCCGGCCACGGCGAGCAACTGGTAGGCCTCCGGGAACTCCAGGGGGCCGATCCACAAGCGCTGCGCCCCCTCGATCGTGGCGAGCGCCGAGCGGCTGGTGACGACGGTACGGCCGCACTCGTCGGAGGTGAGCAGCGGACGGACGGCCCGCTCGTCCTCGGCGTTGTCCAGCAGCACCAGGACCTTCCGTCCGGCCAGTCGGCTCCGGTAGAGCCGGACCAGCTCGTCCGGACCGTCCGGCAGTCGGCGTCCATCCGCCCCGAGGGCGCACAGGAAGGCGCGGAGGACCTCGGCGAGGTCGCGCGGGAGGCCGTCCGGGCCGCGCAGGTCGGCGTAGAGGACGCCATCGGGGAAGCCCGACCGGGCGAGGTGGGCAGCCTGGACGGCCAGCGCGGACTTCCCGCAGCCAGCACCGCCGGTCAGCAGGATCGGGCCGGTCGGCTCCCCGGGACAGGCCGGGCGGTCCTGCGCCGCCCCGCCCAAGGCGGCCTGCAACGCCGCGAGGTGGCGCTGCCGCCCGACGAAGTCGGCGACGGCCGGCGGCAACAGCACCGGCACGACTCCGGTCCACGCGCCGGTGGGGCGTTCGGAGGCCGGATGGCCGCCGGGCGGGGCCGGTGCCGGTGGCGCGCTCAGCACTGCCGTCGGCGGGTGGGCGGCGGCCGGCCCGGGCAGGGTGCCGGAGAGGACCTGCGAGTGCAGCTCGCGCAGGGTCGCACCCGGGTCGACGCCCAGTTCCTCGGCGAGCAGGCGCCGCCCCTGCTCGTACACCTCCAGCGCGTCGCTCTGCCGGTCGCAGCGGTAGAGGGCTGCCATCAGCTGCCCGCGCAGGCGCTCCCGGGTCGGGTGCTCGGCGACCAGTCCGCGCAGTTCGGGGACGGCGGCCCGGTGACCGCCCAGGGCGAGATCGGCCTCGATGCGGTTCTCCAGGGCGGCGAGCCGGCTCTCCTCCAGTTCCGGCAGTGCCTTCTCGGCCAGCTGCGCGGTCACGCCGGTGAGCGGCGTGCCGCGCCAGTGCCCGAGCGCGGCGGAGAGCAGGTCGGCGGCACGGCGGTGTTCGCCGGCCTCCAGGGCGCGCCGGCCGAGCTCGGCGTCCCGACGGAACTCGTGGAGGTCCACCCGCGCCGAGCCGATGTCGAGCCGGTAGCCGGGCGCGCGGCGGATCAGGTCGACCTGCGGCCCCAGCCGACCGCGCAGCCTGGAGGCGTACGTGTGCAGTTGTGCGGTCCAGGTGGCCGGTGGATCCCAGCCCCAGAGCAGGGCGCTCAGCCGCTCGTCGGGCAGCAGGCGGCCGTCGGACAGCAGGAGGGCGGCCAGGACGGACCGCTGTTTGGCACCGTCCAACCTGATCTCCCGGCCGTCGGCCACCGCCTCCACCGGGCCGAGGAGTCGGAACTCCAGGGTGGGTTCCGCCAGGCGGACGTCCGCTTTCCCGATGACGCCCGAGGCCTTGAGGTGAACCATGACACGCTCGTTCCGCCCGGCCGCCTCCGTGTCGGGACGACCGTACTGAGCCGCCCTCATGGGCACTCCTCACCTCGCACCCCCCGGTCGAGCCGGGCTGCCCGCTTCCGCCGCACCGTTGTGTCGAACTCCTCCACCTGCCGTGTCGCGGCGTGGTCGGGAGAGGCCGGGAAGCCGGGCACCACCCGGGTCGTCAGCCGTCTCCCCTCGGCCGTGGCCGCGTGTTCTCGATCTTGCCGCTCCGCCCTTGCTACCAGTCGGTGCAGCGCGGAGCCAAGCCGTCCTGCAGGAACCTGTCAGGCTCGGCTCGGGAAGACGCGGGCGGCGGCGCGCCCCCGACGGTCCGCATCGGCGGTCCGCCGGGGTCCGGCAGGTCCGCTGGCGCAACGCTGGACAGCCGGCGCCAGGATTGCCGCCAGGGCGGCCGGTTCCCGGCCCCCGGCTGCCCGTGCAATACCGGAGCACCGGGTCGGCCGCGGCCGCCGCGCGCCCGCTCACTGCGGCGGGTTCCCGTGCTTGCGGGACGGCAGCGGCGCGTGCTTGGTGGCGAGCATCTCCAGTGCGGCGATGAGCGTCGCCCGCGTCTCGGCCGGGTCGATGACGTCGTCCACCAGGCCGCGTTCGGCCGCGTAGTACGGGTGCATCAGCTCGGCGGTGTACTCCTTGACCAGCTGGGCGCGGGTCGCGTCCGGGTCGTCGGCGGCGGCGATCTCCCGGCGGAAGACGACGTTGGCGGCGCCTTCGGCGCCCATCACCGCGATCTCGTTGGTGGGCCAGGCGTACGACAGGTCGGCGCCGATGGAGCGGGAGTCCATGACGATGTAGGCGCCGCCGTAGGCCTTGCGCAGGATCAGCGAGATGCGCGGCACGGTGGCGTTGCAGTACGCGTAGAGCAGCTTGGCGCCGTGCCGGATGATGCCGCCGTGCTCCTGGTCCACGCCCGGCAGGAAGCCCGGGACGTCGACCAGGGTGACCAGGGGGATGTTGAAGGCGTCGCAGAGCTGGACGAAGCGCGCGGCCTTCTCGCTCGCGTGGATGTCCAACACCCCGGCCAGGGAGTTGGG
Organism: Kitasatospora sp. NPDC048194; assembly: GCF_043202455.1. Lineage (NCBI taxonomy): Bacteria > Bacillati > Actinomycetota > Actinomycetes > Kitasatosporales > Streptomycetaceae > Kitasatospora > Kitasatospora sp. NPDC048194. The sequence goes on from NZ_JBIDAK010000008.1 coordinate 237,402, forward strand.
CTGGCTGGCCACCACCCCGACCACTCTGCCGCCCATCCTGGCGAGCACGCACAGCACGTTGGTGGCCCAGCGCTCGTGGACCTCCAGGTACTCGCCGTGGTCGACGATCTCCTCGATCACCTTGCGCATGTCGTACGGGCGGTTGCCGTCGACGGGCACCAGCTCCAGCAGGCTGTCGTTGCGGCGCTCGACCGGGTCGTCGGCGACGACGGACGGCGGCATCTCGCGGTTGTTCTGCGGCAGCAGCGACAGGAGGTAGCGGACCTCCTCGATGCAGGACTGCTCGTCGTCGTAGACGA
>NZ_JBIDAK010000009.1:0-235066 GCF_043202455.1 Kitasatospora sp. NPDC048194
GCCGACCGCGTCGTCTTCCTCGCCGACGGCCGCATCGTCGACGAACTCCACGCCCCCACCGCCGACACCGTCCTGGACCGCATGCGCCGCTTCGAGGCCAAGGGCCGCACCAGCTGACCAGCCCGGCCCCTCAGCCCGCCTCACCGAACCTCCCCAGGACACCTCATGCATCGCACCGCTCTGCGCAACGTGCTGGCCCACAAGGGCCGGCTCCTGATGACGGCCCTGGCCGTCCTGCTCGGCACCGCCTTCGTGGCGGGCACCATGGTCTTCTCCGACACCTTCGGCAAGGCCCTGCGGGACAGCAACTCCAAGAGCTACTCGGACGTGTCGGTCCAGGTCGTGGACAACGCGGCCGCCTCCGACGCCTCCGCCAGGCAGAAGAGCGAGAGCAGCCCGACCGTCCTCGGCGACGCCACCGTCCAGCGGCTGGCCGCCCTGCCCGGCGCCGCGAGCGCCCGCGGCGTGGTCAGCGGCTTCACCGGCGTCGCCGACCGCAAGGGCGACCTGATCGGCCAGGTCTGGGCCGCCCGGGGCGCCAACTTCGCGCCCGGCCAGGACGGCAGGGACCCGCGCTACCCGATGGTCGAGGGCCAGGGCCCGAAGAACGCCAAGGAGATCGCCCTCGACCGCAGGACCGCCGACCGGGCCGGGTACAAGGTCGGCGACACCGTCCGGATCGCCGTCAACGGGCCGGTGATCGAGGCCAGGCTCACCGGGCTCTTCACCACCGACGACCCGGTGGTGAACACCGGCGGCACCCTCACCCTGTTCGACCGGGCCACCGCCCAGCAGACACTGCTCCAGGAGCCGGGCCGCTACAGCAGCATCGTGCTCACCGCGAAGCCGGGGACCTCCCAGGACGCGCTGCTCGCCCAGGCCGAGCCCGTGATCCCGTCGGACCACCAGTTCGTCATCAAGACCGGTGCCGCGCTCCAGGCCGACGAGCAGGCGCAGATCGCCCGGAGCACCGACGCGATGCGCACCATGCTGCTGGTCTTCGCGTTCATCTCGCTCTTCGTCGGCATCTTCATCATCGCCAACACCTTCACCATGCTGGTCGCCCAGCGCACCAAGGAGCTCGCGCTGCTGCGGGCGATCGGCGCCAGCCGCAGGCAGGTCACCCGCTCCGTGCTGGCCGAGGCACTGCTGATCGGCACCGTCTCCGCGGTGGCCGGCCTGCTGGCCGGCATCGGGATCGGCGCCGGGATGCAGTCCCTGATCGGCTCGCTGAACGAGAACATGCCGAGCGGCTCGCTGGTGATCAAGCCGCTCACCGTCGTGGTGACCGTCGCGGTCGGCGTCCTGGTGACGGTGCTGTCGGCCCTGCTGCCCGCCCTGCGCGCCGCCCGGATCGCGCCGGTCGCCGCGATGAGCAGCGGCGACCAACCGGCCACCCAGAAGAGCCTGGTGGTCCGCAACACCATCGGATCGGTGCTCGCGGGCGGCGGCCTGGCGCTGATCGGCTACGGCGCGTCCACCGGTGACGACAGCGGCCGACTGCCGGTCGGCGGGGGCGCCTTCCTCGCCCTGATCGGCGTGTTCGTCCTGCTGCCGCTGCTCTCCCGCCCGGTGGTCGCCCTGGTCGGTCCGCTGCTGCGGGCGCTGGGCGGCACCCCGGGCCGGCTCGCCCAGCAGAACGCGGTGCGCAACCCGCGCCGCACCGCGGCCACCGCCGCCGCGCTGACCATCGGCCTGACCCTGGTCACCGGGCTCACCGTGATCGGCACCTCGGTCGGCGACACCGTCGACCGGGCCGTCACCAGGTCGATGAAGTCCGACTACATCGTCTCGTCCGCCAACGGCATGAACCTGTCCGGGCAGCTGCCCGCCCAGATCGCCAAGGCGCCCGGGGTGGCGGCGTCCTCGCCGATGACCTCCGCGTACTGGAAGCTCGACGGCACCACCAGGTCGATCACGGGTCTGGACGCGGACGCCTTCGACCGGATCGCCGAGGTCAAGCTGACCAGCGGGTCCACCGCCGCGCTCCGCAGCGGCCAGCTGCTGGTGGACCAGGACGTCGCCGCGAAGTCCGGCGTCACCACCGGCTCGACGATGACCGCCGGCTTCCCGGACGGCTCGACCGGGCGGCTCACCGTGGGCGGCGTGTACGAGGGGGGCGGCATGTTCGGCCCGGTCCTGCTGGCCAACAGCGAGATCGCCAAGCACGAGCCGAAGCCCTACGTCGCCGACGTGCTGGTGACGGGCGAGAACGGCGCCACCCCCGCGCTCAAGCAGGCGCTCAAGGACGCCACCGGCGCCAACCCGGTGATCGAGGTCAAGTCCAAGCAGGACGTCCGGGACGACTTCAGCCAGATCATCACCTTCGCGCTGAACCTGATGTACGGCCTGCTGGGAATGGCGGTCCTGATCGCGGTCCTGGGCGTGATCAACACGCTGGCGATGTCGGTGTTCGAGCGGAAGCGGGAGATCGGGATGCTGCGGGCGATCGGCCTGGACCGCCGGGGCATCAAGCGGATGGTCCGACTGGAGTCGGTGGTGATCTCGCTCTTCGGCGCGGGGATCGGCCTGCTGCTCGGCTGCTTCATCGCCTGGGCGGTCAACGGCACCCTGAAGTCCAGCCTGACCGGGCTGACCACCGTCCTGCCGTACGGCCAGCTGGCCCTGTTCCTGGCGCTGGCCGGGCTGGTCGGGCTGGTGGCCGCGATCTGGCCGGCCCGCCGGGCCGCGGGGCTGGACATCCTGTCGAGCATCAAGACCGACTGACGCCCGCCGCGGCGCCGGGGCGGAGCGCCCCGGCGTCGAGCGGGCGGACCACCCAGCGGACGGACCACCCAGCGGTCGGGCCACCCAGCGGTCGGACGAGCCAGCGGGCGGACCGCCCAGCGAGCGAACAACAGAGAGCCCCTGCCGGAGGGTTTCGGCAGGGGCTCCTCTGTTTTCTGTACTCCGCCCGGTCACACGGCCGGCTGAGCACCACGGAGGTCGTGGTCCGGCGTCACTGCCGGGCGGAGGGCCTCCGACTCATGCCCCGGCGCTCCCACACCGGGGTCCGGTCGCTACTTGCTGGCGAGCTCCTTGTCGGCGGCCGGCTTGGCGGCCTCGACGGGCTTGGTGGGCGGCGTGACCTCCTGGATCGGCAGCTGCGGCCGCTCCATCTGGGCCAGGCCGACCATCTCGCGCTTCAGGAACATCGCGAGGGTCCAGTCGGTGAAGACGCGGACCTTGCGGTTGAAGGTCGGCACCATCGCGCCGTGGTAGGCACGGTGGAACCACCAGGCCAGACGGCCCTTCAGCTTGACCTTGCCGAACAGGATCGCGACGCCCTTGTGCAGGCCGAGACCGGCGACCGCACCCAGGTTCTTGTGCTTGTACTCCTTCTGCGGGAAGCCCCGCATGCCGGAGATCACGTTGTCACCGAGGACGACGGCCTGACGGCAGGCGTGCTGCGCGTTCGGCGGGCACCAGGCGCCCTCGCCGGCGGCGAGGTCCGGCACCTGGGCGTTGTCGCCGGCGGCCCAGACGTAGTCGAAGCCCTGGACCTGGAGGGTCGGCGCGGTGTCGACGTGGCCGCGCGGGCCCAGCGGCAGGCCGAAGTTGGCCAGCACCGGGTTCGGCTTGACGCCGGCCGTCCACACGATGGTGGAGGCGTCCATCTCCATGCCGTTCTTCAGCATGACGTGGCCGTCGATGCAGGAGTCCATCGAGGTCTCGATGTAGACCTCGATCTTCCGCTCCTCGAGCTTCTCCTTGGTCCACAGACCCAGGTCCGGGCCGACCTCGGGGAGGATGCGGTTGGCCGCCTCGACCATGACGAAGCGCATGTCGTCACGGCTGACGGTCTTGTACAGCTTCGACGCGTCGCGCGCCATGTCCTCGATCTCGGCGATCGTCTCGACGCCGGCGAAGCCACCGCCGATGACGACGAAGGTCAGCGCCTTGCGGCGGACCTCCTCGTCCGTGGTGGACTCGGCCTTGTCGAGCTGGGCCATGACGTGGTTGCGGAGGCCGATGGCCTCCTCGACCGTCTTCATGCCGATGCCGTTCTCCGCCAGACCCGGGATCGGGAAGGTGCGGGAGACCGAGCCGGTCGCGACGACCAGGTACTCGAAGGGCAGCTCGTAGCTGTCGCCCGCCGCGGGCTGGATGGTGGCGACCTTGCGGGCGTGGTCGATACCGGTGACGGACCCGGTCAGCACCTCCGCCTTCTTGAGGGCGCTGCGCAGCGGCGCGACGAGGTTGCGGGGCGCGACGTTGCCGCCGGCCGCCTCGGGGAGGAAGGGCAGGTACGTCATGTACGACCGCGGGTCCACGACCGTGACGGTCGCTTCGCCGTAACGCATCTTCTTGAGGATGCGCATCGCGGCATACAGGCCGACGTAACCACCGCCGACAATGAGGATGCGAGGACGCTCCGTGGTGCTCATATCCGAAAGTATCCAGCACCGTTCGGAGCAGCCTTCGTGAGCCCGGTCACAAGCTCATGGACACCCCGTGCTACACTCCGCGCCCACAAAAACGGCCCCCACCGGGCGGCTCACAGGCCTCAGGGGGGCGCCGTGAACGCGCGCCGGAGCACCACCCTGCTGAGCAGCAACGATCCGCACAGCTCCCGCGTTCCCGCGCGTGATTTCGATTTTCAAACCCCGAACGAGGCCTGACCTGCGATCCAGCGGGCCCGGACAGGGGCAGGCCTTCGGTCTCACAATTCGGGCGTAGCGGGCCCCGGGGTGCGACGAATGACTGGATCGCCATGTGAAGAAATTCACGAACATTCCCGCCCGCGCCCGGGCGCGCCCCGGCTCCGGTGCCCCGCCGGGGGCGCCGGAGCCGGTTCGGTAAGCCCTGCAGACCGTCAGGAGGCCATACTCCAGGCGATGCCGTCCAGGATGTCGTGCTCGCTCACGACCACCTCGGCGGCACCGGTCCGCTCCATGATCTCCAGCAGTTCGAGCGCCCCGGCGGCGATCACGTCCACCCGGCCCGGGTGCATCGACGGGATGGCCGCGCGCTCGGCGTGGGTCGCGGCGAGCAGCTCGCGGGCGATTCCGGCGACCCGCTCGCGGCTGATCCGGGAGTGGTGGATCCGCTCGCTGTCGTACTCCGACAGGCCCTGGGCGATCGCCGACACCGTGGTGACCGTACCGGCGAGGCCGACCAGGGTGGCCGCGCCGGTCAGCGGGACCACCTCCTCGGCCTTGTCCAGCTCGGCCCGCACGTGGGCCCGGGCCTCGGCGATCTGCTCCTCGGAGGGCAGCTCGGCACCGCCGAAGTGGCGCTCGGTCAGCCGCACGCAGCCGATGTCCACCGAGCGCGCCGCCTGCACGTCCGTCCCGCCGAGCACGAACTCCGTCGAGCCGCCACCGAGGTCGAACACCAGGTAGGGCGCCGGGAACTGTCCACCGGTCAGCTCCTTGGTGGCGCCGACGAAGGACAGGTGCGCCTCCTCCTCGCCGCTCACCACCTCGGGCTCGACGCCCAGGATGTCGCGCACGCCCTTGACGTACTCGTCGCTGTTCTCGGCGTCCCGGGAGGCGCTGGTGGCGACGAAGCGGATCCGCTCGGGGCCGACGCCGAAGCCGGTGATGATCTCCCGGTACTCCCGGCAGGCCGCGAAGGTGCGGGCCAGCGCGTCCGGGTGCAGCCGGCCCGTCCGGTCCACGCCCTGGCCCAGCCGGTTGACGATCATCCGGCGGTCGAGGTCGGTGATCCCGCCGGTCTCCGGGTCCAGGTCGGCGACCAGCAGGCGGATCGAGTTGGTGCCGCAGTCGATCGCGGCCACACGCGTCATGGTCACTCGGACTCCTGCTCCGCGGCGTCCTCGGCGGCGCGCTTCTTCGCGGCGCGCTCGGCCGCCTTCCGCTGCTTGGCCGCGATCACGGCCTCGTGGTCCTGCTCCTTGGCGCGGTTGCGGGCGACCCGCTCCCCGGCCGCCTCGACCTCGGCCGGGGAGACGCACGGGCCCTTGGCCCACCAGTCCTCCAGCATGCCGAGCGCCTCGTCGCCGAGCGGGTTGACGCCCTCGCCGGCCGCCAGCGAGTGGCCGACCAGCACGTGCAGGCACTTCACCCGGTCCGGCATGCCGCCGGCGCTCGGGAAGCCCTCCAGCACCTCGATCGCGTCGCGCCGGGCGATGTAGTCCTCGTGCGCCCTCTGGTACGCGGCGGCGAGCTCCGGGTCCTCGGCGAGCCGGGCGGTCTGCTCCTTCATCACGCCGTCCGCCTCCAGGGTGCCGATCAGCGAGGCGGCCTTGGGGCAGGTCAGGTAGTACAGCGTCGGGAACGGCGTGCCGTCCGGCAGCCGGGGGGCCGTCTCCACGACGTCGGGGTTGCCGCAGGGGCAGCGGTGCGCGACACCGCGCAGGCCGCGCGGCACCCGGCCGAGCTGGGCGGCGATGGCCGCGACGTCGGCGTCGGAGACGGCGGGGTGGTTCTCAGTGGTCATGGGGGGTGGGGTCTCCAACGGAGGACGGGGGGAGCGGACGGGGGGTCACGGAGGGCGGCGCGGCGGCGAGGTCGGCGGCGTCCACCGAGTCCCAGATGCTGGCGTACCAGGGCTTGGCGGCGGCCCTGGCCGAGCCGCCGGCCGAGGCGGGTGCGGCGGGCGCCGAGGGGCGGGCGGCCGAGCCGGCCGGGTCCACCGCGATGTACGGGGTCTCCCCCGGCACCGCGTAGTGCAGCCGGGCGCGGGCCTGCGCCTTGACGTACTCCGGGTCCTGCCAGCGGGCCTTGTCCCGGCGCAGCTGCTCGACCTGCTGGCGCGCGTGGTCGGCCTTCGCCCGCTGGGCGGAGATCTCGGCGCGCTGGGAGATGAACTGCCGCGTCGGGTAGGCGAGGATCGCCACCAGTGAGCAGAGCACCAGGACGAGGACGGTCGCCCGGCTCGTGAACCGGGGCCGGGCCGCCAAGCCCGGGATCCTCCAGCCAGCCATCTCCCGTATCCCCTCCTGGTCGCGACGGTGCCCCGCCGTCAACCCTACGGGGTGAACGGCGGGGCACCGGTCAGGCGTGCTCGGCCGGCTGGCTCGCCGTGCTCATCACTCCGCGGAGCGGAAGCGCGGGAACGCGCCGCGGCCGGCGTACTCGGCGGCGTCGTCGAGGATCTCCTCGATGCGCAGCAGCTGGTTGTACTTGGCGACGCGCTCGGAGCGGGCCGGGGCGCCGGTCTTGATCTGGCCGCAGTTGGTGGCGACGGCGAGGTCGGCGATGGTGACGTCCTCGGTCTCGCCGGAGCGGTGCGACATCATGCAGCGGTAGCCGTTGCGCTGGGCCAGCTCGACGGCGTCCAGGGTCTCGGTCAGCGAACCGATCTGGTTGACCTTCACCAGCAGCGCGTTGGCGGTGCCGGTCTCGATGCCCTTGGCCAGGCGCTGCGGGTTGGTGACGAACAGGTCGTCGCCGACCAGCTGGACCTTGTCGCCCAGCTTGACGGTCATGGCCTTCCAGCCGTCCCAGTCCGACTCGTCCAGCGGGTCCTCGATGGAGACCAGCGGGTAGGCGGCGACCAGCTCGGCGTAGTACTCGATGAGCTCGGCGGCCGACAGGGCCTTGCCCTCGAACTGGTAGGCGCCGTCCTGGTAGAACTCGGAGGCGGCGACGTCCAGGGCCAGCGCGATGTCGCGGCCGGGCACGTAGCCGGCCTTCTGGATGGCCTCGGTGATCAGGTCCAGGGCCTCGCGGTTGCTGTCCAGGTTCGGGGCGAAGCCGCCCTCGTCGCCGAGGCCGGTGGACAGGCCGCGCTCCTTCAGCACGCCCTTGAGAGTGTGGTAGACCTCGACGCCCCAGCGGACGGCCTCGGAGAAGGACTCCGCGCCGATCGGGGCGATCATGAACTCCTGGATGTCGACGTTGGAGTCCGCGTGCGAGCCGCCGTTGAGGATGTTCATCATCGGGACGGGCAGGACGTGCGCGTTCGGGCCGCCCAGGTAGCGGAACAGCGGCAGGTCGCTGGCCTCGGAGGCGGCGTGGGCGACGGCCAGCGAGACGCCCAGGATGGCGTTGGCGCCGAGCGAGGACTTGTCCGGGGTGGCGTCCAGGTCCAGCATGGCCTGGTCGATCAGGCGCTGCTCGGTGGCGTCGTAGCCGACGAGCTCGGGGCCGATCTGCTCGATGACGGCCAGGACGGCCTTCTCGACGCCCTTGCCGAAGTAGCGGTTCTTGTCGCCGTCGCGCAGCTCCAGCGCCTCGAAGGCACCGGTCGAGGCACCCGACGGGACAGCGGCACGACCCGTGCTGCCGTCGTCGAGGCCGACCTCGACCTCGACCGTGGGGTTGCCGCGCGAGTCGAGGATCTCACGGGCTACGACGACATCGATGGACGGCACGAGGCATCTCCTTGCGGAAGCTGGTCCGGCTGACGGTGGTGATGTCGGCGGGACGATTGCGGAGTCGTTACGACCAGAGCCTAACCGCCCGGGCTCCCGGGGCCACGCTGGCCTCGGCCCCGTCTCAACGTGTGGCCCTGCTACCCCCCGGTAGTTCACCTGCTTGTCCCAGCTTGTCCCCCGGGCGCGGACGGACCCGGACCGGCACGGACGGACCCGGACGGAACCGGACGGAAGCGGACGAGGGGGCCGACCCGTCGGCCGGCCCCCTCGTCGGTCCTCAGCCGAGGTGCAGGACCTGGCCGGGCATGATCAGGTCCGGGTCGCCGCCGACGGTGGAGCGGTTGCCGTCGTACAGCGCCTGCCAGCCGCCGGTCACGCCCTGGGCGGCGGCGATGGTCGACAGGGTGTCACCGGAGCGCACGGTGTAGTCGTGGCCGGCCGGGGCGGTCGGGGCCGACTGCTCGGCGCGCGGGGCGGCGTGCTTGGGGGTGTACTGCTGGACCGGCTGCTCGGCGGGCTTCTCGGCCTGCCGGGGCGCGGCGTGCTTGGGCGCGTACGGCTGGACCGGCTTTGCGGCCGGAGCGGGAGCCTGCGTCCTGGGCGCCTGCTGCGGGGCGGACCGGGGCTTGGCGTCCGACGAGGTGTCGACGGCGGCCGGGGCGCCGCCCTTGGTCAGGCCCGCCTTCTGCGAGCAGACCGGCCAGGCGCCCGGGCCCTGGGAGGCCAGCACCTTCTCGGCGACCGAGATCTGCTGGGCCTTGCTGGCCTGGTTGGCCTGCGGGGCGTAGGCGGTGCCGCCGTAGGCCTTCCACGTGCTGGAGGTGAACTGCAGCCCGCCGTAGAAGCCGTTGCCGGTGTTGATGCTCCAGTTGCCGCCGCTCTCGCACTGGGCGACGGAGTCCCAGGTGGAGGCCGGGGCGGCGGAGGCACCGGTGGCGGTGAGGAGCGGCAGCGCGAGTCCGACGCCGGCCACACCGGCCACGGCGACGGCCTTCTCGGCCTGGGTGCGACGACGGTGACGGCCGGTTCCAACGAACAGCATGAAGGTCCCTCTCCGCACGCCTGCGAGGTGAGCTGTCGGGTTCGGACCGGGGAGGTGGCCCGGCCGCCGTGCGCGGAGACGTTCCCGCTCGGGCGGCTTCACCCCAAGCCGTGGGGGCGGCAACAAACCTGGTTCCCCCGCCCCTGCCCAGGGTTCTGGTCGGTTTCCCGTGACGCGGCGGGCAGGATTCGGCGTTCCGCGCACGAGGTCCGCAGCTGCGAACTCCAGGGAGATTAGACAGATCCTCAGACCGATCACAAGCTCATATCGTCGACATCACACGGAAATCACGGCAGGTGACCAATCGCCTACCAACGGCACCTGTTTGTCCGGTTTGATGGGCGTTCATACGGTGCCGGAGGGCCGCGGGACGACCATCCGTCAGCGTGTCGGAGCCTCAGGAACCGGGTCCGGAGACGTCGCCTCGGGACTGAATTCGACCGGAAGTTCGCGCAGCCCACGCATGATCAGGCCACCCCGCCAGCGCAGATTCTCCGGACTCTCGGCGAGCCGGAGATCGGGCAGCCGCGACAGCAGCGCGGCCAGGGCGGAGCGCCCTTCGAGCCGGGCCAGCGGGGCGCCGATGCAGTAGTGGATGCCGTGCCCGAACCCCAGGTGGGGGTTGTCCGTCCGGGCCAGGTCCAGGGTGTTCTCGTCCGCGAACCGGGCCGGGTCGCGGTCGGCCGCCGCCAGCACCACCAGCACCGGATCGCCGACCGGGATCTCCACCCCGCCGATGCTCAGCGGGCTCGTCGCGAACCGCCAGGTCGCCAGCTCCACCGGCCCGTCGTAGCGCAGGAGTTCCTCGATCCCGGTCTCCAGCAGGGCGGTCTCCCCACGCGCCACCGACTCCTGCAGCAGCGCCCGCTGGCCCGGGTTGCGCAGCAGCGCGTACGTCCCGTTGCCGATCAGGTTGATGGTCGTCTCGAACCCCGCGAAGATCAGCACGAAGCACATCGCGGCGGCCTCGTTCTCCGTCAGGTGCTCGCCGTGGTCGCTGGCCCGGATGAGGCCGGAGATCAGGTCGTCCCCGAGGTCGGCGCGCTTGCGGTGGATGAGGTCCACCAGGTAGGCGCGGATGCGCTTGACCGCCCGGCCCACGCCCCCGCGCTGCCCGCCGTGGTGGCGGATCATCATGCCCGCCCACTCCCGGAGGTCGTCCTGGTCCTCGGCCGGGACGCCCAGCATGTCGCAGATCGCGTAGATGGGGAGCGGGAAGGCGAACTCGTGGATCAGGTCGGCCGAGCCGCGCTGCGCGAAGCCGTCGATCAGCCGGTCGGTGAGCTGCTGCACCCGCGGCTCGAACTCGGCCACCCGGCGCGGGGTGAACGCCTTGGACACCAGGCGGCGCAGCCGGGTGTGGTCCGGCGGGTCGATGTTCAGCAGGTGGGTCATCAGGTCCGCCTGCCGCTCCCCCGGGATGCCCACCCGGCCGGTGCGGTGCGCCTGCCCGCTGTGGTGCGCCGGGTTCTTCGACAGCCGGCTGTCCGCGAGCGCCTGCCGGGCGTCCGCGTACCGCGTCACCAGCCAGGCGTCCACACCGCTCGGCAGGGTGGTGCGGTGCACCGGGGCGTGCTCGCGCAGCCAGGCGTACGCGGGGTACGGATCGGCGGCGAACTCCCAGGTGAAGAGCTGCGGGGCGGGCTGGACGGCGTCGGGCTGAGCAGGCATGGGTCGACCGTAACCGCTGCCCCGGGCGCGTCCGGCCCACCGGCGGCCGTCGAGGGCGTCCGGACCGGTCGCGGACGGCTCGCCGGGCGGGCGCCAGGGGGTGCCGGGGACGGCGCCGTTCGGGCGCCGTGGGGGGCGCGAGCCGGTCGCCGACGGCGCGCGTGCGGTGCGCCGCCCCTCCGTGGACGGCCCGTGGACGGGACGTGGACGGCTCTTGGACAGAGCTTGGCCGGACGGCGGGCGTGAGCCTGGTCACCTGCGGGGTAATCCCTGTTGCGGAGGGTCAGGTCGTGCCTACGATCCTCCGCAGTGTGCGTGGGCGCCGGTGCGGTGTCGCCCACAGGGAGGAGCAGACCATGCGGGTCAGCGGGGCAGTCGTCGTCATCGCGGTGCTCGACGGCGGTTCGGGAGCCGACCTCGCCCGCCGGTTCACCGCGGCCGGCGCCGCCGGGGTGCTGATCGCCGACACCAACGTCGGTGTCGCCGAGGACCTCGCCGCCGAACTCGACCGGCCCGGGTGCCCCGTCGTCGGCGTCGCCGGCGACATCCGCCGGCCCAGCGACGTCGCCGCCCTGGTCGACACCGCCGAGAAGCACCTCGGACCGATCGACCTCTTCTGCGTGGCCGGCCCGAACGGCGAGCGGATCGTCTCCCTCGCCGACCTGCCCGCCCACCTCGACCTGGAGCGCCTCGCCGAACTCGTCGCCCTGGTCGGCGAGGCCATCGGCGAGCTCGTCCCCCCGCAGCGGCGCCCGGCCGAGTCGGCCGCCACGGCGGCCTGACGCCGCCGCGGCCCGAGAGCCCGCTCCTGCCCGCGCTCGCGCCCCGCTACGACTGCTGCCCGAGTCCCTCGGCCGCGCGCACCGCCTCCCGGTAGCCGCGCGCGGCCGAGCGCAGCGCCGCGTCCACGTCCACCCCGGCGTCGTGCGCCCGCTGCGCCACCGCCAGCAGCAGTCGGCCCGCCGACTCCGCGGTCAGCTCCGCCGGCAGCTCGTACGGCTCGTCCGGCACGCCCTCGAAGCCGGCCCGGCGCACCCGGGACACCAGCTTCGCCGCGTACGCCAGCGACGGCAGCCCGGCCGGGACGCCGTCCAGCACCGACTCCCGGTCCGCCTTCTCGGCGGCCTTCAGCTGCTCCCAGTTCGCCTCCACCTCGGCGGCGCCCTCGGCCTCCGCGTCCCCGAACACGTGCGGGTGGCGGTACACCAGCTTCTCGACGATGTCCCCGGCCACGTCGTCGATCGTGAACGGCCCGGTCGGGTGCTCCTCGGCGATCCGGGAGTGGAAGAACACCTGCAGGAGCACGTCGCCCAGCTCCTCGCGCAGGGTGTCCCGATCCCCCTCCTCGATCGCCTCGACCAACTCGTACGCCTCCTCGACCAGGTACTTCACCAGGCTCTCGTGCGTCTGCTCGGCGTCCCACGGGCACCCGCCCGGCGAACGCAGCCGGTCCATCACCGACACCAGGTCCAGCAGCCGCGAGCCCGGCAGGTCGTACGAGCCCGGCAGCACCTCGATCTCCGGCACCTCGCCGGCCCGCTCCACCGCCAGCCGTGCCAGCGCGTCCGTCAGCCCCGGGTCCCCGTCCGGGCTGCCCAGCCAGACCGTCGGCCCCGTCCCGGCCGGCTGCCCGGTCAGCAGCCGCGCCAGGGCCGGCGCCGAATCCGCCGCCACCACCTCGACCGCCACCCCGGCCTGGCGCACCGCGGCGACCTGCGGATGCCGCTCGTCCGCCGCCAGCACCCGGCCCGCCGACCGCAGGGCCTCCCAGGCCGGCCAGGCCAGCAACCCGGGGGCGACCCGGTGGGTGGTGGTCAGCAGGATCAACTTCGCGCCCGGGGCGTCCGTCGGCACAGCATTCGTCGTCACACCTCGAAACTACCCGCCCGGGAGGCGGCGCGGCGGCCCCGGGCGGGTGCCCGGGGCCGCCGCCGGCAGCGCGTCCCGCTACTTCTTCGCCCCCGCCAGGTCGTCGAACATGGCCGACAGGAAGTCCGTGCACCAGCCGAGCAGTTCCCGGCCGACCAGCGGCTTGCCGCCGATCCGGCCGGTGCTCGGGCGGGGCACCAGCAGCTGCCGGGCCGCCGCCTTGACCTGGCTGCGCGGGTAGAGCCGGTTCAGCCGCAGCTGCTGGGACTCGCGCAGCTCCACCGGGCCGAAGCGGACGTTCGCGCCCTGCAGGGTGATGTCCGAGATCCCGCACCGCCGGGCGTACAGCCGCAGCGCCGCGACCATCAGCAAATTCTCCACCGGCTCCGGCAGCTTGCCGTAGCGGTCCGTGAGCTCGTCCCGGACCTGCTGGATGTCCGCCTCCGAGTTGACCGCCGCGATCGAACGGTAGGCCTGCAGCCGCAGCCGCTCGCCGGGCGCGTAGTCGTGCGGCACGTGGGCGTCCACCGGCAGCTCGATCTTCACCTCCAGCGGCTCCTCCTCCGGTTCGCCGCCGTTCGCCAGCGACTCGCGGAACTCGGCCACCGCCTCGCCCACCATCCGCATGTAGAGGTCGAAGCCGACCCCCGCGATGTGCCCGGACTGCTCGCCGCCGAGCAGGTTGCCCGCGCCGCGGATCTCCAGGTCCTTCATCGCGACGTACATGCCGGCGCCCATCTCGGTGTGCTGGGCGATGGTGGCCAGCCGCTCGTGGGCGGTCTCGGTGAGCGGCTTCTCCGGCGGGTACAGCATGTAGGCGTAGCCGCGCTCGCGACCGCGCCCGACCCGGCCGCGCAGCTGGTGCAGCTGGGAGAGGCCGAAGGTGTCGCCGCGCTCGACGATCAGGGTGTTGGCGTTGGAGATGTCGATGCCGGACTCCACGATCGTGGTCGACACCAGGACGTCGAACTCCTTCTCCCAGAAGTCGACGACGACCTTCTCCAGCTGGGTCTCCCCCATCTGCCCGTGCGCGGTGGCGATCCGCGCCTCGGGCACCAGGTCCCTCAGCCGGGCGGCGGCCTTGTCGATCGACTCCACCCGGTTGTGGATGTAGAACACCTGGCCCTCGCGCAGGAGTTCGCGCCGGATCGCGGCCGAGATCTGCTTCTCGTCGTACGGCCCGACGAAGGTCAGCACCGGGTGGCGCTCCTCCGGCGGGGTGGTGATGGTGGACATCTCCCGGATGCCGGTGACGGCCATCTCCAGGGTGCGCGGGATCGGGGTCGCGGACATGGTGAGCACGTCCACGTTGGCGCGCAGCTTCTTCAGCTGCTCCTTGTGCTCGACGCCGAAGCGCTGCTCCTCGTCGACGATGACCAGGCCGAGGTCCTTGAACCTGGTCTCGGAGGAGAACAGCCGGTGGGTGCCGATGACCACGTCCACCGAGCCCTCGGACAGCCCCTCCAGGACGGCCTTGGCCTCGGTGTCGGTCTGGAAGCGGGAAAGCGCCTTCACGGTGACCGGGAAGTTGGCGTACCGCTCGGCGAAGGTGGAGAAGTGCTGCTGCACCAGCAGCGTGGTCGGCACCAGCACCGCGACCTGCTTGCCGTCCTGCACCGCCTTGAAGGCGGCCCGCACGGCGATCTCGGTCTTGCCGTAGCCGACGTCGCCGCAGATCAGCCGGTCCATCGGGACGGACTTCTCCATGTCCGACTTGACCTCGGCGATGGTCGTCAGCTGGTCCGGCGTCTCCGCGTACGGGAAGGCGTCCTCCAGCTCGCGCTGCCAGGGGGTGTCCGGCCCGAAGGCGTGCCCGGGGGCGGCCATCCGCGCCGAGTACAGCTTGATCAGGTCGGCGGCGATCTCCTTGACCGCCTTCTTGGCCCGCTGCTTGGTCTTCGCCCAGTCCGCGCCGCCGAGCCGGTGCAGCGTCGGGGCCTCGCCGCCCACGTACTTGGTGACCTGGTCCAGCTGGTCGGTCGGCACGAACAGCCGGTCGCCGGGGTGGCCCCGCTTGGCGGGGGCGTACTCCAGCACCAGGTACTCGCGGGTGGCGCCCTGGACGGTGCGCTGCACCATCTCGACGTACTTGCCGACGCCGTGCGCCTCGTGGACGACGTAGTCGCCGGCCACCAGGGCCAGCGGGTCGATCGCGTTGCGGCGTCGGGACGGCATCCGGCGCATGTCCTTGGTGGAGGACCGCTGGCCGGACAGGTCGGTCTCGGTGATGACGGTGAGCTTCAGCTGCTCGTCCACGAAGCCGTGCTCGATGGAGCCGCAGGAGACGTGGACGACGTCCCGGGTGGGTGCCTCGGCGAGGTCGGCGACCAGTCGGGCCGGGATGCCCTCGTTGCCCAGGACCTCGGCGAGCCGGGAGGCGGGGCCGTGGCCCTCGGTCACCATGACGACGCGCCAGTCGGCGGCCAGCCGCTCCTTGGCGTCGGCGATCGCCCGGGCGGTGTCGCCCCGGTACGCCTCGACGGCGTGCATGCCCAGGGTCAGGGTGGTGGCGTCGCCGAGCCGGTCGGCGTCCGCGCCCGGGACGGCGAGGGAGGCGTCGGCCGTGGACCCGCTGGCCGCGAAGGGGCTGACGGACCACCAGGGCAGCCCGATCTCGTCGGCGTGCTCGCGCACCTCCGCGAGCGAGCGCAGCGAGGCGGCCGAGACGTCGATGGCCTCCAGGTCGATCGGCCGGTCCCCGCCCGCCGCCGCCGCGACCCAGGAGGCGTGCAGGAACTCCTGGCTGGTGGCCACCAGATCGGCGGCCCGGGTGCGGACCCGCTCGGGGTCGCAGAGCACCGCCACCGAGCCGAGCGGCAGCACGTCGAGCAGCAGCTCCATGTCGTCCACCAGCACCGGCGCCAGCGACTCCATGCCCTCGACCGCGATGCCCTCGGCGATCTTGTCCAGGATCTCGGCCAGCCCCGGGTGCTGGGCCGAGAGTTCGGCCGCTCGTGCCCGCACCTCGTCCGTCAGCAGCAGCTCGCGGCAGGGCGGCGCCCACAGGCCGTGCTCGGCGATCTCCAGCGAGCGCTGGTCGGCGACCTTGAAGTAGCGGATCTCCTCGACCTCGTCGCCCCAGAACTCCACCCGCAGCGGGTGCTCCTCGGTCGGCGGGAAGACGTCCAGGATGCCGCCGCGCACGGCGAACTCGCCGCGCTTCTCCACCAGTTCGACCCGCGCGTAGGCGGCCGCGGAGAGCCGGCGGGCCACCTCCTCCAGGTCGTGCGACTCGCCGCGCCGGACGGCCACCGGCTCCAGCTCGGCCAGCCCCTTGACCTGCGGCTGCAGCACCGAGCGGACCGGGGCGACGACCACCTCCACCGGCCCGGCCGCCGGGTCGTCGGCCCGCGGGTGGACGATCCGCCGCAGCACGGCCAGCCGGCGGCCGACGGTGTCCGAGCGGGGCGACAGCCGCTCGTGCGGCAGGGTCTCCCAGGCCGGGTACTCGGCGACGGCATCGGGGGGCAGCAGCGAGCGCAGCGAGGCGGCGAGGTCCTCGGCCTCCCGGCCGGTCGCGGTGACGGCGAGCACCGGGCGGCCCCGGTCGCCGGCGGCCTGTGCGGCCAGCGCGCGGGCCAGCGCGGCGATGGCGAACGGCCGGGCGGCGGGCGGTCCGACCAGGTCCAGGTGGCGGCGGCCGCCGGCCGGGGCGCCGGCAGCGGTGGCCGCCCCGATCGCCTCGGCGAGCGCCGCGTCCCGCGCGACGACATCGAGCAGTCCGGTCAGGCTCATCAGAGGTCTCTTCTTCGTGCCGTGGCTGGTGCTGCCTCCGGGCGGCGGAAGGCCCGCCGGGGCAACGCGAACGGCCCGGCGCGCCGAGCGGCCGGGGGTCTCCAGCCTACGCCGCGGCACCGACGGGCACGCGGCGTACGGCCCCCGGCGGGGCCGGGCAGGAGGGATCCACGGCCCGGGGCCCGGCCGCCGGGGCCCGGCTGCCAGGGCCGCCGCCCGGGACGCGACCGCGGACGAACCACTGGACGGAACACCGGTCGCGCGGTGGACGGGCCGCCCGGGCCGTGGGCGGCGCCGGGCTCCGCCATCCGCCACGAACTGGACATACTCCGGTCACTGGCCGTCCATGGAGATCGCGCACCATGGTGAACGTGCCCGCCGCACCCAACCGTGGGGGATGGCTGTGGCGGCACTGTCGCACCACCGATGGGGGTCGGGGGTGCGAGGCCGGGCGACCCTGGGTGGGGGCGCCCGCCCGTTCGCCGGGAACCGTGGCGCCCTTTCCTGGAGGGCGCCACGGGTCTCGGCCTCACCGCTTCGCCCACCCGGCCGCCGCCCGCGCCTACGCGGACCGCAGGACCGCAGGACCGCTGAGGCAGCAGGACCGCCGGGGCCGCAGGACCGCACCGACCGGTCCCGACCGGCCGGCCACCGTTCCGCCGTCCCGGCCGACTACCGACTCCGGTCGATCGACCGCAACGCGGAGGCCCTGACCGCCCGCACCAGCACGGAGGCGATCAGGGCCCCGGACACCGAACCCGTCCGGCCCGCACCGGCTGACCACCGGCGGGGGCGCGGGTCAGCGGCGGCGGTAGGAGACGGTGTTGGGGGCGGCGTAGCCGCTGCCGTCGTCCACGATGACGATCTTCGGGACGATCCGGGTCTCGTCCTCCGGCTGTGTCCCGGCTCCGGTGCCGCCCTCGGCGTCCCCGCGGTCCTCGGCTTCTCCCGGGCCCGCCACCGGTGCGGGCGGTGCGACCGGCTTCGGCGGTACGGCGACCGGGCCGGTCACCACGGGCCCGGCGGCGCCGTTCGCCGCATCGGCCCGGATACCGGCGGCGGCCCCGCCGACCACCGGCTGCCGCGGGGCCGCCGCCTCGGGCGCACGGCCCGGGGCCTGGCCCTGCGCCGCGTCCTTCGCCGCGTCCTTCACCGGGTCCGGGACCGGGATCTCCCCCGTGTCCGCCTCGGAGTCCACCGGCAGCGGCCCGGCCGCCGCGTCCGCCGGGGCGGCCTCCTCGGCGTCGGCCGCCTCCTCCACCGCCTCGATCTGGCCGACCGCGGCACCCGTGAGCGAGGCCAGCGTCGCCTTGATGTGGTCGAGGTGCTGCTGCACGGTTTCCAGCCGGGCGTCGTACTCGCGCTGCTCCTGCTCGCTCGCCGCGTTGATCTTCTCGGCCTCGCGGCGGGCCCGGTCGATCAGCTGGTCGGCCTTGGCCTGGGCGTCGGTCTCCACCTGCTTGATCCGGCCGAGCACCGCCTCCCGGTGCTGCTCGGCCTCCCTGACCCGGCGTTCGGCGGTCGCGGAGACCTCGGCCTCCTCGGCCTCGGCCCTGGCCTCGGCCTCGGCGAAGGCCTCGTCGGCCTGGCGGCGCCTGGCGGCCAGCTCCGCCTCGGCGTGCTCGCTCGTCTCGGCGGCGGCCACCCTGACCTTGGCGGCGTAGGCGGTGGCGGCGTCCCGGGTGGCCCGGCTCTCCCGGTCGGCCTCGGCCCGGATGCTCTCCGCCTCGGCGCGGGTGCGCTCCTCGGTGCGCCGCACCGCCGCGTCGGCCTCCGCCCGGACGGTGGCGGCGTACTCCTTGGCCGCCGCGGCGAGCGCCTGCCCGGCCTCGTACGCCTCGTCCCGCAGGTCCTCGGCGAAGCGCTCGGCCCGCTCCTTCACCGCCCGGGCCTCGTTCTGCGCCATCGCGGCCAGTCCGGCGGCCTGCTCGCTGAGCACCTGGTAGTCCGGCTCGGGGGCCTCGTCGGCGGCGCGGCGGATGTCGGCCAGTCGGGCCTCCATCTGCCGGATCCCGGCGCCGAGGACGCTCAGCCGTTCCCACGCCTCGTCGCGCTGCGCGGTCAGGGCGGCGAGCGCCCGGTCGACCTGCTCGGGCGCGTAACCGCGCCGGGCCTGGCTGAAGCCGTGCTGGGGGACGGCATCGCTCATGGGCTCTTCCCCTCGTATCGCGGGCTGCGGAGCCCATGATCGGACGGAACGGACGGATCCGGAACCGGTTCGGAAACCGGGGCCGGATTCGGTCGTCGTGCGGACCGGAACGGTCGAGGACCGGCCGAATAGACCCATCCTCTTGACCTATTTTGCGCAGATCCGGACGAAACCCCAATGAGGCACAGCTGCCCGGGCATGCCGGAGGGGCCGTTCCGGACACCGGGACGACCCCTCCCCACCTGCGAGGATCCGCGACGGTCCGCTACAGCAGACCGTCCCAGAACTGCTCCAGCAGCACGGCCCACCAGGTGTCCGCGTTCTGCAGGGCCGCCGGGTCGATCGCGGCGAGCTGCGCCTGGAAGTCGGTCGTCCAACGACCGGCCTGCTCGGGCGTCAGCCCGTACCGCAGCCGCCACATCCGGCCCAGCAGGGCCAGCGCGCGGACGAACTCCGGTACACCGCTGTTGACGAACCGCGGCGGCTGGCCGGTTCCGTCGACGTCGACGGCGACCACGTTCGCGGTGCCGTACTGGACGCACAGCTGGCGGCCGTAGTCGTTGCCGAGCACCAGGTAGCCGCCGAAGTCCGGGCCGGCCGGCAGGCCGCGCTCGGCGGCCAGCTCGGCGAGGGTCGGGATCGGCCGGCCCTCCTGCGCCTGGGCCCAGAAGAACGGTCCGAAGTCGCGCGGCAGCCCGGCCCACATCAGGGTCTGCGCCACCGGCTCCGGCACGCCCTGGCGGGCGACCGCGCGCTGCTCGTAGCGGAACAGGTTCTGCCCGAAGGCCTGGCCGACCTCCTGGGCGAGCTGCTGCGGCGGCAGCGGGGGCAGCGGCTGGACCGTCCCGGGCGCGGGCAGCGGCACCCGGAACGGGCGGACCCGCTGGGCGCCGGAGGCCAGCTGGTGCAGCTCGTCCAGGTGGTCGAGCAGCTCGGCCATCCCGGCCTGCCGGGAGGCGTGGTCGCGGCCGTACGGCGCGGTGTGGGTGAGCCGCACGTTCGGCCAGGAAGCGGCGATCATGCGGTTGCAGTAGCCGCCAGGCAGGTCGCAGGACTCCAGCTCGGTGTACAGCTCGAGCACCTGCTCCGGCGGCACGTTCAGCCGGCGCAGGTCCTGGAGGATCTTCCACTCCGGGTGCGGCGTGCCGGGCTCGCTACGGTGCAGCAGCTTCTGCTCCGAGCCGTCCGGGCCGCGGTAGCTGAGCGCGGCGAAGTAGCCCGGACCGACCGCCGGGACCCCGGGCGGGACGGGCGCGCCGCCCTGCGGCGGACCGGTCACCGGGGTCGGCGGGACGACGCCGGGCGCGGCGCCCGCGTTCGGGTAGCCGTAGCCGGCCGCGCCGGCGGCGGGGGCGGCCGGACCGCCGGGCGGCGGCGGGACGGCGGGGCCGCCGGACGGCGGGGTGCCCGGATCTGCGGGGCCGCCGAGCAGGGCCGGGTCGATCGCGCCGGCCAGCTGGGTCGCCTCGTACGAGATCCCGGCCGCGGGCGCCGCCGGGGTGCCCTGCGCGGCGGGGGCCGGGGCGGCGCCGGCGCGCAGGCCCGCCGGGGGCGGAGGCGGCGGGGTGGAACCGGCCGCCCGCCCGGTGGCACCGCCACCCGGCGCGGCCGGGCCCGGGGTGTGCCGGAGCTCGGCGGGCGGGGGCGGCGGCGGGGCCGAGCCGGAATTGCGGCCCAGCGCGCCCGGCCCGGACCCCGACGGGCTGCCGGAGGCGCCGGACGGACCGCCGCGCAGTGCGGCCGGCGGGGGCGGCGGCGGGGCCGAGTTCGGGTTGCGGCCGGGGCCGCCCGGCGCCGGTGCACCGGCCGGCGTGGCGGCGGGCGCGCCGGGGCCGCCGGGCAGGCCGGCCAGACCGCCGGGCGAGGCCAGCATGGTCGGAGCGTGCTCCACCGGGGCACCGGCCGACGGCGGGGCGGGCGGGTTGCCCGGCGCGGCGAGCATGGTCGGCGCCTGCTCGACCGGGGCACCGCCCGAGGGCGGGGTGGCCGGGGCACCGGGCAGGCCCATCAGGCCGGGTACGGCGTCCGGCGGCGCGAGCAGCGTCGGTGCCGGCTCGACGGCTGCCGCCGCTGCCGGGGCCGGGGCCGCCGAACCGGCGGGCGCGGCGGGCGGACCGGCCGGCGGCTGCGCGCCCGGCGGCGGGACCGGCGGCATTCCGTAGCCACCGCTGCCCGGGGGCATCAGCACGGTCGCGGCCTCGGCGCCGGCCGGGGCGGGCGCGTCCGGCAGGTCCGATCCGGAGGTGCGCAGGCCCTCGGGCATCAGGACGGTCGCCGCCTCGGCGCCGACCGGAGCGTTCGGCGCGGCGGGGGCCGGAAGGACCGGCGGGACCGGCGGGACCGGCGGGACCGGCGCGACCGGCGCGACCGGCGACGGTGCCGGTGCGGCTGCCGCGGGCTGGGGCGGGCAGGCCGGCTCGTCGCCCGGCGGCGGGGCGAGCATGGTCGGCGCGTCCCCGGCGGGCCGGTCGGAGACCGGCGGCTCGGTCAGCACGGCGGGCGCGGGCGGCACCGGAGCGGCCGGTACCGGCGCGGGCGGTTCCTCAGCCGCGACCGCAGCAGGCGCCGGAGCAGGGCCCGGGGCCGGAGCGGCGGCCGGAGCCGGGGCGGCCGCGCCGCCCAGCTTCTGCGCCTCCGCCGCGATCGCCGCGGCCCCCGCCTCCTGCAGCCACTGCGGCGGGCTGAGCAGGAAGGAGGTGGCCTCCACCGGCCCCGGCGCGGGCTTCGCCGCCCCGGCCGGGTTGGCCGCGACCGGCCGCCCGTAGACCTCCTCGTACTGCCGCACCACCTCGTTGACCGGCAGCGCGGGCCACAGCGTGCTGGCCCCGGAGTCCCGGGCGATCACCAGTCGCACCTCACCCGAGCCGGACGGGCCGGCCCCGGCCGGGTCTCCCGGACCGCCGGCCGCGTCCGCGGGCGCGACGGCCCAGCAGACGAAGCCCAGGTCGAACTCCCGGACCCGCACCTCGCGCTGCTGCGCCTGCGGCACGCCGCCGTTGACCCACTCCTCGGCGAGCTCCTGCGCCTGCGCGTACGTCACCACGCCCGGTTCACCCCTGTCCGCATCCTCGTCGTCCCCCGTTCCACCTGCACCACGGCGCCCATCCGCGTCAGCCCACCGGGACGGCCCGGGCGAACCCGCCGTCCACCATCAGCTCCGCGACCGTCTCCAGTTCCGGCGGGCTGCCGGCCAGCCGCAGCAGGAAGGCGTCGAAGTCGTCCCCGCAGGGCAGCAGCAGGCGGGCGCAGCGGTCCTCCGGTGCCTCCGGGGCGCCGGAGTCGCGGGCGTCGTCGTACAGGTGGAACCAGACCGAGCCGATCCGGTCGCCGCGCACCTTGAGCGCGACGATGCCGCCCTGGGCGTACGCGATGCCCAGGTAGTCCTTGGTGAGGTGGTCGCGCAGGCACTTGTTGGCGTACACCACGTCCTCGGTGCCGTATTCCTCCGTGAGGGTGAGGAACGGCTGGTCGAGCAGCATGCCGAGTTCGGTGTCCAGCGCCACCCCGGCCGGGGCACGGCCGCCGCCCAGCTTGAGGAAGGTCCGGTAGGCGCCGGGCAGCCGGTAGCCGAGGCGCTCCTCGGCCCGCTGCACCAGGTCCTCGGAGACGCCGATCGGGTCGCCGCCGTCCCTGGCCAGCGAGAAGTGGACGGGCCGGCGCTCCTGCAGCGGGCGGGTGCCGCGCCGGGAGTGGTCGGCGGGCGAGGTGGCCAGGCCGCCGTGGTGCCGCAGCAGGGCCTTGACCTCGACCGGGACGAGTTCCATCCGCCGCCAGCCTGGGGCCGCCCGGCCGACGGCGTGGTGCCAGGTCCAGCCGGGCGGGGTGGCGACCGCGGTCTCCAGGTCGGCCCAGAGCGGGTGGCCCTGGGTGAACAGCGCGGCGTTGGCCGAGACGTAGTCGGTCAGCCGCAGTTCGTCCACGCCGAAACCGTCCGGCGGGTCGGCGACCTCGGCCGCCGCTGCGGCGTACGGGCCGAAGTCCGGGTAGCCGGACTCGTCCACCCGGACCCCGGCCGGGTGCCGCTCCGCTCGGACCGGGTCCGGGAACTGCACCACCTGACCTGCGTACGCCGCGTTCGGTGCGGCGGCGACGCCGGGCCGACCTGTCGTCATCTGGGAGCCCCCACTGGCTGCTGCAAACTCTCGGTGCGCTTTCTCGGCACCAGCCTATTGGTTCACCCCGTCGGCCGAACCCCCGCATCCGGCGCCCGCCCCGACACCTCCACGAACGGCGGCCGCCGCGCCCCGGGGCCGCGGGTCGGCACGCGCAGCGTCCGGGCCGGCTCGTCCGCAAAGCCGTTTCGAAACAGGCGGGTTGGCGGCGGCAGGCGGCACCCGGGAGGGGCGGGCGAGGGGCCGGGTCCGGCCCGTACCGCTCCCGAGCGCCGGGCCCCAACCTCCGGCGCCGACACCCCAGTCGGCCCACGCCCGGCCGGCGCCCGGTCGCGCCCGGCCCGCGCCCGGCCCGCCGGTGCGGCGCCCCGGTCCGTCGCCCGGAACCGTACCGGCCGTGGCTGCGGCCCCGGGGGTGTTTCGGGAAATCAGCGGACAAGTCGTGACGGCGGTGTGCGGATCCGGCCCGCGACGGGCCAGGATGCCGGCGGACGCCCGGCCGGCCCGCCAACGGCCGTACGGGCGTTCGACCGTGCGCGTACCCCGGTTGTGCACTCGTGGGTGTCAAGTGACAGGCTTGCCCCGGACCGGACGCAACCCGACAGGACCCGACCGGGCCGCACCGCCGGGAACGAGGAGGAGGACACCGCATGACCACCGGTGAGCCGGCGGGCCCGCCCGTGCTGCGCCACCACCGCGACAGCCTGCTGCCCGCCGTCGCCGCCGCGCTGTCGCTCAAGGGCGGCGAGGTGCACACCCTGGCGGGCGGCAAGGACGAGCGGCGCCCGGTCCTGCACCCGCTGGTCGGCGAGTTCCTGGACACCCTGCCGGTCGAGGCCCGCGAGCGGTTCACCGGGCGCTGCCCGGAGGCCGTCCTGCTCTCCCAGTACCTGGCCACGGTCGACGGCAACCGGTCCAAGCGCGCCGCCCGCAAGCCGCTGTCCCTGCACGAGGCCCGCAAGGCGCTCAAGGGCTCCCGGATGACGACCGTTCGGATCCGCGAGGAGGGGGACCCGGCGCACGGCACCCACGCCCCGCCGTGCCGCTCCTGCGCGCCGATGCTGGAGCACTTCACGGTGCAGAGCGTCGCCGTCGGCCCGCCCGCGCGCTGACCGGCCGCGCGCCGCCCGCCCCACCGCCGTACGGCCACTGTCCCCGAGCCCCGGAGTCCGCCCTGAACCCGCCCAGCCCGATCCCGTCCCAGGCCGCCCCCACCGCGACCGGCACCCTCGGGCGGACCCGCCCGCGCTTCCCCGCCGACGTCGCCGCCGAGCTCAAGGCGGCCGGCTGGCACCCCGGCCGCTGGCAGATCCAGCGGGCCGAGGAGTGGGCCGACACCCTGGTCGCGCACGGCGGCCCCGACGGCGTCCGGCACGCGGTGTTCCCGGCGGCGGTGGAGGCCTGGGCCGAGTTCGGCGGGCTCGCCTTCGACCTGTCCGGGCCGGGCCGCCAGCTCGCCCGCACGCCGTTCCTGATCGACCCGCTGTGCGGCCTGCACCAGCCGCGCACCCTGTTCGACCTCGGCCGGGCGCTCGGCACCCAGCTCGCCCCGCTCGGCGAGGAGTCGTACGGGCAGGCGCTGCTGGCCGTCGACGAGGAGGGGCGGGTCTACAGCCTGGACCACACCGGCGAGTGGTTCCTCGGCCACGGCATCGACCAGGCCATCAACACCCTGGTCCTGGGCACCGCCCCGGAGCGGCTGCGCACCGCCGGGGAGGGCTGAGCACGCCCCCGGAGCGGCTGCGCACCGCCGGGGAGGGCTGAGCGCGCCCCGGATCAGCCCAGCCGGTCCGCGCGCACCACCAGCCTGGAGGGCAGCACCGCCTCTATCCGGAACCCGCCGTCCGCCTCCGGCCCGGCCGAGAAGGTGCCGCCCAGCGCGATCACCCGCTCCCGCATCCCCAGCAGCCCGTTGCCCCCGCTCGGCAGCTGCGCGGCGCCCCGCTCGCCGCCCGGGCAGGCGTTCACCACGCTCACCCGCACCCCGTTGGGCGCGTACGCCAGCAGGACGGACACCTGCGCCCCGCCCGCGTGCTTGTGCGCGTTGGTCAGCCCTTCCTGGACCACCCGGTACGCCGTCTGCTCGGCCTCGCCGGTGAACTCCTGCCGGCTGCCGCTGACCGTGAGCGTCACCGCCATCCCGGCCGCCCGGGACTGGTCGACCAGCCGGGGCAGCCCGGCCAGCGAGTCCTGCTCCGGCGGCCGCTCGTCGTCCATCCGCAGCACGCCGAGGATCTCGCGCAGCTCGTTCAGCGCCTGCCGGCCCACCTCGCCCATCAACTTGGCGCTCTGGGCGGCCTTCTCCGGGTCCTTGAGGGCGATCCGCTCCAGCGCTCCCGCGTGCACCACCATCAGCGACACCCGGTGGGCCACCACGTCGTGCATCTCCCTGGCGATCCGGGTGCGCTCCTCCAGCCGGGCCCGGCGGGCGCGCTCCTGCGCCTGTTCGGCCAGCAGGTCCAGCTCGGTCTCCAGGCCGTGCGCGCGGTCCTTGAGCGACTCGATCAGCCGCCGCCGCGCGCCCACGTACAGTCCGGTGACCACCGGCGGGACGGTCAGCCCGACCGCCACCAGCACCGCTATCAGCACCTGGACCCAGAGCGGCGGCTGCTCCACCGACGCGTCGCCGGGCGTCAGCATGGACACCATCATCACCGCGACGGCCTCGGCGAAGGCCAGCACCGACAGCGCCACCACCCGCCGGCGCCGCGAGGGCCACTCCCAGGTCGCCGCCAGCGTGTACAGCGACACCACCAGCAGCAGCACCCCGAGCATCCCGGGCATCAGCACCAGGGTCGCCACCACCGGGACGGCCGGCCACCGCCGGCGCAGCACCAGCGAGCCGCCGGCCAGCGTGCCGAGCGCCGCGACCACGGCGATGCCCGCGCCGGACAGCTGGAACCGGGCGTCCAGGAAGGCGACCGTGCCGGCCGAACACTCCAGTGCGGCCAGCAGCGCCAACCCGATGTCCAGGAAGGCGCTGCGCGGCCGCTTCCACCACCAGAACGACCGGACCGGCGCGCGCTCCCCAGGCGACTTGCTCATGGGCGACAGCCTATGCGGCAACCCCTTCCCCTCCCCACCGGTATTGCCCCGTACACCTCGCGCAGCGCTCAAGTGGTCCAGACCACAGGTGTGCTCCGGCGGGGCTGTCCGCCATCCGGCCACCTCGCGGACAGCACCCGCCCCGACACCTATGCTGGTCGCGTCGGACAGCGCGGTCCGCACGCGTCACGCCCGCCACACTGCGCGTGGAGCTGTGACGATGAGCCGTTGCCGAACCCCACCACCACAGGGAGCCAGCCGTGACCGCTCCGGTCAACACGCCGGCGGACAGCCCCGCTGTCCTCGCCGCCGGCGCCGCCGCAGACAACTCGGCCCTGCGTGCGGACATCCGCCGCCTCGGCGACCTCCTCGGCGAGACGCTGGTGCGCCAGGAGGGCCCCCAGCTGCTGGGCCTGGTCGAACAGGTCCGACTCCTCAGCCGCACCGACGGCGAGGCCACCGCCGAGCTCCTCTCCGACATCGACCTGGACACCGCCGCCAAGCTGGTGCGCGCGTTCTCGACCTACTTCCACCTCGCCAACGTCACCGAGCAGGTGCACCGCGGCCGCGAGTTCGCCACCCGGCGCGCGCGCGAGGGCTCGCTGCTCGCCCAGACCGCCGACCAGCTCGCCCAGGCCGACCCCAAGCACCTCCAGGACACCCTGGCCCACCTCGCGGTCCGCCCGGTCTTCACCGCCCACCCCACCGAGGCCGCCCGCCGCAGCGTGCTCAACAAGCTGCGCCGGATCGGCGAACTCCTCGACCGCATCCACCGCGAGGAGCTCACCTCCGGCCTGGTCGCCGCCGACCCGGCCCGCACGAGCAGCGCCAAGCGCTCCGCCGACCGCCGCCTCGCCGAGGTCATCGACCTGCTCTGGCAGACCGACGAGCTGCGCATCGCCCGCCCCGAGCCCACCGACGAGGCCCGCAACGCCGTCTACTACCTGGACGAGCTCTACCGCGAGGCCGTCCCCGAGGTCCTGGAGGAACTCCACGAGGAGCTCGCCCGGGTCGGCCTGAGCCTGCCCGACGGCGTCCGCCCGCTCACCTTCGGCACCTGGATCGGCGGCGACCGCGACGGCAACCCCAACGTCACCCCGCAGGTCACCTGGGACGTCCTCAACCTCCAGCACGAGTACGGCATCAAGGACGCCCTCGCCGCCGTCGACGACCTGCGCAACACCCTCTCCACCTCGGAGCGGCTGGCCGGCGCCTCCGTCGAACTGCTCGCCTCGCTCAACACGGACCTGCACCGGCTCCCCGAACTCAGCCCCCGCTACAAGCGGATGAACGCCGAGGAGCCCTACCGCCTGAAGGCCACCTGCATCCGGCTCAAGCTGGAGAACACCCGCGAGCGCCTGGCCGGCGGCACCCCGCACGTCGAGGGCCGCGACTACCTCGGCACCCGCGAGCTGATCGCCGACCTGCGGCTGATCCAGGACTCCCTGCGCGCCCACCGCGGCGAGCTGATCGCCGACGGCCGCCTGGCCCGCGCCATCAACACCATCGAGGCCTTCGGCCTCCAGCTCGCCACCATGGACGTGCGCGAGCACGCCGAGGCCCACCACCACGCCCTCGGCCAGCTCTTCGACCGCCTCGGCGAGGAGGCCTGGCGCTACGCCGACATGCCCCGCGAGTACCGGCAGAAGCTGCTCGCCAAGGAACTGCGCTCGCGCCGCCCGCTCGCCCCGACCCCGGCCCCGCTGGACGAGGCCGGCACCAAGACCCTCGGCGTCTTCAACACCATCCGCGAGGGCTTGGAGCGCTTCGGCGACGAGATCGTCGAGAGCTACATCATCTCGATGTGCCAGGGCGCCGACGACGTCTTCGCCGCCACCGTGCTGGCCCGCGAGGCCGGCCTGATCGACCTCCACGCCGGCATCGCCAAGATCGGCATCGTGCCGCTGCTGGAGACCACCGACGAGCTCCAGCAGGCCGACCGCATCCTGGACGAGATGCTCTCCGACCCGTCCTACCGGCTGCTCGTCTCGCTGCGCGGGGACGTCCAGGAGGTCATGCTCGGCTACTCCGACTCCTCCAAGTTCGGCGGCATCACCACCTCCCAGTGGGAGATCCACCGCGCCCAGCGCCGACTGCGCGACGTCGCCCACCGCTACGGCATCCGGCTGCGCCTCTTCCACGGCCGCGGCGGCACCGTCGGCCGCGGCGGCGGCCCCTCGCACGAGGCGATCCTCGCCCAGCCCTGGGGCACCCTGGAGGGCGAGATCAAGGTCACCGAGCAGGGCGAGGTCATCTCCGACAAGTACCTGCTGCCCTCGCTGGCCCGGGAGAACCTGGAGCTGACCCTCTCCGCGACCCTCGCCGCCTCCGCGCTGCACACCGCCCCGCGCCAGGCCCCCGAGGAGCTGGCCCGCTGGGACGCCGCGATGGACCGCGTCTCCGAGGCCGCCCACACCGCCTACCGCGCCCTGGTCGAGCAGGAGGACCTGCCGAAGTACTTCTTCGCCGCCACCCCGGTCGACCAGCTCGCCTCGCTGCACCTGGGCTCCCGCCCGTCCCGCCGCCCCGACTCCGGCGCCGGGCTGGACGGCCTGCGGGCCATCCCCTGGGTGTTCGGCTGGACCCAGTCCCGCCAGATCGTCCCCGGCTGGTACGGCGTCGGCTCCGGCCTCGCCGCCGCCCGTGCGGCCGGTCTCGGCGACGTGCTGGACGAGATGTACGGCCAGTGGCACTTCTTCCGCAACTTCCTGTCCAACGTGGAGATGACCCTCGCCAAGACCGACCTGCGGATCGCCCGGCACTACGTCGAGACCCTGGTGCCCGCCGAACTGCACCACGTCTTCGACCAGATCGTCGCCGAGCACGACCTCACCCTGCGCGAGGTGCTCCGGCTCACCGGTGAGAGCGAACTGCTCGAGCACAACCCGGTGTTGAAGCAGACCTTCACCGTCCGCGACGCCTACCTCGACCCGATCTCCTACCTCCAGGTCGCGCTGCTGCGCCGCCAGCGCGAGGAGGTCGCGGCCGGCCGGCGCGAGGACCCGCTGCGCGCCCGCGCGCTGCTGCTCACCGTCAACGGCATCGCCGCCGGCCTGCGCAACACCGGCTGACGCCGCCCGGGAACGCCGAAGGGCCGGTGTCCCGCCAGGGGACACCGGCCCTTCGCGAACCGCTACTCCGCGGACTCGCCCGCGCGCCGACGCTTCAGCCACAGCGCCGCACCGCCGGCCGCGACCACCAGGCCGCCGCCGACCGCCAGCAGCCCGGCGTCCGGACCGACCGGATCGCCGAGCACCGGACCGAACTGCGCGGCCGCGGGCTCCGGCGAGACCGCCGGATCGGGCTCCGCCACCGGATCGGCGTGCGCCACCGCACCGCTCGACAGCAGCACACCGGCCGCCCCCAGCGCACCGGCCGCGCCGACCCGCCGTCCGAACTGCTTCAGCCGGACCACCCGGAGCCGCCGAAGTCGGCGGACCGGACGCAATCTCCGCATCGAGAACTCCCCAGGACCCGTTCGCGTACCCGGACCGACGCTATCCGATCCCGCACAGGGTTCTCACACGGATTCAGGTTTGGGCCGGCAAGCGTTGTACGACTGTTGCGTAGCCCGCACAGCCCCTCCATGACGCCGCGTCAGAAGTTGTAGGTGCTCTGCGCCCGCTCCAGCCCCTCGGACAGCAGCGCCTCCACGGCGTCGGCCGAGCGGTCCACGAACCAGTCCAGTTCCTTGCGCTCGCTCGAGGAGAAGTCCTTCAGCACGAAGTCCGCGACCTCCATCCGGCCCGGCGGGCGGCCGATCCCGCAGCGCACCCGGTAGTAGTCCGGCCCGAGCGACTTGGTGATCGACTTCAGCCCGTTGTGGCCGTTGTCCCCGCCGCCCAGCTTCAGCCGCAGCGCCGCGTAGTCGATGTCCAGCTCGTCGTGGACGGCGATCAGCGCCGAGGCGGGCACCTTGTAGAAGTCCCGCAGCGCCGTCACCGGGCCGCCGGAGAGGTTCATGAAGGACATCGGCTTGGCCAGCACCACCCGCTTGCCCGCCAAGCGGCCCTCGGCCACCTGCGCCCGGCTCTTGTGCGCCTTGAACCTGGCACCCACCCGCTGCGCCAGCAGGTCCACCACCATGAAGCCGATGTTGTGCCGGTTCCGGGCGTACTGCTCCCCCGGGTTGCCCAGGCCCACCACCAGCCAGGGCCCGTCGTACTCCTCGATGCGCTCGCCCATGCCCACTCTCCTCGTCACCGTCGCGCTCGACGTCATCATCCCGGACGCACCGCTGCCCCGGTCGCTCCAGCGGGAGCGACCGGGGCAGCGGTCTCAGCTGTGGAGTGCTACGAGGCTCAGGCCTCGGCGCCCTCGGCCTCGGCGGCCTCCTCCTCGGCCGGAGCGGCCTGGGCGGCGATGACCTGCAGCACGACGGCGTCGGCGTCGACGGCCAGCGAGACACCGGACGGCAGGGCGATGTCCTTGGCGTGGATCGAGGCGCCGGCCTCCAGGCCCTCGATCGAGACGGTGACGGCCTCGGGCAGGTGGGTGGCCTCGGCCTCGATCGGCAGGGCCTGCAGGACGTGCTCCAGCAGGTTGCCGCCGGGGGCCAGCTCGCCCTCGGTGTGGACCGGGATCTCGACGGTGACCTTCTCGCCGCGCTTGACCAGCAG
Source organism: Kitasatospora sp. NPDC048194 (assembly GCF_043202455.1). Taxonomy (NCBI): domain Bacteria; kingdom Bacillati; phylum Actinomycetota; class Actinomycetes; order Kitasatosporales; family Streptomycetaceae; genus Kitasatospora; species Kitasatospora sp. NPDC048194. The sequence continues at coordinate 30,530 of NZ_JBIDAK010000009.1, forward strand.
CAGGTCGACGTGCTCGATGGTGCGCTTGATGGCCTCGCGCTGGACGGCCTTCGGCAGCACGTACTCGTCCTTGCCGTCGATCGGCACGACCAGCAGGGCGTTCGGGGTCTTGAGGGCCATCATCAGGTCGTGGCCGGGCAGGTTCAGGTGAACCGGGGTGTGGCCGTGGCCGTAGACGACACCGGGGACGAAGCCGGCGCGGCGGGCGCGACGGGCGGCACCCTTGCCGAACTCGGTACGGGTCTCGGCGGCAAGGCGGATCTCGGACACGACTGCACTCCTCGTGAAGACTGGCGCGGGGGTGCAGGCAACGCGAAAAACCGCCGGGACCACACCCTCAGTACGTTCGGGGGTCACTCGGCGGCAACGTCCTCTGCCGGCGGACGGAATCCGCTACCGGCAGCGCGTCGATCACGGTGACGGCGCCCGTCGAGCGGGCACACGGCATCCCTCGCCGAGCAGTTTCACGAGTCTAACCTCATCGGTGCCCTCCCGTGAAATCGGCGGCGGCCCCGGTCCGCGAGGAACCGGGGCCGCCGCACGGGGCCTTCGTCAGCGCACCATCGGCGCACGCGTCACGCACTCGCCGGTGCACCGCCGGTGCACGCTTCAGTGCACCGTGGACGCACGCGTCAGTGCACGCCCTCGAAGAGGCTCGTGACCGAACCCTCCTCGAACACCTCGCGGATCGCGGCCGCGATCGAGGGGGCGATGGACAGCGTGGTGATCTTGTCCAGCTGGAGCTGCGCCGGGGTGGGGAGCGTGTTGGTGAACACGAACTCGCTCACCCGGGAGTTCTTCAGCCGGTCCGCGGCCGGGCCGGAGAGCACGCCGTGGGTGGCGGCGACCAGCACGTCGGCGGCACCGTTCTCGAACAGCGCGTCCGCGGCGGCGCAGATGGTGCCGGCGGTGTCGATCATGTCGTCGACCAGGACGCAGACGCGGCCCTTGACGTCACCGACGACCTCGGCGGACAGGATGGTGTTGGCCTGCGTCATGTCGCGGCGCTTGTGGATGATCGCCAGCGGCGCGTCCAGCCGGTCGCACCACTGGTCGGCGACCTTCACCCGGCCGGCGTCCGGCGAGACGACGGTCAGCTTGGAGCGGTCCACCTTCTCGCCGATGTAGTCGGCGAGCAGCGGCAGCGCGAACAGGTGGTCCACCGGGCCGTCGAAGAAGCCCTGGATCTGCGCGGTGTGCAGGTCCACGGCCATCAGGCGGTCGGCACCGGCCTGGCGGAGCAGGTCGGCGATCAGCCGGGCCGAGATCGGCTCGCGGCCGAGGTGCTTCTTGTCCTGCCGGGCGTACCCGTAGAACGGCAGGATCGCGGTGATGCTCTTGGCGGAGGCCCGCTTCAGAGCATCGATCATGATCAGCTGCTCCATGATCCACTGGTTGATGGGAGCCGTGTGGCTCTGCATCACGAAGCAGTCCGCGCCACGCGCCGACTCCAGGAAGCGGACGTAGATCTCGCCGTTGGCGAAGTCCAGGGCCTTGGTCGGAACCAGTTCGGTCCCCAGCGCCGCGGCCACCTCCTTCGCCAGTTCCGGGTGGGCACGGCCGGAGAAGAGTTTCAGTTTCTTCTCACCCGACGTCGTGATCCCGCTCACTGCACCGTCTCCTCGCGTTGCGGACGCTGAATCCCTCCCCCGCGGAGGGCAGGCGCAGCCGCACCCGCGGGGGTCAGGGAGTTTGTCGGTACGCCTGGACACGGGCGGCAAGCCCAGTGGCGCACGTATGACCCCAAGGTTACGCGCCCGTGCGGAAACCGTCCGCCCCGGGACCGCCCGCCGGTGCCCGGCCGGCCCGGTCAGGCCTCGGCGGCCCCGTCCTTCGCGGCCTTCGCGGCCTGGGCGGACGTCGTGCCGGGGCGCTTGCGCTCGACCCAGCCCTCGATGTTGCGCTGCTGCGCCCGGCTCACGCCCAGGGCGCCCGCCGGGACGTCGCCGGTGATCACCGAGCCGGCCGCGGTGTAGGCGCCGTCGCCGACGGTGACCGGGGCGATGAACATGTTGTCCGAGCCGGTGCGGCAGTGCGCGCCGATGACCGTGCGGTGCTTGTTCACCCCGTCGTAGTTCACGGTGACCGAGGCCGCCCCGATGTTGCTGCCCTCGCCGATGACGGCGTCGCCGATGTAGGAGAGGTGCGGCACCTTGGCGCCCTCGCCCAGCTCGGAGTTCTTCACCTCGACGTAGGTGCCGACCTTCGCCTTGCGGGCCAGCTTCGCGCCCGGCCGCAGGTAGGCGTACGGGCCGGCGGTGGCCAGCTCGCCGACCTCGGCGCGGTCGGCCGTGGTGTTGCTCACCCGGGCGCCGGCGCCGACCAGGGTGTCCTTCAGCGTCGAGTTCGGGCCCACCTCGCAGCCCTCGCCCAGGTGGGTGGCGCCCTGCAGCTGGGTGTTCGGCAGCACCACGGCGTCCGGCTCGTAGGAGACCTGTACGTCGAACCAGGTGGTCGCCGGGTCCACCACGGTGACGCCCGCCCGCATCGCCCGCTCCAGCAGGCGGTCGTTCAGCAGCCGGCGGGCCTGCGCCAGCTGGACCCGGTCGTTGATGCCCAGGATGTCCTGGTGGTCCTCGGCGACCACGGCGCCCACCCGGTGCCCGGCCTTGCGCAGGATCGCCAGGGTGTCGGTCAGGTACTCCTCGCCCTGCGAGTTGTCCGTGGTGAGCTCGGCCAGCGCCTCGACCAGCAGCTTGGCGTCGAAGGCGAAGACGCCCGAGTTGATCTCGGTGATCGCGCGCTGGGTGTCGCTGGCGTCCCGCTCCTCGACGATCGCGGCGACGGTGCCGTCCTCGTCCCGCAGGATGCGGCCGTAGCCGAAGGGCTCGGGGACGACGGCGGTCAGCACGGTGACCCCGTTCTGCTGCGCGGCGTGGGCGTCCGCCAGCCGGAGCAGGGTCCGCCCGGTCAGCAGCGGCGAGTCCCCGGCGGTGACGATCACGGTCCCGTCCAGCACCACGCCGTCGGCGGCCAGCGCCTCCAGCGCCGTGCGCACGGCGTGCCCGGTCCCGTTCTGCTCCTCCTGCACCACCGGCCGCGCCGCCGGATAGTGCGCCGCCAGGTGCTCCTCGACCTGCTCGCGCTGGTGACCGACCACCACGACCAGCTGCTCCGGCGTCAGTTCCCCGGCCGCCGCCACGGCGTGACCCACCAGCGAGCGCCCGCACACCTCGTGCAGCACCTTGGGCAGCTTGTTCGACTTCATCCGGGTCCCGCCACCGGCGGCGAGCACGACAACGGCGGCAAGCGAATTGGCAGCCATGCGGGGAGGCTCCTCATTAGGTTCACAGAGAGGCAGAGCAGCCCGGCCCGGACCCAGGCCGGTCGCCATTCGCACAGTCCGCCGAGCAGCACCGACAATACCGGCGAGGCGGGAAACGCCCGAACCTGAGGCGTGAAGAGGCTCCGCCGCTAGGATTCGAACCCAGACAAAGGCCTCCAAAGGGCCCTGTGCTGCCATTACACCACGGCGGACAGTCGTGTCAGACCCTACCCGAGACGACCCTCCCGTGGGTATCAACCGACGCGATCCGCCGGGCCGGATCCGCCGCCGCGGGTCGAACACCGCCGCCGTCCGGTTCATCCATCCAGTCGGGTGAATTCACCCGAGCGCCGCGTGGCGGTGTGTTCCCCTGGACACGACACGCAACCTACGATGCCGTAGGTTACGCAAACGTAGGTCCGCTGTCCCGTACCGGGACACCGCGAAGGGACGCCCCCCATGACCACCCAGGCAGACGAGGCGCACGCGGATGGCGCCGCGCTTCCCGAAACCTCTCCCGATCCCTCCGTCGACCCCTCCCTCGCCCGCACGGCCGATCCCTCCGTCGGCGCGTCAGCCGGCACCTCGGCCGGCCCGTCCACCGATCCGACGGCCGATCCGTCGGCCGATCCCTCGGCCGATCCGTCGGCCGACGCCGCGACCCGGCTGTCCGCCACCCGCGGCGGGGAGAAGCAGGGCTTCGCCGAGCGCGTCGCGCTCGGGCTGTTCATCCTCGTCCCGTTCGCCGCGCTGCTCGCCGCCGTCCCGGTGGCCTGGGGCTGGGGGCTGGGCTGGACGGACGTGGCGATCACCGTCGCCATGTACTTCCTCACCTGTCACGGCATCACCGTCGGGTACCACCGCTACTTCACCCACGGCGCCTTCAAGGCCGGCCGCCCGATGCGCCTGGTGCTGGCGATCGTCGGCAGCCTGGCCGTCGAGGGCCCGCTGGTGCGGTGGGTGGCCGACCACCGCAAGCACCACCGGTTCAGCGACAAGGACGGCGACCCCCACTCGCCCTGGCGCTACGGGGAGAGCGTCCCGGCGCTGATCAAGGGCCTCTGGTGGGCGCACATGGGCTGGATGTTCGACGAGGAGCAGACCCCTCAGCTCAAGTACGCCCCCGACCTGGTCCGCGACCCGGCCCTGCGGCGGATCTCCCGGCTGTTCTGGCTCTGGACCACGATCTCGCTGCTGCTGCCCGCCCTGGTCGGCGGCCTGGTGAGCCTGTCCTGGGAGGGGGCGCTGTCCGCCTTCTTCTGGGGATCCCTGGTCCGGGTGGCCCTGCTGCACCACGTGACGTGGTCCATCAACTCCATCTGCCACGCCGTCGGCCGGCGCCCGTTCCGCTCCCGCGACCGCTCCGGCAACGTCTGGTGGCTCGCGGTGCTCTCCTGCGGCGAGTCCTGGCACAACCTGCACCACGCGGACCCGACCGCGGCCCGGCACGGCGTGCTCCGCGGGCAGATCGACTCCTCGGCCCGGCTGATCCGCTGGTTCGAGCTGGCCGGCTGGGTGCGGGACGTCCGCTGGCCGGACGCTCAGCGGATCGCCGCCCGCCGCGCCGCATGAGGCGGCGCTTCCAGCATGATGTAGGGGTGAACGGGAGCAGCGAAGACAGCACAGGCGGTCACCAGAGCACGCGGACGGACGCGGCGCCCGGAACGGCGCCCGCCCGTCCGCGGGCCGCTGCACCGGTGGGCGGACCCGCCGACGGGGGCGCGGCCGCCGCGACCCCCCGACGCCGGGGCGGCCGGGTCCGGATGACCGGCAAGCAGCGCCGGGAGCAGCTGCTCGAGATCGGCCGGACGGTCTTCGCGGAGCGCGGCTACGACGGCACCTCGGTGGAGGAGATCGCCGAGCGCGCCGGGGTCTCCAAGCCCGTCGTGTACGAGCACTTCGGCGGCAAGGAGGGCCTGTACGCGGTGGTGGTGGACCGCGAGATGCAGCTGCTGCTGGACATGGTGACGGGGGCGCTGACCGGCGGCCACTCGCGCGAGCTGCTGGAACAGGCCGCGTTCGCGCTGATGGACTACATCGACACCTCGACGGACGGCTTCCGGATCCTGGTCCGGGACTCGCCGGTGGCCCAGTCGACCGGCACCTTCGCCTCGCTGATCAGCGACATCGCGACCCAGGTCGAGGACATCCTCGGCCTGGAGTTCAAGTCGCGCGGCTTCGACGCCCGGCTGGCCCCGATGTACTCGCAGATGCTGGTCGGCATGGTCGCGCTGACCGGCCAGTGGTGGCTGGAGGTCCGCAAGCCGGACAAGGCGACGGTGGCGGCGCACCTGGTGAACCTCGCCTGGCACGGGCTGGAGGGGCTGGAGCGGCACCCCCGGCTGGTCGGCGACCGCACGGCCTGAACCCCGCGCCCCTCCCATCGCCGCCGCGTCCCCTCTCGTCGCCGCTGCTCCGCCCTACCGCTCCGCCCTGCTGCTCCGTCTCACCGCCGCTTGACCCCGACCGCGAAGATCCGTCGGAACGGGAACACCGTTCCGTACGGTCCGGGCGGGTAGGCCTCGCGCAGCAGCCGCCCGTACTCGGCGAGGAAGTCGTCCCGGTCGGCCGGATCGGTCAGCGCGGTGAGGACGGGCCGCAGCGCGGTGCCCTTGACCCACTCCAGGACCGGGTCCGGGCCGGGGAGCAGGGTGCGGTAGGTGGTCTCCCAGACGTCGGGGAGGCAGCCGGCGGCGGCCAGGGCGTCGAGGTAGCGCTCGGGCGGGTGGACGCCGGCGCGCACGGTGCCGGTGCCTCCGGCGTCGGTGTCTGCGGTGCCGGTGTCTGCGGTGCCTCCGGTGCCGGTGCCGAGGAGGTCGCGCCAGCGCGGGCTGCGGCACAGGTCGGCGAGCAGGGTGTGGCTGGGGGCGTCGAAGTTCCCGGGGACCTGGAAGGCCACCGCTCCGCCCGGGCGCACCGCGGCGGCCCACCGCGGGATCAGGTCGAGGTGGCCGTCGATCCACTGCAGGGTGGCGTTGGAGACGATGAGGTCGGGCCGGGCGGGAGCCGGGTCGTACGCGCGGGCGTCGGCAAGCAGGTACTCGGCGGTGGGTTCGCCCTCGGCGCGGGCGGTGGCGATCATCGCGGCGGAGCTGTCGATGCCGGTGATCCGGGCCCGCGGCCAGCGTTCGCGCAGGACGGCGGTGGAGTTGCCGGGGCCGCAGCCGATGTCGAGGACGACGGTGTCGGCCCTGTCCGGGAGTGCGGGAACGCGGGCGATCAGTTCGCGCAGCGGGCGGGTGCGTTCGTCGGCGAAGCGCAGGTACTGCGCCGGGTCCCAGGCCGGGGTGGTCATGGTTCACCTCACGGGTATCTCGACGTCAAGATATCTCTCGACAGCCTCATCGCCACTTTTCTCGATGTCAAGAGACTTCACATCGACACATCCACCGATACACTGATCGTCATGGAGGACGAGGTCGACAGGCTGGTCGCAGCGTGGCGTCGGGAGCGCCCCGACCTCGACGTGGAACCGCTCGAAGTGCTCAGCCGGGTCAGCCGACTCGCCCGGCACCTGGACCGCGCCCGCCGCACCGCCTTCGCCGAGCACGGCCTGGAGCCCTGGGAGTTCGACGTCCTCACCGCCCTGCGGAGGGCCGGCTCCCCGTACCAGCTCTCCCCCGGCCAGCTGCTCACCCAGACCCTGGTCACCTCCGGCACCATGACCAACCGGATCGACCGCCTCACCGGCAAGGGCCTGGTCAAGCGCCTGCCCGACCCGGACGACCGACGCGGCGTCCTGGTCCGGCTGACCGACGACGGCCGGGACCGCGCCGACCAGGCGCTGGCCGGACTGCTCGCGCACGAGCGCGAACTACTGGCCCAGCTCAGCTCCGACCAACAGGGCGAACTCGCCGCCCTGCTGCGGCTGCTGGTCGCACCGTTCGACAACATCCCGGGCTGAGCCCCGCCGCACCGCTGCCACGCCGCTGCCACGCCGCCGCCTGGTCGGCCCCCGGCTGCGGGGCGTCAGCTGGTGGAGGCGACGGACGGCGGTGGGGCCGGTTCGGCCGGGCTGATCCCGGCCCGGCGGGCGACCGCGACGGCGGCCAGCGTGGAGTGCACCCCGAGCTTTCCGAGCACGTTCTGCATGTGGGTGCGGACGGTGTGCGGCGACAGGTACAGCCGCTCGGCGACGGCCTGCCGGCCCAGGCCGGCGACCATGCAGCGCAGGATCTGCTTCTCCCGCGGCGTGAGGGCGTCGACCAGGCGCTCACTCTCGGTGCGGTCCCGCCGGGCGGTGGTGAGCTCGCGGATCACCCCGGTGAGCAGCGCGGGCGGCACGTGCGTCTCGTCCCGCAGCACGCCCCGGACCACCGCCAGCAGCCGGGCCAGCGAACTCTCCTTCGCCACCCAGCCGGTGGCGCCCGCGTGCAGCGCCCGGGCCGCCCGGCGGGGGTCGTCGGCGGCGGCCAGGACGACGACGCGCAGGCCCGGGTGGGCGCGGCGCAGTCGGCCGAGCAGCGTGATGCCGTCGGGGGGCGGGGAGACGGCGCCGAGCTGGTCGCCGCGCGGTTGGTCGGCGCGCAGCTGGTCGCCGCGCAGCCGGTCGCCGCGCTGCTGCTCGGCACGTGGCTGCTCGGCTCGCGGTTGATCGCCACGTAGCTGGTCCCCCCGCAGGTGGGCCCCGCGCGGGTGGCCCCCGCGCTGCTGTTCGGCGCGCGGTTGCTCGGGGCGCAGCTGCTCCGGTCGCAGCTGCTCCGGGCCCGGGTGGTCCGACGGACGGGCGACGGTCGCCTGGGCCGCGGGCCGGTGGGGCGACGCCACGGCCGGAACCGGGTGGCGGCGGGCCTCCTCGGCCCGGTCGGCGCCACTGCGCGCCCGCGAGCCCGCGGCCTCGGCTCCCAGGTCCGCGTCGATCAGCACCACGTCATAGGCCCGGCCTTCGGCAGCCGCCCGCTCCAGCGCCCGTTCGGCGGCGGCCGCGCTGCCGGCCGCGCCCACCTCCACGTCCGGCTCGGCGGCGAGGGCCGCGGCCAGCGCCTCGGCGAAGATCCGGTGGTCGTCGACCACCAGGACCCGGATCCGCCCCATCGTCACTCCCCCTGCCCTGCTCAGAGCGCCCGAGCCCGGGAACGGGGACCGGTCCGGCAGCCGTGCTCCGGACCCGCCGCTCCGCCCGCCCACCGGTCGGTCGGCCGAGCCGCAAGGGCGCCGGCCCCCACCGGTACCGGACTCAGCGTACGGGCCGGGAAACCCCCGTCGTGGTGGTTTGGTGAAGTTCCGCCAGCAGGCGCCGGCACGGCCGGGGCAGGGCCGGTGACAAGCCCGGTGGCAGGGCCGATGGCAGGGCCCGGTGGCCGGACCCGTGCGGGCGGGCGGCCCCGGGCGCCGTCCGCGCCCCGGGCCACCGCGACCCGCCCGCCGTCAGCCGGCGTTCTTCTCCAGGGTGAACTTCCAGGCGTCGGCCACGATGTCGTCCAGGTTCGGGCGCCGCGGCGTCCAGCCCAGCGCCTGGTGGGCGCGCTCCGCGGAGGCCACCAGCACGGCCGGGTCGCCGGCCCGGCGACCGGCCACCTGCACCGGGATCTCCCGGCCGGTGACCCGCTTGACCGACTCGATCACCTCGCGCACCGAGAAGCCGCTGCCGTTGCCCAGGTTGCAGATCAGGTGCTCGCCCGGCTTGGCCGCGTCCAGCGCCAGCAGGTGCGCCTCGGCCAGGTCCGCGACGTGGATGTAGTCCCGGATGCAGGTGCCGTCCGGGGTGGGGTAGTCGTCGCCGTACACCGCGATGTGCGGGCGCTGCCCCAGCGCGGCCTGGAAGACCAGCGGGATCAGGTGCGACTCCGGGTCGTGGCGCTCCCCGTAGGCGCCGTACGCGCCGGCCACGTTGAAGTAGCGCAGCGACACGGCGGCCAGCCCGTGGGCGACGGCCTCGCTGGTGATCAGGTGGTCGACGGCGAGCTTGGTGGCGCCGTAGGTGTTGGTCGGCGCGGTCCGGGCGGTCTCGGCGATCGGCACCGCCTCGGGCTCGCCGTAGGTGGCGGCGGTGGAGGAGAACACCAGCTTGCGCACGCCGGCCGCGCGCATCGCGCTGATCAGCTCCAGCGAACCGGCCACGTTGTTGCGCCAGTACTTCTCCGGGTCCACGACGGACTCACCGACCTGCGAGGAGGCGGCGAAGTGCAGCACCCCGTCGAAGGAGCCGTCCAGCACCTTCCCGGCCTCCTGGATCCGGCCCTCGACGAACTCGGCACCGGTCGGCACGCCCTCGCGGAAGCCGGTCGAGAGGTCGTCCAGGACGGTCACCTGGTGCCCCGCCTCCAGCAGGTGGGCGGCCACCACACTGCCGACGTAACCGGCGCCACCCGTGACCAGGTACTTACTCATGATGGGACCCCTCCAGCGGGCGATGGCCCGCCCGGTCGGCGGCCCATCGGTGGATGCGTACGACTGCGCTCAATTGTCCCTGCTCGGTGAGGTGCTCCCGACCACCGGGGCGGTCGCTCCCGGGCTTCCTCAGCCGACCCTGCGCGGCTGTGCCCGTCCGCCGCCGCGTCGGCCGCCGCCCCCGCCCGCTGCCCCGGCCAACCGTCCCTCGGCCGCCGCCCTCGGTCACCTCTTCGGCCGCCGCCCTCGGTCACCTCCTCGGCCGCCGTCCTCGGCTGCCGTCCCCGGCTGCCGTCCTCCTCAACCGCCGGCCATCCGCTCCAGCAGGCCGGTGCGCGCCGCCACCGCGGCCGCCTCCAGCCGGGTGCGGGCGCCCAGCTTCATCAGCACCCGCTGGACGTGGGTACGCGCGGTGCTCGCGGCGATCCGCATCCCGGCGGCGATCGCCGCGGTGTCCTCGCCGTCCGCGATCCGGGCCAGCACCTGCACCTCACGCCGGGTCAGCAGCCGCAGCAGCCGGACCGCCTCGTCGTCCGGTTCGGCCACCGGGCGCAGCAGTTGGTCGAAGGCCCCGCGCAGGACGTCCACGGCCACCGCCGCCTCACCGGCACGAACCCGTCCGATCGCCCGCTCGACCACTTCGATCCGCTCGTCGCTGGGCACGTACCCGGCCGCCCCGGCCGCGAACGCCCCGGCCACCCCGCGCAGTTCGCCGACCGGCCCGAGCACGATCACGGCCACCTCGGGGCGCTCCCGGCGGATCCGGCGCAACCCCTCGAAGGCCCCCGGCTCCCCCGGCGCGGCCACGCCCAGCAGGCACACCTCCGGCCGCCGCCCGACCACCAGGTCGGCGGCGACGCCCGCCGGGGAACCGACCGCGAGCACCCGGTGGCCACGCAGCTGGAGTGCGGTGGCCAGCGCCTCGGCCAGCAGCCGGTGGTCGTCGACCACCACGAGTCGAACGCCCATGACGCCCTCCCGGTCGGGGTCCGGCTCGCGCCCGCGCCCGTCGGGCGGGCGGCCGATGACGCCCCATCACAGCGCATTCCGCACCCGGCCCGCTAGGCCACCGCGTGTCGGCCGGCACCGGGCGGGCCCGGGCGGTTCCGGATGGATCGGGCAGGTTCGGGCGGGCTCGTGCGGATCGGCCCCGGACACAGCGAAAGACCCCCGCCGAGAGGCGAGGGTCTTTCAGTGGAGCCCCCATGCGGAATCGAACCGCAGACCTTCTCCTTACCATGGAGACGCTCTACCGACTGAGCTATAGGGGCTTGCCGGGCTTTTCGCCGGGCCGGTCGAACAAGGAAGACATTACACGGCCGTCGGCCCGGAAGGGAAATCGGCTGCCGCCCGGCGCTCGTCGGCCCTCCGACTGCGCCCCCGGCCGCACCACGGACCACCCGGACCGCACCCACGGACCGCCCTGACCCGCCTCCGGCCGCTCAGCCTTCGGCGTGCACCGCGTCGAACTCCTCACGGGCCTCCAGCATCTGCCGGGCGCGCCGCTCCGTCCAGCGACCGATCGGGGAGACCAGCTCGGCCAGCTCCCGGCCGAGCGGCAGCAGGTCGTAGACCACCCGCGGCGGCGTCTCCGGGAAGACCGTGCGCAGCACCAGGCCGTCGCGCTCCAGGGTGCGCAGCGACTGGGTGAGCATCTTGCGGCTGACACCGCCGATCCCGCGCTGCAGTTCGGAGAAGCGCTGCGGCCCGCAGGCCGAGAGGCTCATCAGGATCAGCAGCGACCACTTGTCGGCGAGCTCGGCGAACATCTCGCGGCTCGGACAGAGCTGGGCGAAGACGTTGAGTTCCTGATCCTGCTCCTGGCCCTGCTCCTGCTCGCACTCCGCCCGCCCCCGCCCCCGCTCGTGCGCGGGCTCGCGCCCGTCCCGCTGCCGCTCGTGCTCCTGCCGCCCCCGCCCCGGCCCGCGGTCCTGCTGCGGCTCCTGGTACCGCCCGGCGGGGGTGCGGGTCGTGTCCTCGGTCGTCATACGGACCAGGGTAGTCCTTCGGTCTCGAATCCATCCTTGGTAACCAACAGAGACTTGGTCTATATTGGTGACCGCCAACCGGGCCGGACGCCCGCAGGTTCCGCCCTGGCCGGCCCGTCCCCGCCACTTCCATCCGGCTCACCGCCGTCCCGTACAGGAGCGCCCGCATGACCGCCATCCGCCCCACCGTCGCGATCGCCTACCACTCCGGCTACGGCCACACCGCCGTGATCGCCGAGGCCGTCGCCCGCGGCGCCGCCGACGCCGGCGCCGAGGTCATCTCGATCGCCGTCGACACCATCACCGACGAGCAGTGGGCCCAGCTGGACGCCGCCGACGCGATCGTCTTCGGCTCCCCCACCTACATGGGCACCGCCTCCGGCGCCTTCCACGTCTTCGCGGAGGCCAGCAGCAAGCGCTGGTTCGCCGACGCCTGGAAGGACAAGGTCGCGGCCGGCTTCACCAACTCCGCCTCCAAGAGCGGCGACAAGGCCGGCACCCTGGGCTTCTTCCAGACCCTCGCCGCCCAGCACGGCATGAACTGGGTCAACCTCGGCCTCAAGCCCGGCTGGAACGCCACCACCGCCAGCGAGAACGACATCAACCGCCTCGGCTTCTTCAACGGCGCCGCCGCCTCCACGCCGGCCGACGCCGGCGCCGAGGCCGTCCACAAGGCCGACATCGCGACCGCCGAGCACCTCGGCGGACGCGTCGCCCAGCACACCGCCGTCGTGCTCGCCGGCCGCGCCGCCCTGGCCGGCTGACCGGTCGACCCACCGGCCCAGCCGGCTCGCTGCCCTGGCCGGCTCGCCGCCCTGGCCGACTGACCGGTCGACCCGCCGGCCTCGCCGGCCGGCCTCCCGGGTGCGCCTACGCCGCCGGATCCGCCCCCAGAACGGGCGCCCGGCGGCGTCCGCCGTCCACCGCGGCCAGCTCGGCCCCCGTGGTCTCGGGCAGCAGCCGCAGACACGCCAGGGCCAGCAGGCCCAACCCCGCCACGTACCAACCCACCGGCTGCGCCGTCCCGTACGCCGCCGTCAACCTGGTCGCCACCAGCGGCGTCGTCGCACCGCCGACCACCCCGCCCAGGTTGTACGTCAGCGCGGCGCCCGTGTAGCGCACCCGGGTCGGGAACAGCTCCGGCAGGAACGCCGCCAGCGGCCCGAACATGCAGCCCAGCACCACCATCGCCCCCGCCAGCCCGACGAACACCAGCGGCCGCCGCGTCGTCTCCAACAGCGGGAACACCCACGGCGACCAGCCCGCCGCCAGCCACGTCGCCCACCGCAACGTCCGCCGCCGGCCCCAACGGTCACTGCGCGAGGCGCTCAGCCACACCATGGCCGCCATCCCCGCCGCACCGACCAGCAGCATCGACAGCACCACCGTGCTCGCCAGCCCGAGACCGGACGTCGCGTACGCCAGCGCGTACGTCGTGGTCAGGTAGAACAACGCGTACCCCACGGTGATCGCGCCACCGCCCGCCAACACCGGCCGCCAGTGCTCGCGCACCACCTCCACCACCGGCGGCCGCTCCCCGCGCCCGGCCGCCCGGAACAACGGCGACTCCTCCAACCGCAGCCGCACGAACAGCCCCACCGCCACCAGCACCAGCGAGGCCACGAACGGCACCCGCCAGCCCCACTCCCGGAACGTCCGCCCGTCCAAGCCGAGTTGGAGCGCCAGGAACACCCCGTTCGCCAGCACGAACCCACCCGTCGGCCCCAGCTGCAGGAACCCCCCGTACCGCCCCCGCCGCTCCGCCGGCGCGTTCTCCGCGATCAGCAGCGCCGCCCCACCCCACTCCCCGCCCAGGCCGACGCCCTGGCACACCCGCAACACCACCAGCAGCGCCGGCGACCACCACCCCCACGCCGCGAACCCCGGCAGCAACCCCACCGCCGCCGTCGCCAACCCCATCGACAGCAACGACACCACCAGCGTCGCCTTCCGCCCCACCCGGTCACCGAAGTGCCCGAACACCACCGCCCCCAACGGCCGTGCCAGGAACGCCACCGCGTACACCGAGAACGCCGCCAACAGCGCGCCCACCGTGCCGAGCCCGGGAAAGAACACCGGCCCGAACACCAGCGCGGCCGCCGTCCCGTACAGGAAGAAGTCGTAGAACTCGATCGCCGTCCCGATCAGCGCCGCAGCCGCCGCCCGCCGCAACTGCCCTACCCGCCAAGCACCCTCCGCATCCATACCACCACCCTCGCCAGGCCTCGACGTCGCCCACCAGCCGCCACCCGAGTGACCCGGGCGCACACCACGCGGCCCACGCCGGGGCGCCACTCCCCGCTCCCCGCGACCCGGGCACCCCCGGCCGACACACGTCCGCGAGGACACCGGGCACCCCGGCGCCCTCGCGGCCCCAACGCCCGTCCCGCTACCGCGCGTACGGGTTGTCCTCCGGCGGCACCGGCGGCTGGTACGACGGCGGCGGCGCCATCGGCTGCTGCGCAGGCACCGGCGGAACGACGACGTCCCCGGACGGCCCCGCAGACACCCGCCGCCGCAACACCGCGAACACCGCACCGGCGACCACCACCAGCCCGGCCACCACCCCGGCCACGACCGGCAGCGCGCCGCCGCCACCCGACCCGGACGACGCACCGGCCGTCGGCTGCGCGGACGGAGCGCCGACGGCCACCTCGCTCGGGGTCGCGGCAGGGCTCGGCACCGACGACGCGGGAGCGGAGGCGGACGCCGAAGCCGACGGAGGCGCCGAAGGCGAAGCCGCGTCAGCCGGAAGCGGCGACACATCGGCCGGCCCCGGATCACCGGGATCCGTCAACGCGATGCGCGGCCGAACGGCACCCCACCCGGCACCATCCGTCCGGCCCGTGCCACCGTTCGACCTACCGGCGGTGTTGATGAGCACCCGCAGGACCTGGTTCGCCGTCCAATCCTTGTGGACGGCCCAAACCAGCGCCGCCGAGGCGGACGCCAGTGCGGTCGCATCGGACGTACCGTGGCCCTTGCAATATCCCGTCGGCCCCGGGCAAGGCGCGATCGTGTCCTTGCCCGGGGCGACCAGCGCGACCTGCGGTCCGCGTTCGGACTCATCGGTCACAGTGCCGTTCTGGTCGACCGCGCCGACTCCCACGACGTTGGGGAGCGCCCCCGGATAATCGACGGGATTTCCCGTCTGCGCCTCGTTTCCTACTGCAGAAAAGATCAACACGCCCTTGGTTCGCGCCGCCGCAAGGATCTTGTTCAGCTTGGCCACGTCCGGCGGGATGGCTGTCACCGAGTCGATGCCCTGGGAAATGCTGACGACTTTCGCCCCTTGGTCGACGGCGTAGGTGACAGCCTGACCGATCTGATCCAGGAAGTCGGCCGAGACGAGAGGACCAACGGAGCCATTATTGATCTTCAAGGGAAGAATCTTGACTCCGGGCGCCAGTCCGTAAGCGCCTTTCCCCCCATTGGCCTTTCCAGTTCCCGCAATGAGGCCGACCATCTGCGTTCCGTGATCATCGGCATAGGAGCCGACTCCGCCGGGGCTTCCGCTGAAATCCTTGCCGGGGAGGAACTGTCCCGCCAGGTCCGGATGGTCCAGCTTGAAGCCACCGTCGATGACTGCGACCGTAATGCCCTGCCCCTGGGAGACTTTCCACATTTCCGGTGCATGCATGGCGTCCAGATGCCATTGATCCGCACGGATTGAGTCGGCTGCTGCCGCCGGCAACGCGGCTGGCCCCAGCAGAAGCCCCACAGCCAGAAGCCCTGCGGCAAATTCCCGCCCGTGCGCACGCGACCTTGTCCGCCCCATCACAGCTCCTCGTCAGTGTCCCAATCGGCAAGGCCGACTCCCCGAACAAGCATGCCCGGCCACTGGGATGAGCCCAGTGGCCGGGCAGTCGTTGCGGTCCTACTCAATCACGTCGGGGTTGCTGTGCGGAGTACCGCTCGTCCACGTCTCCTCATCCTCATGCAGGTAGTCGGCCCGGTGCCGACGGCTGCGTTCATTTCGGCCGCCGTGGCCCGCCATTCCGGGTGCCATCGTGCCGTTCTGCCCGGAGCGGCCGCTGCCCTCGGCGGCTTCCGCTGCGGCCGCCCGGTTGCGCAAGCCCGTGCCACCCGGCGTGAACTCCCCACCAGCGGCTGGACCCTTCCGACCGCCGACCGTCCCGCCGGCGGTCGACGCCAGGCCCCGGCCGCGCGAGCTCCCGCCCGCACCGACGGCGCCGCCGTGGCCACCGCCCATACCGGGATGCATACCGTTCATGCCGTTCTGTCCGCCGACCCGACCACCCCCCGGTCCGGCTTCGCGAGCGCCGAAGACCGTCCCGGACGGAAGACCCGGGCTCCCGTTCTTGCTCGGCGCCTGACCGCCGAACGGCGCGCGGGCGTTGGTATTGCCTCCCTTGCCGGGGAGGTAGCCGGAGCCACTGCCCTTGGCCTGGACAGATCCCCCACCAGGCCCAATCGGAAAGCCGGACATCGGACCCCCGCCAGGACCAGTGGGCCCCCCGCCGGGGCCACCCGGAAGGACGGTGGTCGCGGTCGGCCCCTCCGTCGGCGCGGGGCCGCCGCCAGGGCCGGTTTGCGTCGGAAGCGTCGGCAGGCTGTTCAGATCGGTGCCCGGATGGTTGACCGGGCCGGACGGATGATTCGGCGGGATCACGGAGCCTGGGTCTTGTGGTGCCGGCGGCAGCTGGCCGCCCCCGTGCGGGTGAGTGGGAGTCACATGCCCCGGCCCGGAAGGCTCGGTCGAACCCGGTTCCGGGATGTGCGGCGTCACTGAGCCGCCACCGTGACTACCTCCACCTGACGGGGTGTAGCCGCTTCCACCCCCCGATCGCGAGCTACGCACCGAGCCGCCGTCGCCGCCGTAGCTGCTGCTGCCCCCGGTGTACTCGGAACCGCCCTTATTGGCGTTCTCCCCAGGCGTACCTGGCAGGACCACGTCCGTGGGAATCTCGTTCAGGGTGGTGGTGGCCGCGCTGTACGCCTGGGCCAGGTTCACCACCTGGTGGCTGGCTTCCTGATGCTCCTTCTCGACGGTCGCCTTGGCCTTGTTGTACTCCGCCGTGCTCACCCAGCCCTTGCCGTCCGGAGTCCCCTTCATGTAGTCGTCGACCGTCTGGCCCACCGCAAGCTTGCCTTGGATTCCGGCCGGAACGACCTGTCCCTCGTACTTGGCGACGACCTTCATCGCTTCCGTGGGAAGCGGAGGCATCGCGACCTTGGCCGTGCTGAGGGCTTCGCCGGCCTGGGTCATGGCGCTGCCGGCGGTGGTCGAGTGCTGGCCGATGATCGCGGCGGACTTGTACAGGTTCCCGACCCAGGTCTTGAAGTTCTCAGCCGCCTGTCCTTCCCACTGGACCTGGCCCAGGTGGGTCTGAAGGGCACTACTGAGCTCCGCCAGGACACGACCGGCGGCTTCGAGCTGACGGGCCCGCTTCAGCACCATGTCCGGCTGCGTCGACACGACGAAGTCCCTGAGCTCGGCGTGCTCCATCGCGTGGTACTTCGATTCTCCTGCCATGACCTGCTCCCCGTTCTCCCCCTGGATCTCCCGTAACGCCGTCAGAGGTTCGTGTTGTCCTTCGTCGTGGGCGAGGCGGCGTCCGCGCCCTTCGCGACCGCCTTCTGGGCGGCCGTCGTGTTCTCCTCGTTGGTCGAGTACGTGCCGGCCGTCGTGGCGACGGCGTGCTGCATGGCCTCGATCTGGGCCTTGAACTCCTTGTGGAACTTCACGAGCTGGGAGTGAACCTTGCTGTAGGCGGACGTGAGGTCCACTGCCTCCGTGAAGGATCCGGGATTGTCCCCGCTGACGAAGCTTCCCTGGGTCAGCTTCTGCTCCTCCAGCTTGTACGGCGCCGCGGCCGATCCCTCCATCGCGGAGAGAAGCGCCTCGATCTTGGTCGTGAAGGTGGTGAGCGTGTCCAGCTCCACCTTGACGTCGTGCTTGCCGAAGGCGGCGACCAGCGCGTTGGCGTCCCCGTACGTCTGCGACTCGCTGATCGTGGGGCCGTACATCTTCGGGTTGGTGGGCAGCACGTACGGTTTGGCGTCAGTGGGCGAAGGTGCGGGGCCCGTTCCCGCGGGATTCGTCGGGTTGGTGGTCGTCACCGGCTTGCCGTCATCTGCCACAGCAGTTCACCTCTCCCCCGTACGGCAGGGCGCTCCGGGCAATGCCCGGGTGCTTCCCGCCGCTACGCACCGTCAACTTCTCGGTCTTGCCGTCCTGGTCGGTGTGACCGCCCGTCCTGGGGCGGTTTTCCCCTCCGTCATCGTAGCCACCGCCCCTGTCGGCCCGGCAGGGCCCTTGGCCCGCCCGGGCGCGATCGGTACGAACCTGACACGTGGAGGCGGCCGTCAGGTGCCTCGGTAGACTGGTCCGGTACGCCCCATCTGCCGCGCAATGTCGCACAGCAGCGACCCGAGGCCGCAGAACGGACGTGACCGCATGAGCTCCTCCCTGGCCACCTCCTGGTGGGCCCGCGCCGTGCGCCCTGCCCGGCCGCCGGTGCCGTGGGCGTTGATGGTCCGTGCGGCGCTCGGCATGGGGGTGCCGCTGGCGGTCGGTCTGCTGACGCACCGCATGGATCTGGCGGTGTTCGCGGGGCTCGGTGCCATGCACGCCACGATGAACGACCGGGTCGAGCCGGTTCGGCAGCGGATCGGCCGGATCGCGACGGCCGTGTCGGCTTCCGCGCTCGGCATGCTCATCGGATCGGCGTTGCAGCACGCCCAGGTGGGTGCGGGTGTGCTGGGCGGGGCGCTGACGCTCGTCGGTTTCGTGTCCGGGGCGGTGAGCGCGACCGGTCCGCGCGGGTCGGCGGCGGGGATGCTGCTGCTGGTGTCGGCGGCGCTGGGTGGCGGGATGCCGCTGCCGCACCCGTGGTGGGCGGCGGCGGCGATGATGCCGGCGGGCGCGGGGCTGGTGGTCGTCCTCGGGCTGCCGGTGGGGGCGGGCCACCGCTCGGCGGCGGATCCCCGCCGCCGTGCGCTGGCCGCCGTCTACGAGGCGCTCGGCCGCACCCTCGCGGACCTGGGCACTCCCCGGGGTGCCGGATCGCGCCGGGTGCTGACCGCCCGGCTGAACCAGTTCCAGGACCTCGGGCCCAACCCGCCCGGCGGCAGCGGTCTCCACCGCGCGTACGAGGCGGCCCTGGCCGCCACCGAGGCCGCGACCGGTCTGCTGTGGGCCTGGCGCCCCGTCCCGCCGGAGGTGGCCGCGGTGCCCGGGCGGTTGGCGGCGGCGGTGCGGCAGGGCGGCGGCGAGGTGGTGGTGCCCCGGTGGCGGCCGGACACCCCGGCGCGGCAGGCCCTGGACGTGGCGCTGCGCGCGGCCGCGGACGTCGTGGCGGGGCGGGAGGCGGACCTCGGGACGGCTCCCCCGCCTCCGCCCCACCCGTGGCGGTTGCGGGCGCGGCTGTGGTCGCGTCCCTCGGTCCGGTACGGGCTGCGGGTCGCGCTGTGCATCGCCGTCGGTGCGGCGGTCACCGCCCACTACCCGCTCAGCAAGGGCTACTGGGTGCCCATGACGATCGCCTTCGTGCTGAAGCCGGATCTCGGCTCGGTGTTCCTGCGCGCGGTGAGCCGGGCGGTCGGCACGGTGGTGGGCGTGGTCGTCACGGCGGCGCTGCTGTCGCTCACCACCGGGCCGTGGGCGCTGCTCGCGGTGGCCGCGCTGTGCGTCGCCCTGCTGCCGTACGCCACCGCCGCGCACTACGGGCTGAACACCGTGGTGATGACCCCGATGGCGCTGCTGCTGCTCCAACTCGGCGGGCAGCGCAGTGACGTGGAGTTCTGGCCCCGGGTGCTGGACTCGGTCCTCGCGAGTGCGGTGGTGCTGCTGTTCGGCTACCTGCTGTGGCCGGAACGCCCGCGGCACCGCATCGAGCCGCGCCTGGCGGCTGCGACCACCGCCCTGCGGGCCTATCTCGACGCGGTGACCGGACAGGGCTCCGGAGGGGTCTGGCTGCGCCGCACCGCCTACCGCTCGCTGGCGGACGCCCGTCAGGAGGTGCGGCAGGGGCTGGCGGAACCGCCGCCCACCGGGCGGCTGGCCGAGCAGTGGCTGCCGGCGACCGCCGCGTTGGAGCGGCTGGGCGGCGCGGTGGCGGCTTTCGCCGCGCAGGTGCGGTACGGCGGCCGGGTGCCCGATCCGGTGGAGACCGACCGGGTGCGCCGGGCCCTGGACGAACTGGCGGCCGCGGCCCGGGAGCACCGCCCGCCGACGGGGCCGACGGCCCGTCCGACGGCGCCGCACGACCCGGCGCTCAGCGCGCTGGGCCGTGCGGCGGACGAGTTGGAGAGCCTGCTGGGCAGGGAGTGACCCAGGCCTGCTCGGCCGAGTGACCCAGACCCGTACCGACCCGGCAGGAGTGACTCAGACCCGCCCGGCAGGGAGTGACCCAGGCCCGTACCGGCCCGCCAGGGACCGGCTCAGACCCGCCCCGGCAAGCAGCGCCTCAGACCTGTTCGGCCAGCTCCAGCCAGGTCATCTCCAGCTCCTCCTTCTCCTCCCGGACGGCGCGCAGCTGCCCGTCCAGCTCCGCGACCTTGGAGAAGTCGGCGGCGTGCTCGGCGAGTTGGGCGTGCAGCTTGGACTCCTTCTCGTCGAGCTTGGCGATCTGCCGCTCCAGCTTCTGCATCTCCTTCTTCGCCGCCCGCAGGTCCCCGCCGGACAGTCCGGGGGCGGCGCCGGCCTCGGCGGCCGGGGCGGGGGCGGCGGCAGCGGGGGTCGCGGCGGCTGCGGCCGCCATCCGGGCCCGCCGTTCCAGGTACTCGTCGACGCCGCCCGGCAGCATCCGCATCTTCCTGTCGCCGAGCAGCGCGTGCACCACGTCCGTGGTCCGCTCGATGAAGAACCGGTCGTGGCTGATGACGATCATCGAGCCGGGCCAGCCGTCGAGGAGGTCCTCCAGCTGGTTGAGCGTCTCGATGTCCAGGTCGTTGGTGGGCTCGTCGAGGAACAGCACGTTGGGCTCGTCCATGAGCAGCCGCAGCAGTTGCAGCCGCCGCCGCTCGCCGCCGGACAGGTCGCCGACCGGCGTCCACTGCTTGTCCTTGCCGAAGCCGAACTGCTCGCAGAGCTGACCGGCGCTCATCTCCCGGCCCTTGCCGAGGTCGACCCGGGAGCGGACCTGCTCGACGGCCTGCAGCACCCGGGTGGCCGGGTCCAGCTCGGCGACCTCCTGGGACAGGTAGGCGAGCCGCACGGTCTTGCCGACCTTGATCACCCCGGAGGCCGGCTGCACGTCGCCCTCGGAGGCGTACGCGTCGCGCAGGGCGCGCAGCAGCGAGGTCTTGCCGGCGCCGTTGACGCCGAGCAGGCCGATCCGGTCGCCGGGGCCGAGCTGCCAGGTGAGGTTCTCCAGCAGCAGCTTGGGGCCGGCCTTGACGGTGACGTTCTCCAGGTCGAAGACGGTCTTGCCGAGGCGGGCGTTGGCGAACTTCCTCAGCTCGCTCTTGTCGCGCGGCTCCGGCACGTCCGCGATCAGGGCGTTGGCGGCCTCGATCCGGTAGCGCGGCTTGGAGGTGCGGGCGGGGGCGCCGCGGCGGAGCCAGGCGAGTTCCTTGCGGGCGAGGTTCTGGCGCTTCTGCTCCTCGACGGCCTCGATCCGGGAGCGCTCGGCGCGGGCGAAGACGTAGTCGGAGTAGCCGCCCTCGTACTCGTGCACCTCGCCGTTCTGGACGTCCCACATCCGGGTGCAGACCTGGTCGAGGAACCAGCGGTCGTGGGTGACGCAGACGAGTGCCGAGCGGCGCTTCTGCAGGTGCTGGGCGAGCCAGTTGATGCCCTCGACGTCGAGGTGGTTGGTGGGCTCGTCCAGGACGATCAGGTCGGGCGAGCCGAGCAGCAGCTTGGCGAGGGCGATGCGGCGCCGCTCGCCGCCGGAGAGCGGGCCGATGACGGTGTCGAGGCCGTCGGTGAAGCCGGGCAGGTCGAGGCCGCCGAAGAGGCCCTCGATGATGTCGCGGATGCGGGCGTCGCCGAGCCACTCGTGGTCGGCGCGGTCGGCGATGACCTCGTGCCGGATGGTGGCCGTGGGGTCGAGCGAGTCGTGCTGGGTGAGGACGGCCAGCTGGAGGCCGCCGTTCCAGGTGATCCGGCCGCCGTCGGGCTCCTCCAGCTTGGCGAGCATCCGGATCAGGGTGGTCTTGCCGTCGCCGTTGCGGCCGACGACGCCGATCCGGTCGCCCTCGCTCACGCCCAGGCTGACCGCGTCCAGCAGGGCGCGGGTGCCGTAGACCTTCGTGACGGACTCGATGGTGGCGAGGTTGACGGCCACGTGTGCTGCGCTCCTGGGTTCGGCGGTTGCGGGGTGGGGGCTGGGCCCGCCCCCGTCTCGGGGGCACCCCGGTCACCCCAGCCTAATGGGCTGGCGGTGACCCGAACGACGGACTCAGAGCGCCGATGCCCCCGGTACCGGCCCGTACAACGACGGACTCAGAGCACCGACGCCCCCGGTACCGGCCCGTACAACGACGGACTCAGAGCACCGACGCCCCCGGTACCGGCCCGTACGTGGCGTGCGCGGTGCGGCAGGTGCCGGAGGCGCGCAGCGCCTCGGCGACGGCGGCGGCCGCGTCGGCGTCCTTGGCCAGGAACGCGCAGGTCGGCCCCGAGCCGGAGACCAGGGCGCCGAGCGCTCCCGCTTCGGTGCCGGCCCGCAGGGTGGCCGCCAGCGAGGGACGCAGCGACAGCGCGGCGGGCTGCAGGTCGTTGGCGAGCGCGGCGGCGAGGGCGACGGCGTCGCCCTGGGCGAGCGCGGCGAGCAGGGCCGGGTCGGCGTCGGGGGTGGGGACGTCGGTGTCGCCGGAGCCGGTGCCGGCCTCCTCGCGCAGCCGGTCGCACTCGCGGAAGACGGCGGGGGTGGACAGGCCGCCGTCGGCGACCGCGAAGACCCAGTGGAAGGTGCCGGAGGCGGCGAGCGGCTCCAGGATCTCGCCGCGGCCGCGGCCCAGCGCGACGCCGCCGACCAGGGCGAACGGCACGTCGGAGCCCAGTTCGGCGGCCAGTTCCAGCAGCGTCCCGACGGGGGTGTCCAGCTTCCACAGCGCGTCGCAGGCGACCAGCGCGGCGGCGCCGTCGGCGCTTCCGCCGGCCATGCCGCCGGCGACCGGGATGGCCTTGGCGATGTGCAGGTGCACCGCGGGGTCGGCGATCCCGTGGTGGGCGGCGAGCAGCCGGGCCGCGCGGGCGGCGAGGTTGCTGTCGTCCAGCGGGACGGCTTCGGCGTCCGGCCCGGAGCAGGACAGCGTGATGCCGTCGGACGACTCGCTCGCCGTGACCTCGTCGCCGAGCGCGACGGCGAAGAAGACGTTGGCCAGGTCGTGGAAGCCGTCGGCGCGCAGTCCGCCGACTCCGAGCTGGACGTTGACCTTGGCCGGCACCCGTACGGTGATCACGCGATGTCCTTGGGCTTGTGCTCGGCGATCGCGGCGAACTGCTCCACCGTCAGCATCTCGCCGCGCAGCTTGTGGTCGATCCCGGCGGCGGCGAGCGCCTGCTCCGCCCCGGCGGCGGAGCCGGCCCAGCCGGCCAGGGCGGCGCGCAGGGTCTTGCGCCGCTGGGCGAAGGCGGCGTCGACGACCGCGAACACCTCCTCACGGCTGGCGGTGGTCTTCGGCGGCTCGCGGCGGATCAGCGAGACCAGCCCGGAGTCGACGTTGGGGGCGGGCCAGAACACGTTGCGCCCGATCGCCCCAGCCCGCTTCACGTCCGCGTACCAGTTGGCCTTGACCGACGGGACGCCGTACACCTTGTTGCCGGGCTTGGCGGCGAGCCGGTCGGCGACCTCGCTCTGCACCATGACCAGGGTCCGCTCGATGCTGGGGAAGGTCGCCAGCATGTGCAGCAGGACGGGCACGGCGACGTTGTACGGCAGGTTGGCGACGAGTGCGGTGGGCGCCGGCCCGGGCAGCTCGGTGACCTCCATGGCGTCGCTGAGGACCAGGTCGAAGGAGTCCGCACGACCGGGCATCCGGGCCGCGACGGTGTCCGGCAGGTGCCGGGCCAGCACCGGGTCGATCTCGACCGCCGTGACGTGCCGGGCGATCTCGAGCAGCGCCAGCGTGAGCGAGCCGAGCCCCGGCCCGACCTCCACCACCGCGTCCTGCTCCGTCACCTCGGCGGCGCGGACGATCCGCCGCACGGTGTTGCCGTCGATGACGAAGTTCTGCCCGCGCTGCTTGGTCGGCTTCACGCCGAACGCGGCCGCCAGCTCCCGGATGTCGGCGCTGCCCAGCAAGGGGGTTCCCCCGGCCGGGGGCTGGGGGCGGCTGTCAGGGGTGGGGTCGGTGGTGCTCACGCGCCAAGGATACGGGCGCGGAGGGCGCCGCCCGGACGCGCCGATCCGGATCACCGCCCGGACGCGCCGATCCGGATCACCGCCCGGACCCGCCGATCCGGATCACCGCCCGGACCCGCCGGACCGGAGGCCGCCCGGCTCAGTACCCGAAGGCCCGGGCCGTGTTCTCCGCGATCGCCGCCGACAGCTCGTCCTCGTGCAGCCCCAGGGTCGCGGCCATCGACCGCACCGTGACCGGGATGAGGTACGGGGCGTTGGGCCGCCCCCGGTACGGGTGCGGGGTGAGGAAGGGCGCGTCGGTCTCGACCAGGATCCGGTCCAGCGGGGTGGCGAGCAGGGCGTCGCGCAGCGGCTGGTTGGCCTTGAAGGTGACGGGGCCGGCGAAGGAGAGGTACCAGCCGTGCTCGGCGCAGACCTTGGCCATCTCGGCGTCGCCGGAGTAGCAGTGGAAGACGGTCCGGTCCGGGGCGCCCTCGGCCAGCAGGACGGCGATGACGTCCTCGTGGGCGTCCCGGTCGTGGATGACCAGGGCCTTGCCGTGCCGCTTGGCCATCTCGATGTGGCGGCGGAACGACTCCTTCTGGATCTCCACGCCCTCCGGCCCGGTGCGGAAGTAGTCCAGGCCGGTCTCGCCCACGGCGAGCACCTGCGGCAGCGCGGCCAGGGCGTCGATCTCGGCGAGCGCCTCGTCCAGCGCCGCGCGGCCGCCCGCCGGGCGCCGCTGGCCGGACCAGCCTCCCCCAGCCCCAGAGGGCTGGGAGGTGCCCCCATGGTCGCCGAGGAAGATCCGCGGCGCCTCGTTGGGGTGCAGGGCGACGGCCGCGTGCACCTGCTCGTACTGGGCCGCCAGTTCGGCGGCCCAGCGTGAGCCGGGCACGTCGCAGCCCACCTGGACGACCGTGGTGACGCCGACCGAGGCGGCCCGGCCCAGTCCCTCGGCCGGGGTGCCGGCCTGCATGTCGAGGTGGGTGTGCGAGTCGGCCACCGCCACGGCCAGGGGTTCCGGCAGCGGCGGCGGGGTCGACCGGTCGTCGTCCTTGGCGGGCATCAGGAGGCCGGCTTCTCTTCCAGGCGGGGGAACAGGATCTCGCCCTTGGTGACGGTGGCGCCGGCGGGCAGCCGGCCCCAGTCACCGGCGGTGGCGACGGTCTGCTCGGCGAGCGCGCCGAGGCCCTCGGCGGCACCCAGCGAGGCCCACAGCTTCTCGGCGGTGGCCGGCATCACCGGGTTGAGCAGGACGGCGGTGCCGCGCAGCGCCTCGGCGGCGGTGTAGAGGATGGTCGCCAGGCGCGCCCGGCCCTCCGCCGAGTCGTCCTTGGCGACCTTCCACGGCTCCTGCTCGGTGAGGTAGCCGTTGACCTGCTTGACGAACTCGAAGATCGCCGCGAGGCCGCCGGCGAAGTCCAGCTCCTCGCCGATCTTCAGGTCGGCGGCGGCGACGGCCGCGGCGAGCCCGTCGGCGACGGCCTGCTCGGCCGCACCGTGCGCGGCCGGGGCCGGCAGCTCCCCGCCGAAGTACTTGCCGACCATCGCGGCGGTCCGGGAGGCCAGGTTGCCGAAGTCGTTGGCCAGTTCGGAGGTGTACCGGGCGGTGAAGTCCTCCCAGGAGAACGAGCCGTCCGTGCCGAACGGGATCGCCCGCAGGAAGTAGTAGCGGTACGCGTCCACGCCGAAGTGCGAGGTGAGGTCGGTGGGCGCGATGCCGGTCAGGTTGGACTTGGACATCTTCTCGCCGCCGACCATCAGCCAGCCGTTGGCGACGACCCGCTTGGGCAGCGGCAGGCCGGCGGCCATCAGCATGGCGGGCCAGATGACGGCGTGGAAGCGGAGGATGTCCTTGCCGACCAGGTGGACGGAGGCCGGCCACAGCTCGGCGAAGCGCTCCGGGTCGCTGCCGTAGCCGGCCGCGGTGATGTAGTTCTGCAGCGCGTCCACCCACACGTAGAGGACGTGCTTCTCGTCCCAGGGCAGCGGGACGCCCCAGTTGAAGGTGGAGCGGGAGATCGAGAGGTCCTTCAGGTCCTGCTCGACGAAGCGCAGCACCTCGTTGCGGGCCGGCGCGGGCTGGATGAAGCCCGGGTTGGCGGCGTAGAACTCCAGCAGCTTGGGGCCGTAGGCGGAGAGGCGGAAGAAGTAGTTCTCCTCCTCCAGCCACTCGACCGGCCGCTTGTGGACGGAGCAGAGCTTCTCGTCCTCGGTGGCGCCGTCCAGCAGTTCGGCGGGGAGCTTGAACTCCTCGCAGCCGACGCAGTACGGGCCGGAGTAGCCGCCCTTGTAGATCTCGCCCTTGTCGTACAGGTCCTGGACGAACTCCTGCACCCGGGCGGTGTGCCGCTCCTCGGTGGTGCGGATGAAGTCGTCGTTGGCGATCTCCAGGTGCTTCCAGAGCGGCTTCCAGGCCTCCTCGACCAGCTTGTCGCACCACTCCTGCGGGCTGACGCCGTTGGCCTCGGCGGTCCGCATGATCTTCTGGCCGTGCTCGTCGGTGCCGGTCAGGTACCACACCTTCTCGCCGCGCTGGCGGTGCCAGCGGGTGAGGACGTCGCCCGCCACCGTGGTGTACGCGTGGCCCAGGTGCGGACGGTCGTTGACGTAGTAGATCGGGGTGGAAACGTAGTACGCCGGGGCGCTCGCCCCGGTGGTGCTGTGCTCTGCAGTGGCCGCCATGGTCGGAAAGCTTAGTCGGGCCCGAACACCCGCCTCGACCGCATTGCCCCCGCGATCGCCCCGGCGCAACGGGCCGCACCCCGCGGTCCGCACCCGCCGGGCCGCCCGCCGCGCTGCTCGCGGTGGGCGGCCCGGTTGCGCTCCCCGTGCCGGCGGTCAGCCCAGCAGCCGCGACCAGAACCGGGCCCAGCGTCCGCGCGGCTTGTCCTTCTCGGGCCTGGGCACCGGGGGCGCCCCGGCCGGCTCGGCGTGCGCCGGGTAGCCGGGGGCGTGCTGCCAGGGCTGGTCGGCGGAGGCCACCCGGCCCTCGCGCATGATCCGGACGGTGTGGCCGCCGCACCCCGGGCAGGTCGGCTTGAGCAGCGGAGACGGTACCCGGACACCGTTGGCGTGGTACTCGAACACGACGTGGCCGTCCTTGGCGACGTGGTGCTCGATGTCGTACGCCTGCTCCCAGCCGTACCCGCAGCGCAGGCACGCGAAGGAGTAGGCCTCCCGTACGGTCTCGACGGGAGTGTGCGGCCGCCCGGACAGTCCGGGTGCGCCCAGTGCGTTGCCACTGCGGGGGCTACCGATCGTGTCGCTCATAGCCTTCTCCCAGTGCCCGTCGGGCGCTCGCCCGGCTGGGTCTTTCCGTTCCAGGAAATGCCCGGACCGCCCCGACCGAAGCCCTGCTTGTGAAGAATTGGATGCGCATTGGGAAGTCCTATACGAAGGGCCTCCCGGACTGCCGGAACCGGGACCGAAACTTCAGCTGAGCGGGGGTTTATCGGGGCCTCATTCCAAGGTACGACTCCCCGCCAGCCCCGCAACCCCCGGAATTCACCCCTTTTTCAGAACCCCGTCCAGGCCGTCCTTCTTGGCCGCGACGACGGCGTCGAAGACCTCCCGCTTGGGCACGGACAGCTCCGCCGCGACGGCCGCGATGGCCTCCTTGCGGCGTTCCCCGGCCTCCTCGCGGACGGCGACCAGCCGGGCCAGCTCGGCGGGGGTCAGCTCCCGGGGCGCGGCCGGCGGGGCGCCGGCCACCACGACGGTGATCTCGCCCTTGACCCCGTCGGCCGCCCAGGCCGCCAGCTCGCCGATCGGCCCGCGCTTGACCTCCTCGTAGGTCTTGGTGAGCTCGCGGCACACGGCCGCCGGGCGCCCGGGCCCGAAGGCCTCGGCCATCGCGGCCAGCGCCTCGGCGATCCGGTGCGGCGCCTCGAAGAAGACCATGGTGCGCGGCTCGGCCGCGATCGAGGCCAGCTGCCGGGCCCGGTCCCCGGTCTTGCGCGGCAGGAAGCCCTCGAAGGTGAACCGGTCGACGGGCAGGCCGGACAGCGCGAGCGCGGTGAGCACCGCGGACGGCCCGGGGACGGCGGTGACCTTCACCTCCGCCGCGACGGCCGCCGCCACCAGCCGGTAGCCGGGGTCGGAGACGGAGGGCATCCCGGCGTCGGTCACCAGCAGCACCCGGGCACCGCCGAGCAGCGCCTCGACCAGCTCGGGGGTGCGGGCGACCTCGTTGCCCTCGAAGTAGGAGAGGACCCGCCCGGTCGGGGTCACCCCGAGCGCCTGGGTGAGCCGGCGCAGCCGCCGGGTGTCCTCGGCCGCGATGACGTCCGCCGCGGCCAGCTCGGTGAGCAGTCGGGGCGGGGCGTCCGAGACGTCGCCGATGGGGGTGCCTGCGAGAACGAGTACTCCTGTCACGGGCCCCATCCTCGCAGCTCCGCCACCCCGGGGCGTTTGGTGATGATTCGGGCAGCTTCCGAGGGACCGCTCAACCGTGCGAAGAGCGCCCCTACGATGTGGCGGATGAACGGCGACACGGCGGCGCAGACGCCCACTGGTACGGACCACTCCGCGCAGGGCGGTGTCGGCCTGCCGTCCCCCCGCCCGGCTCCGACCACGGGGGCCGGGCCCGCGTCGCCCCCGGAGGCGGCGCCGGGCTGGCGGGAGCGCCTGGCCCGGTACGGCTACCGCCCGGGCCCGACCGCGACGCTCACCGAGCGCCTGGCGCCCCCGATGCCGGACGGCTCCGGGGTGACCGCGCGGGACGTCCCGCAGTCACCGCTGCTGCTGCGGCTGGGCGTCCGGCTGCCGCAGGGCCTCTGGTACCTGCTGTGCCGCTGGTCCGGCTGGCTGGGTCCGATCGCGGTGGCGGTGTTCGCCGGGCTGCTGCGGTTCACGAACCTGGGGCAGCCGCACGCGATCATCTTCGACGAGACCTACTACGCCAAGGACGCCTACGCGCTCTGGCACGGCGGCTACGAGATCAGCTGGCCGGAGGACGCCAACACGACGATCATGACGCCGGGCGCGGCCGTCCCGTACCGCGCGACGCCCTCGTACGTGGTGCACCCGCCGGTCGGCAAGTGGATCATCGGCGCGGGCGAGCAGCTGTTCGGCATGAACCCCTTCGGCTGGCGCTTCGCGGTGGCGCTGCTCGGCACCCTGTCGGTGCTGATGCTGGCTCGGATCGCCCGCCGGATGTTCCGCTCGACCCTGCTGGGCTGCGTGGCCGGCCTGCTGCTGTCGGTGGACGGCCTGCACCTGGTGCTCAGCCGGGCGGCGCTGCTGGACCTGGTGGTGATGTTCTGGATGCTCGCCGCCTTCGGCTTCCTGCTGCTGGACCGCGACCGCACCCGGGCCCGGCTGGCGGCCCGGCTGGGCGGGGTCGCCGACGCGCGGGCGGCGCAGCGGCTGCACCTGGGCTGGCGCCCGTACCGGATCGCGGCCGGCGTCTGCGTCGGCCTGACCTGCGCCACCAAGTGGAGCGGGCTGTACGTGGCGGCGGCCTTCGGCGTGATGACCGTGCTGTGGGACGTCGGCGCCCGCCGGCTGGCCGGCGCGCCGCGCCCGTACCTGGCGGTGCTCGCCCGGGACGTGGTGCCGGCCTTCGTGTCGGTCGTCGTGGTCTCGGTGGCCGTCTACCTCGCCTCCTGGTGGGGCTGGTTCGCCAGCAGCACCGCGCCCGGCCGGGGCGGCTGGGGCCGGGACTGGGCGGTCGGCCGCTCCACCGACTACCCGTGGATACCCGAGGGCCTGCGCGCCCTGTGGCACTACCACTCGACGGTCTACGAGTTCCACACCCACCTGAGCGACCCCCACACCTACCAGTCGAACCCGTGGTCCTGGCTGGTGCTGGGCCGCCCGGTCTCCTTCTACTACGAGTCCCCGAAGTTCGGCCAGGCCGGCTGCACGGCCGCCGACTGCGCCCGCGAGGTGCTGGGCATGGGCACCCCGCTGCTGTGGTGGACGGCCGTGGTGGCGCTGGTGTACTGCCTGTGGCGCTGGGCGTTCCGGCGGGACTGGCGGGCGGGCGCCCTGCTGTGCGGCCTGGCGGCCGGCTACCTGCCGTGGTTCCTCTACCAGCAGCGGACGATCTTCCTCTTCTACGCGGTGGTGTTCGTCCCGTTCCTGGTGCTCGCCGTGACGATGCTGCTCGGCGCCCTGATCGGGCCGCCGGGCGCCCCCCGGGACCGCCGGATCATCGGGGCGACGGCGGCCGGGCTGCTGGTGCTGCTGATCGTCTGGAACTTCCTGTACTTCTTCCCGCTGTTCACCGGGCAGACCATCCCGCTGGACGACTGGCGCAGCCGGATGTGGTTCAACACCTGGATCTGAGCCGCGTCGCGGCACCCGGCCCGGCCCCGGCCCGGTTGGCGCCGCCGGACCGTCCGCCCACACAGGGCACCCCCGAACCGTCCGTACGCGGTGCACGACACGTACCAGATCCGTCACAAGTCCCGGGCGTTTCGTCGGCGCACCGATCCGCCCTGCCTAGGGTGGGGAGGTACCGCGTTTCCGGCCCCCGGCCGGTTGCGCCCGGCCGCGAGACCCTGGGGGACCTGCACCATGCGCAGTGGCGCGAAGATCGGCATCATCACCGGCGTGTCCGTCGTCGTCCTGGCGGGCGGCGGCTACGGCGCCTACAGCCTGATGGGCGGCTCGGGTTCCGGGTCCTCCGACGGCAAGAAGGCCCGGACGGTGGTCGCCGAGCCCCCCTCCGCCGACCAGGCCGCCAGCGGTGCGAAGGACTTCCTGGCGGCCTGGGCGTCCGGCGACATCGCCAAGGCGGCCGCGCTGACCGACGACCCGGCGACGGCCACCACCGCGCTGACGGCCTTCAAGGACTCGGTGAAGCCGAGCGCGCTGACCCTCACCCCGGCCGGCCCCGCCACGCCCCAGGCCTTCGCCTCCGCCACCGGCACGCCCACCCCGGCCAAGCCCACCGGCGCGGCCTCCGCGGCCCCGTCCGGGACCGGCACCCCCGGGGCCACCGACTCGCCGTCCGCCACCCCCGGGCCGACCGGCGTCCTGATGGGCTTCAAGGCGCGGGCCGAGTTCGAGGGCACCAGCCGGGTCTGGGACTACAACGGCTTCCTGAACGTCGTGAAGATGAGCGACAACACCCCGGCCGTGCACTGGGCCCCGTCGGTGATCCACCCGCACCTGTCCGGCGCCGAGACGATCGCCACCCAGCAGGTCTTCGCCCCGCCGTCCACCGTGGTGGACCGCAACGGCAAGCCGCTGCAGGGCGCCTCGCTCACCCCGGCGCTGATGGCCAGCCTCCAGGACAACGCCCGCAAGCTGCTGCCGCCGGACCCGAACAAGGACCAGGACGCGGGCAGCGCCGTGGTGATCACCGACCCCGCCGGCAAGACCGCGCCCGACAAGCTGTTCACCATCGTCGAGCCGAAGCCCGGCAAGCCGTTCAAGGTCACCATCGACAACACCGTCCAGGCCGCCGCCGAGAAGGCGATGACGGACCTGGGCGGCAAGTCCGGCTCCATCGTCGCGATCGAGCCGAGCACCGGCCAGGTGCTGGCCTTCGCCAACGCGCCGGCCACCGGTCAGAACCGGGCCTTCACCGGCCTGCTCGCCCCGGGTTCGACGATGAAGATCGTCACCTCGACGGCCCTGCTGGAGGCCGGGATCAACCCGGACACCGTGGTGGCGTGCCCGGAGAAGAGCAGCAACCCGGTGGCGATCCCGAACGACTTCCCCGGCGCCTTCCCGAACAACACCCTCCAGCAGGACTTCATGGTGTCCTGCAACACGGCCTTCATCAACCAGGGCCTGACCAGCCTCAGGCCGGAGACGCTCGCCGCCACGGCCAAGGACGTGTACGGCATCGGCCTGGAGTGGAAGACCGGCCTGCCGAACGCCGACGGCAAGGTGCCGGCGACGCCGGGCAGCAAGGACGAGCAGGCCATGAACTACATCGGCCAGGGCAAGGTCCAGATGAACCCGCTGGCCATCGCCTCGATCACCGCGACCGTCCAGAGCGGCGCGTTCAAGCAGCCGATCCTGGTCGCCGGCCTGCCGCAGCAGCAGGCGGCCCGCCAGATCGCGCCGGACGTCGCCACCAAGCTGCGCGCGATGATGAACGCCACCGCCGTCGGCGGCACGGCCAAGGACGTGATGGCCGGGATCACCGACAACGCGGGCGCCAAGACCGGTTCCGCCGAGGTGCAGGGCGCGTCCACCACCAACAGCTGGTTCACCGCCTTCCGCGGCAACATCGCGGTCGCCGCCGAGGTCCAGGGCGGCGGCCACGGCGTCGACGCGGCCGGCCCGGCGGTCGCCTCGCTGCTCAAGGCGGCCGCCGGCCGCTGAGCGGGAGGGCTCCCGGAGCCCGTTCGACCGTGACGGTCGCGCGGGCCCCGGTCCGTCCCCCGCAGGCTCCGGCCCTCGGCCGTTCCGCCCGTCGGTCGGGACCTCAGCGCCCAGGCAGCACCGGCTGCGGCGCGTTCAGCAGCCGGGTCGGGACGGGTCGGCGGCTGCTCCAGCGCCGGGCCGCCAGCCGGGGCCAGATCACCAGGACGACCGGCAGCGCCAGGTACCCGAAGCGCCCCGCCGGGGCGAGGGTGAAGGCGATCGCCAGGCCCGCGGCCAGCAGGTCGGCGGCCGCGATCGCGGAGACCGGCGGCCGGGCCAGCAGCCAGATCGCCACCCCGACCAGGGCCACCGTCATCAGCGCCAGCGAGATCGAGTGCCCGGTGGGCCCGAAGCCGGCCAGCACCTTGCCGGGCAGCGGGCTGCCGGCCGGGGTGCGGATCGCGGTCATCCCGAGCGGGAAGCGCACCACCTGGTCGCGCACCTGGTCCGGCTGGGTCAGGACGGACGGCAGGATCACCGCCGCGCTCACCCCGACCCCGATCAGCGCGGTGCGGGCGGCGGGCCGGCGCCCGTACAGCCGCCAGAGCAGCAGGACGGCCACCGGCAGGGCGGGCCAGGCGGTCCACTTGAGGCTGCAGGCCAGGGCGAGCACCAGGCCGGCGCCGACGGTCCGGTCCCGCTCGGCGAGCGCCATGGCCAGGCAGCAGACCCCGATCAGCGGCAGGTCGACTCCGCCGACGGCGAGGGCGAGCGCTATCAGCGGCGAGGCGGTGAGCACGGCCAGCGGCAGCAGCGGCGCGCGGTCCCGGCTGGGCCGCAGCAGCCGCCAGGCGCACAGCAGGCAGGCGACGAAGGTCAGGGCGAACCAGATGCGCGCGTCGCCGGCGACCCTGGTGAAGGCGGTGGAGCTGCCGAGCAGCTGGCGCGGCAACCCGAACAGGGCCATGGCCGGCAGGTAGGGGTTGTAGTCGGTGACCACCACCGGGTGCGGCAGGTACGCGTCACCGGTGGTGAGCAGCAGGTGGGCCGAGCGTTCGACCACCATGACCTCGGACTGGTGGCGGCCGCTCAGGGCGAGCAGTCCCAGGGGGGCGAAGACGGCGCCGGCGAGGGCGACCGCGGCGGCGGCCTGCGGGGCGTAAGGGCGCGGCAGGGCCAGGCAGAACAGCCCGGCCAGCAGGTAGGCGGGGGCCGCGACCAGGCCCCACAGCCGCTGGTTGGGCAGGTCGGAGACCAGGGGGAAGGCGGCGGCCCAGCCGGCCGCGACCAGACAGCCGAGCAGCTGGACCGAGCGCAGCGAGGCGAGCCGGGCGGGATTCCACCGATCGGGCGTGGGCGGAAACGTGCTTTCACCACGCTGTCGGGGGAACGGCCGGGTCGAGAAGCCTCTCGGCGGCCGTCCGGGTCTGGACGGCACCTCGGCGCTGACGGTCTGGGCCGGCGTTCTGGCGCGGCCGGTGAAGCGGCCGCGCGGGCGGGAGAAGCCGGGCGTGCGGGTGCTCACCATGGTGGAAGGTTATGGGTGCCGAGCGGGCCCTGTCGCCATGGCGTTCCGCGCCGATCGGGGTGCTACGCGCGTAGGGCCGCCGGGTGCCGTACCGAGCGGCGGCCCTTCACGATTGGATAACGGCCTGGTCAGACGGTCGGACTGTCGACCGGGGCGGCCTGCTCCTCGTTCTGCTCCAGCTTGGAGTGCTTGATGCTGTAGCCGAAGTAGACGACCACCGCGACGGCGAGGGCGATCCCGCCGGCCCGGAAGGTGTCGGCGTGCAGCCCGGCGATCAGGTAGACACAGAAGGCGACGCTGACCAGCGGGACGACCGGGTAGCCGGGCACCTTGAAGCCGCGCGGCAGGTCGGGCTGGGTGCGGCGCAGGACCATCACGCCGATCGAGACCACCGAGAAGGCGATCAGGGTGCCGAGGCTGGTGATGTCGGCCAGGACGTTCAGCGGGATGAACGCGGCCAGCGCGCCCACGCCGACGCCCACCACGATGGTGTTCCAGACCGGGGTGCCGGTGCGCGGGGAGAGCTGGGCGAAGCGCTTGGGCAGCATGCCGTCGCGGCCCATCGAGTACAGGATGCGGGTCTGGCCGTAGATCACCACGAGGGTGACGCTGAAGATCGAGATGATCGCGCCGACCGCGAAGATCATCGCGGGCCAGCCCTGGCCGGTGATGTCCTGCATGATCTGGGCGAGCCCGGCCTCCTGGCCGTCGAACTTGGTCCACGGCTGGGCACCGATGCCGGCGAGGGCGACCAGGATGTAGATCAGGGTCACCACGACCAGCGAGATGATGATCGCCAGCGGCAGGGTGCGGCGCGGGTTCTCGACCTCCTCACCGGCGGTGGACACGGCGTCCAGGCCGATGAAGGAGAAGAAGATGCTGGACGCGGCGACCTGCACACCGCCGATGCCGAGCGGCATGAACGGGGTGAGGTTGCCGGAGTGGAAGCCGGTGAGCGCGACGCCGACGAACAGCAGCAGGATCAGGATCTTGATTCCGACCATGGCCGCGTTGACCTTCGCCGACTCGCTGACGCCGCGGACCAGCAGGAAGCAGACCATGGCGACCAGCAGCAGGGCCGGCAGGTTGAACCAGTGGCCGCCGCCGGGGGCGCCGGACAGCTGCTCGGGGATCTTCACCCCGAAGGCGAGGTCGAGGAACTTGTTCAGGTACTCGGCCCAGCTCACCGCGATCGCGGAGGCGGAGACGCCGTACTCCATCAGCAGGCAGATGCCGACGCCGAAGGCGACGCCCTCGCCGAGGGTGGCGTAGGCGTAGGAGTACGAGGAGCCGGAGACCGGGATCGCGGAGGCCATCTCGGCGTAGCAGAGCGCGGTGAGTCCGGCGGTGACCGCGGCGACCACGAAGGACAGGATGACGGCCGGTCCGGCCGCCGGGACCGCGTCCCTGAGCACGAAGAAGATGCCGGTGCCGATGGTTGCGCCGATGCCGATCGCGGACAGCTGCCAGAGCCCGATGGAGCGGCGGAGGTGGATGCCGGAGCGTCCGCCCTCCTCGGGCGCACCGGCCGGGAGGCCGCTGTGGCCGTCGCTCTCCGCGATCAGGGACGATACGGGCTTGCGTCGCAGTAGACGCGCACCAAGGGTGTTGCTGGCCAAGACCGCGATCCTTCTAGGCGGGGGAGGGTGTCCTAGTGTCCGGTCACCCGGGGCACGAGGGGGTGCCATCGGGGACCAACCGAACAAAGATGGGACAGTACCCCCCGAATGCACCAGTGTCGCAAACGAACAGTCCCGGGCTCCGCATTGTACGAACCGTAGTACCGAAGGTAACGAACCGGACACTTCGCACACGGCAGACCCCTCTCAAGGCGGGGTAAAAGGCCAGTTCAGCGCCGCTACCGGCCGGTCTCAGCGGTCGAGCACCGCCCGCATCACCTCCCGCGCGATCGGCGCCGCCAGCGCGCCCCCGGTGACGTCCGAGGCACCGCTGTCCGCGACCACCACGGCCACCGCGACCGGCGGCACGGCGTCCGAGCCGGCCGGCTTGGCCCAGGAGATGAACCAGGCGTACGGCGTTCCGCTGTTGTCCACCCCGTGCTGGGCGGTGCCGGTCTTGCCGCCGACCACCGCCCCGGCGATCCGGGCGTTGCCGCCGGTGCCGTTCTCCACCACGTCGGTCATCAGTCTCCGTACCTGCCCGGCCACCGCCGGCGTCAGCGGGCGCCGGTACACGGCCGGCTTCATCACCTCCACCGCCGTCCCGTCGCTCCGGGTCAGCCTGTCCACCAGCTGTGGCCGCATCACCGTCCCGTCGTTGGCGATCCCGGCCGCGACCATCGCCATCACCAGCGGGGTGGCCGCGGTGTCGAACTGCCCGATCGAGGACAGCGCCAGCTGCGACGGCTCCATCCGCGTGTCGAAGTTCGACCGGGCCGCTCGCACCGGGACGTCCAGCTCCGGGTCGTTGAAGCCGAAGCCCTCGGCCGTCGCCACCATCCGCTCCAGCCCGGTCCGCACCCCGAGGTAGCCGAGCACGCTGTTGCAGCTGGCGGTCATCACCGCGTCCAGCGACTGCCCGGGCCGGTCGCAGACGGCGCTGTCGTTGACCAGCGCCGTGGTCGTCCCCGGCATCACGTACGGGAACGGCGCCGCGGTCGGCGCGCTCGGATCGGTGACCACCCCGCTCGCCAGCGCGGCCGCGGCGGTGACCACCTTGAAGGCCGACCCCGGCGGGTAGGTCTGGCGCAGCGCCCGGTTGAGCATCGGCTGGTCGGGGTCGGCCTGCAGCCGGTTCCAGGCCGTCCGGTCGGCGCCGCCGGCTCCGGCGAAGCTCCCCGGGTCGTAGGAGGGCGTGCTGGCCAGCGCCAGGATCCGCCCGGTGGCCGGTTCGATCGCCGCCACCGCGCCCTTCTGGCGGCCGAGCCCGCTCATCGCGGCCTGCTGGGCGGCCCGGTCGATCGTGGTGTGCACGTCCCCGCCGGGGCTCTGCCTGCGGGTGATCGCGTCCCAGAGCGCCCAGCCGGTCAGCCGTCCGTCGGTGCCGGTCAGCAGGCCGTCCTCGGTCGCCTCCAGCTGGGTGGTGCCGTACGCCTGGGAGGCGAAGCCGGTGACGGCGGCGTAGGCCGGGCCGTCGGTGTAGGTGCGCTTGTACGCGTACCGGCCGCCGGTGGCCCGGGAGCCGGTGACGGGCTCGCCACCGACCAGGAGGTTCCCGCGCGGCTGGGCGTAGCGCTCGACGGTGAGCCGCTGGTTGGCGGTGTTGCGGTCGAGGTCCGCCGCCTCGAAGACCTGCACCCGGGTGGCCTGCACGCACAGCGCCGCGACCAGCAGCAGGCAGAAGGTGGCCGCCCGGCGCCCGGTGACCGAGATCCCGGGCAGCCCCTGCGGGCCGTTCCCCCGCAGCCGGATCCGCGCCATCACGGCCCCTCGGGGACGGGCTGCCGGGCGTCGTGGCTCATGCGCACGAGCAGCGCGACGATGATCCAGTTGGTCACCACCGAGGAGCCGCCCTGGGCGATGAACGGCATGGTCATCCCGGTCAGCGGGATCAGCGCGAGCACCCCGCCGGCCACCACGAACACCTGCAGGCCGACGATGGCCGCCAGGCCGATCGCCAGCAGCCGCCCGAAGGGGTCGCGCAGCGCGATGCCGGTCCGGAACCCCCGCGAGACCAGCACCGCGTAGAGCAGGAACACCGCGATCAGCCCGGTCAGGCCGAGCTCCTCGCCGATGGTCGCGAGGATGAAGTCCGACTTGGCGGCGAAGCCGATCAGCACCGAGTGGCCGTTGCCCAGCCCGGTGCCCAGCTCACCGCCCCAGGCGAAGGCGAACAGCGACTGGGCGAGCTGGTTGGCCCCCCGGCCCGCCGCGATCGAGCCCAGCGGGTCCAGCCAGTCCGCCACCCGGCTGTGGACGTGCGGTGAGAGCAGGCCGACCGTCACAGCGCCGACCGCCGCCAGGCCCAGGCCGATCGCGATCCAGCCGGTGCGCGCGGTGGCCACGTACAGCATCACCACGAAGAGGCCGAAGAAGAGCAGCGAGGTGCCGAGGTCGGTCTCCAGCACCAGCACGCCGACGGAGGCCGCCCAGATCAGCAGCACCGGCCCGAGCACCCGCCCGCGCGGCAGCTGCCAGCGCCAGACCCGGCGGCCGGTGAGCGCCAGGGCGTCCCGGTGCACCGCCAGGTAGGCGGCGAAGAAGACGGCCAGCAGCACCTTGGCGAACTCCCCCGGCTGGAAGGAGAGCGGCCCGACCACGATCCAGATCCGCGAGCCGTACACCGGTGGGAAGAAGATCGGCAGCACCATCAGCACCAGGGCCAGCAGCGCCCCCAGGTAGGCGTAGCGGCGCAGCCGCCGGTGGTCGCGCACCAGCAGCACGACGGCGATGAACAGCGCCACTCCCAGACCCGACCAGAGCAGCTGGGCCGAGGCGGCCGCCCGCCCCGGAGTGGCCCGGTCCAGCCGGTGGATCACCACCAGCCCGATCCCGTTGAGCAGCACGGCGATCGGCAGCAGCAGCGGATCCGCGTACCGGGCCCGCCACCGGACGACGGCGTGCGCCGCCAGGGCCGGCACGCCCAGCACGGCGGCGTAGGCCGCCGCGTCGGCCGGCACCGCGCCGTCCAGGTTGGCGCCCACCTCGATGTAGCCGAACACGGCGGCCAGGACGGCGGTCAGCACCAGCAGCAGCTCGGTGGTGCGCCCGGTCGGCACCGACCGGGCCGGCCGGGCGGATCTCATCACGGCGGAGGGTGTCGCCACGAACCGTCCTGGGGGAGGCGGAGGAGCCGGATCGGGGCGCCGGTGCGGCGGCGCCCGCGCCCAGATCCGTCAATCTAACGAGCACGGACCACGCGCATCGGCTCTTCGCCCCGGTGTGTCCGCCATTGCCGGCATCATCCCCGCACCTCACGGCGCCCGCCGCCCCGCCAGAACGGCCGCGCCGGCACCGACGACGGCCAGCAGAGCCGTGGCGAGCACCAGTTCGCCCCAGGGCAGGGCCACCCGCCCCCGTGTCCACGTCCCGTCGAAGGCTATCCGGGCGCGGGTAGGAGCGGCGTGATGCCCGGGAGCCACAAGGTCCCGCCCATTTCGCGGAGTTCACGGACCGGCGGGCGGCAGCACCGTCCGGTCCCGTTTGGCCTTGGCGAACTGATGATCCCTAGGATCTGGCGCGTGACTACCGGACGACGACCGACGACCAGGCTCGGCAGCCTGCTGACCGCCCTGGCGATAACGGGCGCCTCGCTGCTCCTCGGCCTGCCCGCCCATGCCAGCGAACCAACAGCCGGCGCCTCAGCCGCGCCCAAGGAGAACCCCAAGGTCGACCTGATCCTGGACGTCAGCGGTTCCATGACCGCCACCGACATCCAGGGCAAGAGCCGCATCTCGGTGGCCCAGCAGTCGCTGAACGAGGTGATCGACGCCCTCCCGCCGGAGACCGACTTCGGCATCCGCACCCTCGGCGCGACCTACCCCGGCAACGACAGGAACCTCGGCTGCCAGGACACCAAGCAGCTCTTCCCGGTCGGCAAGACCGACAAGGTCGAGGCCAAGACCGCGGTCGCCACCCTGCGGCCCACCGGCTGGACCCCGATCGGCCTGGCCCTGCGCGGCGCCGCGCAGGACCTCGGCAAGGGCGAGACCACCCGCCGGGTGGTGCTCATCACCGACGGCGAGGACACCTGCACCCCGCCCGACCCCTGCGACGTCGCCCGCGAACTCGCCGCCCAGGGCATCCACCTGGTGGTCGACACCCTCGGCCTGGCGCACGACGACAAGACCCGCCAGCAGCTGCTCTGCATCGCCAACGCCACCGGCGGCACCTACACCGACGTCCGCACCCCCCAGCAGCTCACCGACAAGGTCAAGCAGCTGGTCGACCGCACCAACGACACCTACGCGGTGACCCCGACCAAGACCGCCGGCACCGACAAGTGCGAGAGCGCACCCGTGCTCGCCCCCGGCGTCTACAGCGACCGCGAGAAGTTCTCCGAGCACCGCGTCTACAAGATCCCGGTCAAGTCCGGCCAGGAGCTGCGCGCCTCCGTCAGCGTCTCGCTCGACCGCGCGGTGAACCGCGACTACGGCGTCCTGCTCCAGGCGACCAGCGCCACCGGCCAGGAGCTCGTCCGCGGCACCGACGCCGGCAGCACCCGCGCCGACGTGATCTCCACCGGCCTGCGCTGGTCCACCGCCGACTCCAAGGGCTACGTCACGGCGAGCCCGACCTCCGCGTCCTCCTCGGCCAAGGACAAGCCCGACACCACCGTCTGCCTGGTCGTCAGCAACTCGCTGGCCCCGCAGCCCGGCGTCCAGACCGACCCCGGCATGCCGCTGGAACTGACCGTCGACCTGGCCTCCTCCTCGCCCGCCCCCGAGGGCGCCGCGATGGGCCTAGGCCGCGGCTGGATCCTGCTGCTCACCCTCACCCTGGCCGGCCTGGCCTTCGGCCTGCTCTTCGGCTGGATCGCACGCTGGCGCATCGCCGTCTGGCGGGAGAACTGACCATGCGTACGACGATCCGCGGCGCCCTCGCCGCCCTC
The DNA here is from genome assembly GCF_043202455.1 of Kitasatospora sp. NPDC048194. Lineage (NCBI taxonomy): Bacteria > Bacillati > Actinomycetota > Actinomycetes > Kitasatosporales > Streptomycetaceae > Kitasatospora > Kitasatospora sp. NPDC048194. Next base: position 70,682 of record NZ_JBIDAK010000009.1, read on the forward strand.
GCCCTGCTCCCCGCCCTCGCGCTGGGCGCCCCCGCCGCCTCCGCCGCGCCGTCGCCCTCGGCGAGCGCGAGCGGCACCCCGGCCCCGGCCACCAAGGCCGGCACCTCTTTCCTGACCGCGGTCAACCTCTCCCCCGGCCAGGACGCCGACGTCTCCATCTCCACCGGCGACTACCTGTACTGGGCGTTCGGAGCCTCCGAGGGCCAGACGCCGACGGTCCGCCTGAACGTCACCCTGGCCCCCTCGGCCGACCGCCACGGCCCGCAGACCTGGACCGTCGAGGTCTTCGACGGGCTGCGCCGCCGCCAGGCCTGCACCGCCGGCACCCAGAACGCCACCGCCGACCAGAGCACCGCCACCGTGGCGCTCGACTGCACCCTGCGCGAGGTCCGCACCTGGGCCGAGCCGTGGTCCGGCGACCCGCTGCCCGGCACCTACTACGTCCGGCTCTCGGTCAGCGACGCCCCGCAGCCCGACCTCGGCCTGGCCGCCGGCGCCCGCCTGCACGTCAGCTCCAAGGGCGGCGCCGACAACGCCCAGCCCGAGGGCGGCGAACTGAAGGCCCCGCTGGTCCCGCCGGTCGGCGGCGGCGCCGGCACCGCCAAGCCGGCCGCCCCGGTGGCCGAGGAGGAGCACTGGTACACCGGCTGGTTCTCCGGCTGGAACAGCCGCTGGTACTGGACCATCGGCGGCGGCTTCCTGGCCGCGCTGGCCGGCGTCCTCGGCTACAACCTGACCCGGCACCCGCACGGGCAGCGCCCCGGCCGCTACGGCGGCGTCCCGCCCCAGGGCTCGCACCAGCACGGCTCCTACGCCGACCGCCCGTAACCGCCCGCGGCAGGGCCGGCCGGACGTCCGGCCGGCCCTGCCGCGTTCTGCGACCATGGGGGCATGCAGCCCCGCGGCCGGATCGTGGTCGGCGTGGACGGCTCCGCGCCCGCCCGCGCGGCCGTCGTCTGGGCGGCCCGCCTGGCCGGCCTCACCGGCGGCCCGCTGGAGGCGGTGGCCGTCTGGGAGTTCCCCTGCCTGCACGGCGAGCACGGCCTCGTCCCGCCCGCCCTGGACGGTTTCGGCCCGGAGCGGCGGGCCGCCGCCATCCTCGCCGAGTCGGCGGGCCTGGCCGAGACGGCCGCCGCCCGCGCGGTGCCGCTGCGCCGCCACCTCAAGGCCGGGGCGCCCGGCCCCGCCCTGGTCGCCGCCGCCGGCGGAGCCGCCCTGCTGGTCCTCGGCAACCGCGGCCGCTCCACCCCGCCGGACGCCCCGCTCGGCACCGTCGCCCAGTACTGCCTGCACCACGCGCCCTGCCCGGTGGTCATCGTCCGGGAGCCCGGGCCGGGCGGCGCCGACGGCCTGTGACCAGGGCACCCGCAGCCCGTGACCGGGGCCTCAGCCCTTGAACAGGTTGTGTCCCACGTCGGACGGCACCTCGTCCTGGACCGGCTTGCTGCCCGGCCCGGGCACGTGCTCGCCGGGTACCGGCTCACCACTCTCCCGGTGCAGCAGCACCACCCCGTCCTCGGCCCAGACCTGCCGGTAGCCGTGGGCCAGCAGCAGCTGGATCCGGTCGGCCTGCTCCCGGTCGGTCTTGAACGGGAAGGACCGCTTGTCCGAGCGGGTGAGCACGTACTCGCGTCCGCGCGGCGTCCCGTCCACCAGCACCACGTCGGCCCGCGCGGTCAGCCGCGGCGCGATCTGGTTGTCCGCCTCCACCGAGGCCCCGTCCGGGATCAACGCGGCCGCCCGGACCAGCGCGGCCTCGCTCGCCCTCGGCTCCCAGGAGGACGGCACGGCCAGTTGCAGCAGTCCGATCGGCACGGCGGCCACCAGCGCCACCCCCGCCGCGCCCAGACCCAGCAGCCGGGCGCGCCGACGCGTCCGCTCGGGCCGCTCGGCGCCGCTCAGCCGGCCCAGCACCTCGATCGCGGCGGTCAGCAGGATCGGCCAGAGCATCGAGTCGTAGTGCCGGGCGATCGACCAGTGGTTGGGGTTGCTGGACAGGATCCGCTCGGCCAGCAGCGGCAGCGCGCACAGCGCGGTCGCCGAGCGCAGCGGCAGCAGGAACATCGTGCCGAACAGCCAGAGCAGCAGCAGCGGCTTGAGCGGCTGGTCGAAGGCCGTCCGGACCAGCAGGGACGGGTCGTGCAGCAGGTTGCGGACGGCCTCGCCGCCGTCGGCGCCGAGGGCCGTGTAGTTCCAGTAGTAGCCCGGCTCCCCGCCCATCGCCGGGATCAGCCACGTGATCGCCACCGCCGAGGCGACCGGCCCGCCCACCAGCAGCCCGATCCCGGTGAAGCGCCCGGCGCGGTCCCCGGTGCGGCGGTTGCGGAGCAGCAGCACCAGGCCGTACGCGCCGACCATGAGGCCGAGGTCCTCCTTGGTGCAGCACAGCAGGGCGGCGGCGAGCACCACCGTGCCGTACCGGCGGGCCAGGCCGCGCTCCAGCATCAGCAGGGTCAGCGGGACGGCGAACGCCACCTCGTGGAAGCCGACCCGGGCGGCGACCAGCAGCGGCCAGCCGAGCGCGTGGACCAGCCCGGCCAGGTCGGCCGCCCGCCGGGCGGTGCGCGGCTCGGCGGAAGCGAAGCAGTGGGCGGCGATCCGCCGGATCAGCGGCACCCCGAGCGCGAACAGCAGCGCCTGCCCGATGATCAGCGAGCGGGGGTCGTCCCAGATCCAGTACAGCGGCGCGAGCAGCGCCAGTACCGGCGAGAAGTGGTCGCCCAGCAGCGAGAAGCCGGGCGGGAACTCGTGGTGGTAGCTCTTCAGCGTCGACACCGGCAGCCCGAAGTGGGCGTAGCCGCGCACGCCCTGGTCGAAGATGCCGAGGTCGAAGCCACCGAGCGAGACGGAGGCCCAGCCCTGGAGGCCGACGGCGCACGTCACCGCGAAGCACAGCGCACCGAGCAGCGCGGTGCGGCGGGCCGGGGAGTCCAGGACGGCCACCGCCCGGCGGGCGGCGGGCGCGGCGGCCCTGGACGGCGTCGGGGTTGCGGTCTGGGTGGTCACGTCGACTCTGATCCGTCAGGTCCGATTGGTCAGGGCGGGGTCACGCTCGAGCTCGGCGTCCCGGACGTCCCCCGTGTCCCGGACGGGCTCCAGCAGCGCCCGGGCGCCGGCCGAGGCGTCGACGGCCCCGCGCCGGGCGCGGTACAGCCGCCGGCCGACGACGGCCAGCACCGCGATGCCGAGCAGCGGGTAGATCGAGCCGGGCAGCTGCCAGTACCAGGCGACGCCGCGCCCCCAGCGGTGCGGCACCGCCCACATCACGTGGGAGAGGAACACCGCCAGCGTCACCACCGGCAGCACGGCCGGCAGCACCCGCCGCGCCCCGGTCCTGGCCTCCACCGCCAGCAGGGCGATCAGCGGGATGCACCACACCCAGTGGTGGGTCCAACTGATCGGCGAGACCAGCAGCGCGGTGAGGGCCGCGCAGACGGCGCCCCAGGCGTCGGCCCGGCGCAGCACCCGGGCGGAGCGCCCGGCGAGCACCGCCACCCCGAGCCCGACCACCCCGACCAGCGCGGAGGCGACCAGTCCGACCGACCCCGGGTCGTTGGCGTCGAGCAGCCGGCAGACGGCGCCGCGCAGCGACTGGTTGTCCACCAGCACGGTGACGCCGACCCGGCTCGGATCCCACAGGTAGGTGCTCCAGAAGCCGTACGAGGCGTCCGGCAGCGCGATCCAGCCGATCAGGCCCGCGCCGAGGAAGGTGGCGACCGAGACCAGGCCGGCCCGGATCCGGCCGGTCAGGAACAGGTAGACGGTGAACAGGCCCGGAGTGATCTTGACGGCGGTGGCCAGGCCGATGCCGACGCCCTTGAACCGGCTGCGGTCCGGGCGGGTCAGGTCCCACAGCACCAGGCAGAGGATGCCCAGGTTGACCTGGCCGTACTGGAACGTGGTGTACACCGGCTCCAGCCAGACGGCGAGGCCGGTCGCGAGGATCACGGCGCCCGGGCGGGTGCGCCGGGGCCAGCCGGCCAGCCGCAGCGAGAGGTGGACGGCGAGGGCCAGCAGCGCGTAGTTGAGGAGCATCACCAGGACGCGCAGGGTGCTCACGTCGAACCAGGAGCTCGGGACGAACAGCAGCGCGGCGAACGGCGGGTAGGTGGCCGGCAGGTCCCAGCCGGGCAGCCGCATCGCGTAGAGGTCCGTGCCGTCCACCACCGCCCGGCCCTCGGCACGGTAGACCAGCATGTCGACCATGGTCGCCCCGTGGAGGTGCCGCACCAGGACGAACGCCGCCAGCGACAGCGCCGCCGCGCAGCTCGCCGCGAGGGTCAGGGAGTTCGGTCTTCCGGTCGCCGGGCGTCCGCCGGGTTCCTCCGGGTCCGCTTCTCGCGTCCACCGTTCCAGACCGAACTCGCGCACCGCGATGGCACCCCGTTGAGATAGACCAGATCGTTCCCTCGTCAGCGTCTGGGTCCACCCACCATAACCGACCCCCCTGAGGCCCAAACGGCGTCAGAATCCCGGCCGGGAGCGTGTTGTGATCTCCGCCACGGCGCCCGCCCCGAGGATCCCGGTGGGCGCAAAACGCGAAATCCCGCCGGGAGTTGACTCCCGGCGGGATTTCCGGACCGATCCGAGTCGATCCGTTGGGTGGAGCTGAGGGGATTCGAACCCCTGACCCCCTCGATGCGAACGAGGTGCGCTACCGGACTGCGCCACAGCCCCAACGAGAAGAAACTCTAGCACCTTCCGGAGGGGGTCCGTGACCACCCCCCTGACCGGGGGGCGGTCACCGTCATTCGTTGGCCGCGCGGCGGCGGGCCTCCGGCTCCGGGGCCTCGGCGTACTGGTCGAACAGCGGGGTGTTGCGGGGCTCGGCCGGGCGCCCGGCGGTCCAGGTGCCGGGGGCCGACAGGTCGAGGCCGCGGGAGACCCGGGGGGCGACCGGAGCGGTGACGTAGGTCGGCAGCGGGACGGGCACCGGCTCCCAGGAGTCCGGGCCGGCCGCACCGCGCTCCCGCATGCCGTCGACCCACTCCTCGTGCTCGGTCGCCTCGGCCACCGCGGAGGCCGACACCGCGACGGTGGGCTCCTCCGGCTCGGCTGCCAGCCGCAGGTGCGGGCGGCGGCCGGGCGGCTGCTCGGCGGGCGCGGCCGGGGCCGGTTCCGCGTCGGCGGGCTCCTCGGCCGGGTGCCGCCCGGCCGCCGGGGCCTCGGCGCGCTGCTGCTCGCGGCGGCGCAGGTGCTCGGCCGCCTGGGCGGCCCGGGCGCGGTCCAGCTTCACCTCGTACCGCTGGCGCTCCAGCTTGCGCAGGTGGCCGATGTAGAGGGTGAGGAGGACCGCCGGCACCGCCGGGACCCAGAGGAAGGCGAGTCCGGCCACCGCCGCGACCACGGCGCCCAGCGCGAAGGCGAGGAAGAGGACGGTGACCATCCGGCGCCGGCGGGCCAGCAGCCGGGCCCGGCGCTCGGTCCCGACCGGCCGCGCGGGGGCCGGCCGTTCGGCCGGACGTTCCGCGGATCGCTCCGCGAGGGGTTCGGACTCCCGGGCGGCGGGGTCGCCGGAGGCGGCCTCGTCCCGTTCGGGAGGACCGTCGTCGCTGTGCTCGTCGTCGCGCGGTTCGTCGCCCAGGGCCCGGGCTGCCCGCCGCTCCAGCGCCGAACGCCCGGCCAGCAGGCGGATGGCGGTGCTGAAGCGTTCCGTCGGGCGCGCCTCGTTGAGTTCGTCCTGCCTGCGGAGCCACATCGGCACCAGATAGGCGGCCCAGGCCCCTACGATGACGGCGTAGATAAGGCCGCTACTGCTCACGATTCACACCGTACGGGCGACGGGGAAGGCGTGGCAGCAATTTGACGCGGCGTGTCGTGTGATCAAGCTGATTCTCCGACTATTTTGCCGGTATTTGTGGCGGTCCGCCGACGCGCCGATGCCATATCGATATTTCTTTCGAACATGTATTCAATTATCGGGGCCCTGGCCGGAGCTGAGCGCCCGCCACCGCTCCAGCATCCCTTCCGGGACCTCCTCGGCGGTCAGGGCATAGACCAGGTGGTCCCGCCAGTCGCCGTCGATGTGGAGATAGCGCGGGCGGATTCCCTCGGAGCGGAAGCCGAGCTTTTCCACCACCCGCCGGCTCGGGCCGTTCTCCGGGCGGATGCAGACCTCGATCCGGTGCAGTCCGAGCGTGCGGAAGCAGTAGTTCACCGAAAGCGCCACGGCGGTCGGCATGATGCCCCGGCCGGCCACGGCCTCGTCGATCCAGTAGCCGATGTTGGCCGAGCACATCGAGCCCCAGGTGATCCCGCCGACGGTCAACTGGCCGACCAGCTGGTCCTTGTAGAGCACCACGAAGGGCAGCATCCGGCCGGCCGAGGCCTCGTGCCGCAGGAAGCGGACCATCTGCCGGTACGTCGGGCGGGGCCCCGCGACCCGGCCCGCCGGGCCGGGCGGCACGGTCGCCTCCCAGCGCCGCAGCCAGTCCCGGTTGCGGCGGCTCACCTCCTGCCACTCGCGCTGGTCACGGGCCCGGATCGGGCGCAGCGTGACCTCCCCCTCGTGGAGCTCTACCGGCCAGCCGGCGTTCAGTGCGCTCTCCCGGAAGCTGGTGCGTCGGGCCGGGGGTGGTCCCCGCCGCCGAGCTGGTCGACGGCGTGGGCGAGCAGCGGCTCCAGGACGGCCAGGCCGTCCCTGACGCCGCCGGTCGAGCCCGGCAGGTTGACGATCAGGGTACGTCCGGCGAGCCCCGCGAGCCCGCGGGAGAGCGCCGCGGTCGGCACCTTGTCCCGGCCGTGGGCGCGGACGGCCTCGGCGATGCCGGGGATCGGGCGGTCGATCACCCGGGCGGTCATCTCGGGCGTGAGGTCCATCGGCGAGATGCCGGTGCCGCCGGTGGTCAGCACCACGTCGTACCCGGCGGCGACGGCCTCGCGCAGGACGGCCTCCACCGGCTCCCCGTCGGGGACGACCCGGGGGCCGTCGACGGTGAAGCCCATCGCGGTCAGGCCCGCCACCAGCAGCGGGCCGCCCTTGTCCTCGTAGACCCCGGCCGAGGCCCGGTTGGAGACGGTGACGGCCAGTGCCCTGCCGACCGGCGTCATGCCCCGGCCTCCGGCGCGAACCAGTCGCCGCTCTTGCCGCCGGTCTTGCTGAGCACCCGGACGGACTCGATGGCGGCGCCCTTGTCCACCGCCTTGACCATGTCGATCACGGTCAGCGCGGCCACCGTCACCGAGGTCAGCGCCTCCATCTCCACGCCGGTGCGGTCGGCGGTCCTGACGGTCGCGGTGATCTCGACCGCGTCGTCCGCGACGGCGAGGTCGACCGTGACCCCGGAGACGGCGATCGGGTGGCAGAGCGGGATGAGGTCCGGGGTGCGCTTGGCACCCATGATCCCGGCGATCCTCGCCACGGCGAGGGCGTCGCCCTTGGGCACGCCCTCGCCGCGCAGCAGCTCGACCACCTTCGGGGAGACCGTGACCCGCCCGGCCGCGACGGCGGTGCGCGCGGTGGTGGCCTTCTCGGAGACGTCGACCATCCGGGCGGCGCCCTGCTCGTCGACGTGGGTGAGGCGGTCGCCGGGGCTCGGTGTCGTCGTCACGGGTCACTCCAGGGGCGCGCAGGTCGAATACCGCGCTACCGTACCCCTCCCTCCGCGGGGGGAGGGGGTCAGGAGTCCAGCAACACCACGTCGACCTCGCTGCCGGCCGGCAGTGCGGTGACGTCCTCGGGGACGGTGATCAGGCAGTTCGCCCTGGCGAGCGCGCCCACCAGGTGGGAGTCCGCGCCGCCGACCGGCTCGACCGTGCCCTCCGCCGCCGAGTACCGGCCGCGCAGGAACTGCCGCCGGCCGGCCGGGGAGCGCAGCGCGGACGGGCAGAGCGCGCGCACCACCGGACGGTGCACGTCGGCGGCGCCGAGCATGGTCCGGATGACCGGGCGGACGAACAGCTCGAAGGAGATGTAGGCGCTCACCGGGTTGCCGGGCAGCGCGAGCAGCGGCACCCCGGCCCCGCCGCCGATCCGGCCGAAGCCCTGCGGCTTGCCGGGCTGCATCCGCAGCTTCCGGAAGTCGACCCCGCCGTAGGACGCGAAGACCTCCTTGACCACGTCGTACGCGCCGACGCTGACCCCGCCGCTGGTGACGATCAGGTCGGCCCGGCCGAGCTGGTCCTCCAGGACGGCGCGCAACCGCTCGGCCTCGTCGGGGACGGCGCCGACCCGGTAGGCGATGGCGCCGGCCTCCTGGGCGGCCGCGGTGAGGGTGAAGCTGTTGGACTCGGCGATCTGCCCGGGCCCGACGGGCTCGCCGGGCTGGACCAGCTCGCTGCCGGTGGAGAGCACCACCACCCGGGGGCGCGGGCGGACCTTCACGGTGGGCCGGCCGATCGCCGCGAGCAGGCCGATCTGGGTCGGGCCGAGCCGGGTGCCGGCCTCCAGGACGGTGGCGCCGGCCGCGACGTCGCTGCCCCGCCGGCGGATGTGCGCGCCCTCGGCGACCGGGCGCAGCACCCGGACCTCCTCGTCGGCGACCGGGGCGGTCATCGCGGCGGCGGCCACCCCTGTGCCGGTGCCGCCGTCGGTCCACTCGACCGGGACGACGGTCTGGGCGCCGGGCGGCACGGGGGCGCCGGTCATGATCCGGGCGGCCTGACCGGGGCCGACCTTGGGCAGCTCGCCCGCGCCGGCGGCGATGTCGCCGACCACCGAGAGCACCGACGGGTAGGTGTCGGTGGCCCCCTCGGTGTCGGCGGTGCGGACCGCGTAGCCGTCCATCGAGCTGTTGTCGAAGGGCGGCAGGTCGCCGTCGGCGACCACGTCCTCCTCGAGCCGGCAGCCCTGGGCGTCGAGCAGCTGGAGCTCGATCGCGGGCAGCGGGCCGACGGCGGAGAGCACGTCGGCGAGGTGCTCGTCGACGGTCCAGAAGCGAGGAGCCGCCGGTGCCCGGTCCCCGGACCCGTCGCAGCAGGCTGCGGAGGTGGTGTTGTGCTCGGTGGACCCGGTCATCGGCGGCTCGCTCTCTGTCTGGGTGTCAGTCCTGCAGCTCGGAGCCGACGAACTCCCGCAGCCAGGAGCGGAACTCCGGGCCCAGGTCCTCGCGCTCGGCGGCCAGACGGACGATAGCGCGCAGGTAGTCGGCGCGGTCGCCGGTGTCGTAGCGGCGGCCCTTGAAGAGGACGCCGTGCACCTGGCCGCCGTCCGCGGGTTCACGGCTGGTCAGCTCGCGCAGCGCGTCGGTCAGCTGGATCTCGCCGCCGCGGCCGGGCGGGGTCTCGCGCAGCACGTCGAAGACCAGCGGGTCGAGGACGTAGCGGCCGATGACGGCGTAGTTCGAGGGGGCCTCGCCGGGCTCGGGCTTCTCGACCAGGTCGGTCACCTGGAAGACGTCCTCGCCGAAGCCGTTGGCCTTGACGGCGGCACAGCCGTACAGGTGGATCTGGGAGGGGTCGACCTCCATCAGGGCGACGACCGAGCCGCCGAGCTCCTGCTGCACCTCGATCATGCGGGCGAGCAGCGGGTCGCGGGGGTCGATCAGGTCGTCGCCGAGGAGGACGGCGAAGGGCTGGCCGGCGACGTGCTGCTCGGCGACCGAGACGGCGTGGCCGAGGCCCTTGGGGTCGCCCTGGCGGACGTAGTGCATGTTGGCGAGCTCGACGGACTCGCGCACCCGGCGCAGGCGGTCCTCGTCGCCCTTGCGGACGAGCAGCTCCTCCAGCTCGTAGGCGCGGTCGAAGTGGTCCTCCAGCGCGCGCTTGTTACGGCCGGTGACCATCAGTATGTCGGACAGGCCGGCCGCCGAGGCTTCCTCGACGACGTACTGGATCGCCGGCTTGTCGACGACGGGCAGCATCTCCTTCGGGGTGGCCTTGGTGGCCGGCAGGAAGCGGGTGCCCAGTCCGGCCGCGGGTACCACGGCCTTGGTTACCGGAATTCGGGAGGTGGTCGTCGTCATGCGTTTACCTTACTCAGGCACGTTTTCGCCCGGCCGAGCGCGGTCGGACGGCTAGGACAGCGCGTCGCGGGGCACGGCCACGGTGGCAGGCGTATGGGAAGCGACCGGCTGGGCAAGCGGGTCCCCTCCGGTACAGGCGGACAGACTACCCGCCTTTTCCGAACGGTCACGTTCGGCAGTCGCCGCCCCTTCCGGAGGGGTGGCGGGCGGCCCGCCGGGCCCGGTGGAACGCCGCCCGGGGGGCGGTGCGGTGCGCCAGCAGTCGCCGCCGGCCGCCCGGGCCTCCGCGAGCGCCGCGTCGGCGGCCCGGAGCAGGACGGCGGCATGGGTGCCGTCCCCGGGCAGCACGGCGACGCCGGCCGAGGCGGTCAGCCCGTTGCCCCGGGCCGGCCGGGGCGCGCGGGTGCCGGAGGACCAGTCGAGCAGCAGGTGGCGCCGGACCGACCAGACCAGCCGCTCGGCGACCTGCGCGGCGCCGTCGGCGCCGGTGTCCGGCAGGATCACCAGGAACTCGTGGCCGCTGTAGCGGCCGAGGGTGTCGGAGCGGCGGATCTCCATGGCGAGCCGCTGGGCGAGGTCGCGCAGTATCGCGTTGCCGCGGGCGCGGCCGTGCTCGGCGATGACGGCGTCGAAGCCGGCGATCTCCAGCAGCAGCACCGCGAGCGGGCGCGGCCCGTCGGCCTGGTCGGCGTGCTCGGCGCGGCGGGCCCGTTCGATCTCCCGGTCGAGGGTGAGCTGCAGGTGGCGGTAGTTCCACACGCCGGTGAGCGGGTCGCAGGAGGCGGTGCGCTCCAGCTCGGCGCAGCGCTCCTCCAGTTCGGCGATCCGCGCCCGCAGCCGCTGCCGCTCCTCGGCCGCCCCGGCCCGCTCCCGGCGGGCGCGCAGCCCGAGCACGGTGGCGGCGCCCGTGGCCGGGGCGCTCAGCACGGCCAGGGCCTGGAGCAGGAGCGGGGTGGACAATCGGGGCGCCCTTTCGCGTGTCAGGCTCTGCGCGTCGGCGGTCTGGAGACATGGAGGATCCGGTGCACAACGAGAAGAGCGACCTGAGGTCACGGCTGTTGACGCGACGCCGCGCACGGTCCGCCGAGGGGCGTGCGGAGGCCGCCCGCGCGCTGGCCGGGCACGCCGGGGAACTGGCCGGGCCGGGCGCGACCGTGGCCGCCTACGTGTCGGTGGGCGCGGAGCCGGGGACCAGGCCGCTGCTGGACGCGCTGCGGGCGGCGGGAGCCCGGGTGCTGCTGCCCGTCCTGCTGCCGGACAACGACCTCGACTGGGCCGAGTACGCGGGGCCGGAGGCGCTCGCCCCGGCCGGGCGCGGACTGCTGGAGCCGGTCGGGCCGCGGTTGGGGCCGGAGGCGGTGACGGCGGCCTCGCTGGTGCTGCTGCCCGGTCTGGCGGTGGACCGTGCCGGGCTGCGGCTGGGCCGGGGCGGCGGCAGCTACGACCGGGTGCTGGCCCGGCTGGAACGGGCCGGGGTGCGGCCGGTGCTGGCGGTGCTGCTGTACGAGGACGAGGTGCTGGAACGGGTGCCGGACGAGCCGCACGACCGGCCGGTGGACCTGGCGGTGACCCCGGCGGGGGTGTGCAGGCTCGGCTGAGCACGGGACTTCGGGCGGGAGCTGAGCACGGGACTCCGGCGGGAACGGCGCAGCGACTGAGCACGGGGCCGGGCCGGGAACGGCGGCTTCGGCGGTAAACGGCCGCAGCTCGGCCGGGAACGGCGGCGGCCCCGCTCCCGGGTGGGAGCGGGGCCGCCGGTCTGGCGCCGTGCTGCGGACCGTCAGCCGGTGGCGAGCACCAGCTTGTGCTTGGTCGCCTTCTCCACCGCGTCCGGGGTGAAGGCCCAGGTCAGCAGCTTGCCCTTGAGCCAGAGGTCGGTCTGGTCGTTGTAGTTGTCGTTGAAGGCGTGGCCGGAGGCGCCGCCGACGTTGACCCAGCGCGAGGAGTCCAGGTCGTTGAGGTCGACCACCATGCGCATCGACGGGATCCAGTCCACCTGGTAGCCGGCCGCCGCGTTCCAGCCCGCCGCGTCGACCGCCGCCGAGCCGCCGGAGAGGCGGTAGGGGCCGCGGTTGAGCAGCTTGTGGACGACGCCGGAGGCGATCGAGGAGTCGTCGGTGCCGAGGGTCTGCTCGCGCAGCTCCAGCTTGTGCAGGCGGCCCCAGCTCCAGGTGGAGACGTCCTTGCCGAGCAGCGAGGTCAGGTCCTGCCGGGCGTTCTTCATCGCCTCCTTGAGCAGGTTGTCCAGGCCCTTCTGCTCCTTGTGCTGGGAGTCGATGTACGTCCACCACGAGCTGTCGGGCTTGTCGAGCTGGGCGCGGACCACCTCGGTCCAGCGGTCGCCGCCGTCCGGCTGGGCCTTGCCCGGGTCGCGGGTGCCGCACTGGGTGACGATCCTGCTGGAGCTGTCCGGCTTGGTCGGGTCGTCCTGCTGGCGCACCAGCAGGCAGTTGTCCTTGGCCCGGATGTCGGCCGGGAACTTCTGGCCGAAGGCGAGGCCGAGCAGGTTGCGCCAGACGCCGTTGTAGTAGGCGGCGGCGGCGGAGTCGGCGTCCTGGTGGTAGTTCCAGTCCTTGAGCAGGTCCTGGGCCTCGCGCACGTACGGGTCGTCGATCTGCTGCTTGAGCAGCAGCGGGACCAGCGTCTTGGCCATGATGCTGGTGTTGTCCAGCTGCAGGTTCTGCATGTCGTCCGGCGAGATCTTGCCGTTGTTCTTGAGCAGGCCCTCGATCTGGTCGGTGATCTCCTTGGCCCGGGTGCCGTACTCCCAGTCCTTGGTCAGGGAGTACTTGTAACCCTGGTCCACCACGGCCTGGTTGGCGGTCACGATGTAGCCCGAGGACGGGTTGAGGCTCCAGGGCAGCGCGGTGAACGGGACCGGGTCCGGCTTCCACTGGTACGTGGGGTCCCAGCCGGGGGCGGGCATGGAGCCGTCGCCCTTGCCGCGCACCGGGATGACGCCCGGGGCCTGGTAGCCGATGTTCTTGGCGTCGGCGTAGATCAGGTTCTGCGCGGGGACGGCGAAGTCCTTGGCGGCGCTGCGGAAGTCGTCCCAGTTGCGGGCCCGGTCCAGCTCGAACACGGCGTCCATGGTCTTGCCGGGGCTGAGCGCCGTCCACTGCAGGGCGACGCCGTAGCCGCCGGTGCCGCGGTCGGGCGCCGAGCTGCCGTTGGGGGCGTACCTGCCGACGTTCTGCTGCTCGGTGCTCTGGTCGGAGATGAGCGGGGCGCCGGTCTGGGTGGTGCGGACGGTGATGGTGCGGTCCTCGCCGCCGGCGACCTTGATGGTCTCCTTGCGCAGGTCGAACTTCACGTCCTTGCCGTCCACCTGGTAGGTGTCCGGTCCGGTGACCTTCTCCAGGTAGAGGTCGGTGACGTCGGCGCCGAGGTTGGTGAAGCCCCAGGCGATGTCCTTGTTGTGGCCGATCACCACGCCGGGCATGCCGGCGAAGGTGAAGCCGGAGACGTCGAACTGGCAGGCGGGCGAGGCGGTCCGGCAGTGCAGGCCCATCTGGTACCAGACCGAGGGCAGGCCGGGGCCGAGGTGCGGGTCGTTCGCCAGCAGCGGCTTGCCGGTGGTGGTGTGCGAGCCCGCGACCACCCAGGAGTTGGAGCCGATGCCCTGGCCGGGGCGGCCGAGCAGCTGCGGCATCGCGTCGATCCGGTCGGTGAGGCCCTGCATCAGCGCCTTGGTGGTGGCCGCGCCCTGGGCGGTGGCGCTGCCGGGGGCGGCGCCGGACGGCGTGGAGCCGTCGGCCGGGCGGTAGGTGTCGCCGGAGACGGTGCCGGTCTTCACGATGGTGCCGTTGCGGGAGTACGGGTACTCCGGGTACAGCTCGGCGATCTTGTCCGGGCCGAAGTCCTGGGCCAGCAGCGAGCGGTCGACCTCCTCCTGGAGGTTCCCGGAGAGGTTCCAGGCCATCGCCTTGAGCCAGGCCACCGAGTCGACGGGGGTCCACTGCTCGGGCTTGTAGCCGCTGTTGACGACGCCGAGCAGGGCGTACTCCAGCGAGGCCTTCTCACCGCCGGGGTGTTCGGCGAGCCAGGCGTTCACGCCGTCCGAGTAGGCCTGGAGGTACTTCTTGGTCTCGGGCGACAGCTTGGTGTCGAACTCCTTCTGCGCCACCTGCCGCCAGCCCATGGTGCGGATGAAGGCGTCGGTGTCGACCTGGCCGTCGCCGAACATCTCGGACAGCCGGCCGGCGGTGATGTGGCGGCGGACGTCCATCTCCCAGAAGCGGTCCTGCGCCTGGACGTAGCCCTGGGCGCGGAACAGGTCCTCGGCGGTGTCCGCGTACAGCTGCGGGATGCCGTTGGCGTCCCGCTTGACGTCGACCGGCGCGCTCAGGCCCGCCACCTTGACGCTGCCGTCCACTTCCGGGAAGGAGGCACGGACCGCGGTGACCCCGCGGTAGCCGCCGTAGCCGACTCCGGCCACCAGCAGCACGACCAGCACGATCACGATCAGACGGGCGCGCCGGAACTTCTTCGAGCGGGGCATCTGGGTCCTTGCGGTCCTGACTTCGGGGCGGGCGGGCGTGTCCAGGGCCTGCGGCCGTGACAGGGCACCACATTAGGCCGAGTCGGCGGAGCGCCGTGAACGGGGGACCAAGCTAAAGATATGGCAAAATGTTAGAATGAGTAACGATCCGCAACAGGAGCATTGACGCCTTCTTAGCGGTCCCGGTGCTCGACGCACCCTCTCCCTGCTCATCGAACATCCTCAGCACCGCCAGACACCCCGCCCGCCCATGCCTGCCCGAGGTGCCACTGCGTGAACGTCGCCCATCTGAACCAGCTCCTCCTCGAAGCCTCCGTGATCCTCCTCGTCGCGGTCGTCGCCGTGCGGTTCTCGACCCGATCAGGGTTGCCGAGTCTGCTGATCTACCTCGGGATCGGCGTCGCGCTGGGCCAGAACGGAATCGGCGTCACCTTCAACAACGCCGAGCTCACCCAGGTGCTCGGCTACGCGGCGCTCGTGGTGATCCTGGCCGAGGGCGGCCTCAAGACCAGCTGGCGCGACGTCAGACCGATGATGCCGGCGGCCACCGCGCTCGCCACCTTCGGCGTCGGGGTCAGCGTGTTCGTCACCGCGGCGGGTGCCCACTGGCTGGTCGGCCTGGACTGGCGGACCTCCCTGCTGCTCGGCGCGATCGTCTCCTCCACCGACGCCGCCGCCGTCTTCTCCGTGCTGCGGACGGTCCCGCTGCCACACCGGCTCACCGGCCTGCTGGAGGCCGAGTCCGGCTTCAACGACGCGCCGGTGGTCATCCTCGTCGTCGCCTTCGCCACCACCGGGGAGCTGGACCCCTGGTACGTCATGATCGGCACGATCGTCGCCGAGCTGGCGATCGGCGCGGCGGTCGGCCTCGCCGTCGGCAAGCTCGGCGCGTACGGCGTCAAGCACGTCGCGCTGCCCTCCTCCGGCCTCTACCCGATCGCCGTGATGGCGCTGACCGTGCTCGCCTACGCCGGCGGCGCGCTGCTGCACGGCTCCGGCTTCCTCGCCGTCTACGTCTGCGCGGTGATCCTCGGCAACTCCAAGCTGCCGCACGGACCGGCCGTGCGCGGCTTCGCGGACGGGCTGGCCTGGATCGGGCAGATCGGCATGTTCGTGCTGCTCGGGCTGCTCTCCGCCCCGGAGAGCATGGGCGACGCGGTGGTGCCCGCGCTGGTGGTCGGCGGAGTGCTGGTCTTCCTCGCCCGGCCGCTCTCGGTGGTGCTCACCATGACCCCGTTCAAGGTGCCCGGCCGCGAGCAGGCACTGCTCAGCTGGGCCGGGCTGCGCGGGGCGGTGCCCATCGTGCTGGCCACCATCCCGGTGGTCTCCGGCGCCCACAAGGCCGAGGACGTGTTCAACATCGTCTTCATCCTGGTCGTCGTCTTCACCATGCTCCAGGGGCCGACCCTGCCCTGGGTGGCCAAGCGGCTGCGGATCGGCGAGGGCGCGCTGGGCCAGGACCTCGGCATCGAGTCCGCCCCGCTGGAGAAGCTGCACGGACACCTGCTGTCGGTCGCACTGTCGCCGGCCTCGCGGATGGCCGGCGTGGAGGTCAGCGAGCTGCGGCTGCCCAAGGGGGCGGCGGTCACCCTGGTGGTGCGGGAGGGCAACTCCTTCGTACCGGACAAGGCGACGGTGCTGCGCGGCGGGGACGAGCTGCTGGTGGTCACCACGGACGAGGTCAGCGAGGCGGCGGAGCGGCGGCTGCGGGCCGTGGACAAGGGCGGCAAGCTGGCGGGCTGGCTGTACGGGCGCTGAGGCCGCCGCGCCGGTCTCGGGGCGGGCGCGGGGCGCGGAGCAGCGGGTTGCGGCGCGCCCGGGCGGCGTGGGGCGGCTGGGATTCCTGGGGTGGCCTGGCGGAGTCTACGCGCGTAACTGTATGCTGGTTCGACTACGCCGTATAACCACCGCTAGACCACCCCCAGCATCTGCCTGACGCAGAGTTGGCGCGACCGCTCGGCGGCCGCGGTCCGGCCCCGGCCCACCAGGCCCGGCCGACCCGGTATCTACCCCGGTCGACGCGCGAGAGGACGACTCTCGGCGCCGTCGGGGCCACCCCATGCCCTGCCGCGCTACCAGGCAGCAGGAAGGACCGACCGTGACGGCCCGCCGAACGGTCGACACCGCCGCGGACAGCACCCCCGAGACCGCGGCCGACACCGTGGAAACCGCCACCGACACCCCCGCCCGGGTCGGGTACGGGGAACTGCTGCGCACGCCCGGCGCCTGGACGTTCCTGTCCCCCGCCCTGGTCGCGCGACTGCCGTACGCGATGCTCAGCATGGGCATCCTGCTGCTCGTCACCCAAACCCACGGCTCGTACGGCACCGCCGGTACGGTCACCGCCGTCGCCGCGGTCTCCCAGGCCCTGATCGGGCCGCAGACCGGGCGCCTGGCCGACCGGTACGGCCAGGCCGCCGTGCTGGTCCCGACGGTGCTGGTGCACGCGGCCTCGGTCGCGCTGCTGATCGCCCTGGCCCTCGGCCACGCACCGGCCTGGAGCCTGTACCTGGCCGCCGTCCCCGCCGGGGCGAGCGTGCCGCAGATCGGCGCGATGGTCCGGGCCCGCTGGGTCGCCAAGTTCACCGCGGAGGGCGCCTCCCCGACGGCCGCGGCCAAGGTGAGCACCGCGTTCGCCTTCGAGTCCGTGACGGACGAGTTCACCTTCGTGATCGGCCCGATCCTGGCCGCCAACATCGCCGCCTTCGTCAGCCCGGCGGCCTCGCTGGTCGCCGAGGCCTCGCTGACCCTGGTCGGCGGCCTCGCCTTCGCCGCCCAGCGGCGCACCGCCCCGGCCCGGATCGTTCCCCAGCCGGGTGCGCGGCGCGCCTCGGCACTCGCCTCACCCGGCGTCCGGCTGCTGGTCGGGGCCTTCCTCGGGGTCGGCGCGGTGTTCGGTGGCATGCAGGTGTCGGTGAACGCCTTCGCCGACTCGGTCGGCCATCACGACGCCGGCGGCACGGTGTACGGGATCTTCGCGGGCGGCTCGATGCTGGCCGGTGTGCTGTACGGCGTGATCGCCTGGCGGCGGCCGGTCCAGCAGCGGATGGTCATGAGCTACACCCTGCTGGTGCTGGGCTGCTCGGTGCTGTGGGCGATGCCGAACCTGATCGCGCTGACGGTGGCCGGACTGGTCTGCGGTCTGGCCATCGCGCCCACCCTGATCAGCGGCTACACCCTGGTCGAGACGCTGGTCGCGGACGGTGCCAAGACGGAGGCCTTCACCTGGCTGACCGGTGCGATCGGACTGGGGCTGGCGGTCGGCTCGATGGCCGCGGGCAAGCTGATCGACGGCCACGGGCCCTCGGTGGGGTTCCTGGTGCCGGTGATCGGCGCCGGGCTGGGGCTCCTCGCGCTGGTGTCGATGCGGCACCTGCTGGTGGCGCCGGGCGGACCCGGCCGCGTGGTCGCCGGATCCGGCGAGCGCGGCGGCGCGGCGCAGCTGGTCGGCGCCGCCAAGGGCTGAACGGGCGGGCGGCGGTGGTCCGGCACCGGCTCACGTCACACCGGAGTCGCTGGACTGATCCAGCGGAATGCCGCATCATTGACCATCGTTAGCACTCATCAGGCGAGAGTGCCAGGAGGAAGACAAGTGCCCACGTACCAGTACCAGTGCACCGAGTGCGGCAACGGCCTGGAGGCGGTGCAGAAGTTCACCGACGAGGCGCTGACCACGTGCCCCGAATGCCAGGGACGGCTCCGCAAGGTCTTCTCGGCCGTGGGCGTCGTGTTCAAGGGCTCGGGCTTCTACCGGACCGACAGCCGCTCGTCCTCCAGCAGCTCGGTGGGCGGCAGTGCGTCCTCCGGCTCCTCGACGTCGTCGTCGGGTTCGAGCTCGTCGTCGTCCTCGTCCGGCTCCTCGAGCTCGTCCAGCTCGTCGAGCTCCTCCAGCAGCCCGGCTGCGGCCGCGAGCTGATCTCGGCGCCGCCCCGCGGCGTTCCGTCCGGAAGTTTCGCGAAAGGCCCGTCGGCCCCGCTTCGTGCGGGGCGGCGGGCCTTTCGCCTTTTCCCTGGCCGGGCCGGCCGCGTTCCGTCAGCGCGGGGCTTCCGTCGGGCGGTCAGCACGGGGCTTCCGTCAGCGCGGGGAGGCTGGTCTCACTCGTTCGGGCGTACGAATCTATCCACAGGGGCGGGGTTATCCACAGGCTGCGGGAAAGGGATTTCCGTCCGCACCCGGGACGCGCATCGTGTGGTTCACCGAAGCCGACCGACCGAGTCCGGAGGTGACCTCGATGACGACCGTGAGCCCGTCCGTCCCGCTGCCCGCCCCCACCGTGCCGCCCCGATTGGAGCTGCCGAGCTTCCCGCCGATCCGGCGCGGCTGCGGCGGGTGGTACCGCTGGCGTCGCGCCGTCCGGCGGCGGGCCGGAGTGCCCGCGCTGGTGCTGCTCGCGGTGGCGGCGGCGCTGGCCTTCGGGCCGGCGCGGGCCGGAGCCGGACTGCCGCCGCCCGGGGGCTCCGTGAGCCGTACGGGTTGTCAATCCGGGATCGCCGAAGACCACCCGTAACCCAGGAACGACTTCGTCGTTCGAGGCGGCATGAAAGGCTTCAAGGAATTCCTGCTGCGTGGAAATGTCGTCGAACTCGCCGTCGCCGTGGTCATCGGCGCGGCCTTCACCAACATCGTCAACGCCTTCGTCAAGGGCGTGATCAATCCGATCGTGGGGGTCTTCGGCACGAAGGACCTGGCGTCCTACAGTTCCTGCCTCAAGGGGCCCTGCGAGGTCAGCTCCACCGGTGAGGTCACGTCCGGAATCCTCATCCTGTGGGGATCGGTGCTCAGCGCCGCCCTGCAGTTCCTGATCACTGCGGCCGTCGTCTACTTCGTGCTGATCGTGCCGATGAACCGGATGGCGGCCCGCCGCAAGTCCGCCGCCGAGGAGGCGGCGGAGGCCGAGGCCAAGGAGGTCCAACTGCTGACCGAGATCCGCGACGCGCTGGTCACGGCACGTTAGTCCCGCGCTCCCCCGATCCCGCACTCCATCGATCCCGCACTCGATCGATCCCGCGTTCCGTCAGTCCGGCGGCAGGTCCGTCCGTGCCGCCTCAGTCCCCGTGGTGCGGGGGGCGCTGGCTGAGGTACCAGTCCAGGCCCCGTCCACCGCTCTCCCCAGTCCCGGGGCGCTCACCCCAGCCGGCGTCGGTGTCGTCCCGGGACTGCTGGTCGAAGGGGTCGCGGAAGACCAGCCGGCTCTTGGCGGCGGCCGCCCGTCGGTCCGTCGACTCCTGGCCCGCCGCCCGGCCGCTCCCGTCCTGCCCCTGCCCCTGCCCCTGCCCCTGCCCCTGCCCCTGCCGATCGTGCTCGCCCTGGCCCTGCCCGCCCTTCTCCTTCTGTCCCTGCACGCCCTGTTCCTGCCCGCTCACCTTGTCCACTCCCCTGCTCGCCTTCGCGCCGTCCTGTCCCTCCAGCGTAGGAGCCCCGTGGCACGCCGCGGGCCCGGGTGCGGGAGCTCCGCATCCGGGCCCGGGAGGGGCAGTCGGCTCGGTCGTCCGTGGCCGTTGCGCCGGGTACGTCAGGCGGCTTCGAAGCCCGCGTGGTCGGCGATCTTCTTCAGCTCGGCGAGCGCGTGCTTCTCGATCTGGCGGATCCGCTCGCGGGTGAGGCCGTGCTGCTTGCCCACCTCGGTGAGGGTGCGCTCGCGACCGTCCTCCATGCCGTACCGGGAGCGGATGATCGAGGCCGTGCGGTCGTCCAGCCGACCGATCAGGTCGTCCAGCTCCTCGCGGCGGAGCATGACCATCACGGCGTCCTCGGGGGACGTCGCCCCGGTGTCCTCGACCAGGTCGCCGAACTGGGTCTCGCCCTCGTCGTCGACCGACATGTTGAGGCTGACCGGGTCGCGCGCCCAGTCCAGCACGTCCTTGATCCGGGCCTCGGTGGTGTCCAGCTCGGCCGCGATCTCGGCCGGCTCGGCCTCGCGGCCCAGCTCCTTGGACTTCTCCCGCTGCACCCGCCGGATCCGGCCGAGCTCCTCGACCAGGTGCACGGGCAGCCGGATCGTCCGGGACTGGTCGGCGATGGAGCGCGTGATCGCCTGCCGGATCCACCACGTGGCGTAGGTGGAGAACTTGAAGCCCTTGGCGTAGTCGAACTTCTCGACGGCGCGCACCAGGCCGGCGTTGCCCTCCTGGATGAGGTCCAGCAGCGGAAGGCCGCTGCGCGGGTAGCGGCGTGCGACCGCGACCACTAGGCGGAGGTTGGAGCGGATGAAGACGTCCTTGGCGCGCTCCGCGTCCTCGGCTATCGCCTCCAGCTCCTCACGGGTGACGCCGTCCGGGAGTTGGTCCTCGTCCAGCAAGTGCTGGGCGTACACGCCGGCCTCGATCCGCAGCGACAGCTCGACCTCCTCGGCGGCGTCGAGCAAGGGCGTCCTGGCGATCTCGTCGAGGTACATCCCGACCAGGTCGCGGTCGGCCTCGAGGTTGGTCGGGCGGGCCGCGCGACTCCGGTCGGCCCTGTCGCGAACGACGGCACGGGTGGCCATGCTTGCTCCCTTTGACTGGTGTTGCCGAGGTCTGCCTGCCCTGCCCCGCGGGGGCAAGAAGTGCGGGCCCTGCGGGGGCTCACACGTAACGATCCAACGAACAGAATCCGGACAACATTCCCAAGTCACTCAGATTCTTCCCGGCGATGCAGTATCCTGCCGGTTTTCACTTCGGTTCTGACGGTCCGCGACCGTTCGGCCACGGTCCGCGCCCGTACGCGACTACCCGGACCGATCGAAGCGGAGCACGCCTTCACCGGCCCCACACAGAAATGCCGCCCGACCGTTGAACCGGCGAGCGGGCGCGTACGTTCCCGTGCGCCCCGCCTTCCGCCCGCGCTCACACCCCGGCGCACGCAGGTCCTCCTCACAAAAGATGCCAAATCGCTATCGCCCCAGCTCCCCATCGGTGCGGCGCGCTGGGAAGGTGTCAGGCATGCACCTGACCAACAGCACGACCTCCGCTACCGAGCGTCACCGCGGCCTCCTCCGGGACGCCGCGGTCGCGCTGGGTTGTGCCGCGCTGTTCGGCCTCCTGGCGGTGCTGGTGACCGGCCACTGGCACCCTCTGCACGAGTTCGACCAGGACTGGGTCACCGAACTCCACATCTACGCACGGGAGCACCGGATCTGGACCGCCTCGGTGCAGACCCTCTCCGACATCGGCGGGCCCGTCACCATGCGTGTCCTCCTCGGCCTCGCGGCCACCTGGCTCCTGCTGATCGGGGCCAGGACGCTGGCCGGCTGGGTGGCCGCCCAGGCGCTGGTCGGGTGGGGCGCCCAGTGGGCGCTGAAGCTGGCCGTCGGCCGCCAACGCCCCGCCTTCGGCGACCCGGTCTCGCACGCCGGCGGTCCGGCCTTCCCCTCCGGGCACGCGATGGCCTCGGCGATCACCTGCGCCGTCCTGGTCGGCCTGGTCTGGTACCGGGTCCACCGCCGAGGCCGGACGGCCGCCTGCGCGGTGGCCGCGGGCACGGTGCTCACCATCGGCTGGACCCGGGTCGCCCTCGGGGTGCACTGGCCCAGCGACGTCCTGGCCGGCTGGCTGGCCGCCGGCGTCGTCCTGGGCGTGGTGACCGCCCTGATCGAGCTCTGGCGGCCGGGCGCCCTGGCCCGGGACGTACGGCGGGTCAACTGGCTCACCCGCCCGCGCGTCCAGCGGGTCATCGTGCCCTACGTCCGTCCGCCGCGCGCCGAGGACGCGGAGCTCGGCGACCCCGTCGACCGCCCGGACGAGCCCGTCCGCTGACGGCCCCGGGCAGCAACGCCGCAGGCCCCCGTCCGAGCCGGACGGGGGCCTGCGAGTTGCGGCGCCGTGCTGTGCCCCAGACAGGAATCGAACCTGCGACACCGGCTTTAGGAGAGCCGTGCTCTATCCCCTGAGCTACTGAGGCGAGGCCGGTCTGTGACCAGGCCGTTCACAGCGTACCGGATCGGGGGTCGCCTGGGGGCGGGTGGCCGGGGACGACGCCGGGGGGCGGGTGCCGACGGGGCGTCAGAGCAGGTCACGTAGCCTGCCGACAAGTGTTCCCATCGCCCCGGCACGCCGCCGAAGGAGACGAAGGCCGTGATGACAGCAGCTGTACGCCCGGCCGTCCGGTTGCTGGGGCAGGTGTGGTTCTGGCCCGCGGTGGTCATGCTGGCCGTCGGCTCGTACCGGGTGGGGACGCCCGAGCCCTGGCGGGACGAGATCGCGACCTGGACGGTGTCCACGCGTTCGCTGGGGGACCTGCTGGGGCTGCTCCGGCACGTCGACGCCAGCAACGGCGCGTACTACCTGCTGATGCACGGCTGGACGGCGGTGTTCGGGGCCTCCCCGGTGGCGCTGCGAATACCGTCCGTGCTGGCGATGGCGGCGGCCGCCGCGTTCGTGGCGCTGACCGCCGAACGGCTCTTCGGCGGCCGGCTGGCCGGGGTCGGGGCGGGGCTGCTGTTCACGGTGCCGCCCCAGGTGTCCCACTACGCGCAGGAGGCGCGCGCCTACGCGCTGGCGACCTGCTCGATCGCGGCCGCCACGTACTTCCTGCTGCGGGCGCTGGAGCGGCCCGGCCCGCGGCGGTGGGCGCCGTTCTGCACCGCGATGGTGCTGGCCGGGGTCTGGCACCTGGTCTCGTGGAGCACGGTCCTCGGGCAGGTCGCGGTGGTGCTGCTGCACGCTCGGCGCGGCCGGGCCGGGACGGGCCGGCGGATCCTCCGGCAGTACCCGGTCGCCCTCGCCGTGGCCGTGCTGCCGGTGCTGCCGGTGGCACTGCTCGGCAGTCGGCAGTCCGGTCGGCAGCTCGGCTGGCTGGAGACTCCGTCCTTCTCCGACCTGGTCGACTTCGACGGGCACCTGTTCGGCACGGAGCGGGTGGCCCAGGCGTTCGCCCTGCTGGCCCTGCTCGCCCTGCTGCTGCCCGGCCGACGCCTCCCGGCCTGCCAGCCGCTCCTGCTGGCGGTGCTGCCGGTGGTGGGCGTCTGGTCGGTGTCGCACAGCACCACGTCGTACTTCCTCGACCGGTACCTGCTGTTCACGGTGCCCGCCTGGGCGGTGCTCGCCGGCGGCGGGGTCGCGGCCGGGTACCGCGCGGTGGTCGACCGGGCCGGTGGGCGGCGAGCTCTGGGAAGAATCGTTTCTCCTCGGGCCGCGGCCCTCACCGGCGGGCTGCTGGCGGCGGCCCTGCTCGCCGCACCGGCCGTGGCGGCGCTGCCCGCGCAGCCCGGGGTGCGGTACGCGGGCTCGCACACCCGCTCGGAGGAGCCGTTCCGGGCGGCGGCTTCGGAGATCGTCGCCGGCTACCGCCCGGGGGACGGGATGGCCGCCCCGATGGGAGACCAGTCCTGGGCGATGGTCTGGCCGGGTATCAGCTACTACCTGCCCCGGAGCGTCCGGCCGTTCCCGGTCTTCGTGGCGCGCAGCGCCGACGACGCCGATGAGCTGACCCCCGAGGCCTGCCGGCAGCCCGCCGCCTGCCTGGGGGACGTGCCACGGATCTGGTTGCTCGTCCTCGGGGACACCGCGGATCCGCTGGCGTCCGTGGCCGAGGACCAGGCGCAGGTGCTGCGGGCCCGATACGGCGCGCCGGACGCGGTGGTGCCGCTCGGCGGGCTCACCCTCGCACTGCTCGACCGCACGACCTGAGACCCCCCGGACCTGAGAGCCCCCGACCTGAGATTTCCGACGACGCCGAAGGGGGAGCCGGTACCGGACCGGCTCCCCCTTTCGTGCCCGCACCAAGCGGCGCTCAGAGCAGGCG
The DNA here is from genome assembly GCF_043202455.1 of Kitasatospora sp. NPDC048194. Lineage (NCBI taxonomy): Bacteria > Bacillati > Actinomycetota > Actinomycetes > Kitasatosporales > Streptomycetaceae > Kitasatospora > Kitasatospora sp. NPDC048194. Next base: position 94,805 of record NZ_JBIDAK010000009.1, read on the forward strand.
CAGCAGCCGGGACTGGATGGACGGCGGGTCCAGGTCGGACTGGAGGGCCACCGGGACCTCCACCTTGTCGGCGCCCGAGCCCACCCGCAGCGTGCCGACCTCCTTGCCGGCCTTCTCGTGGTGACCGATCTTGGCCGGGTCGAGAGTGACGGTCCCGCTGACGCCGGGGAAGCCGGCCACCACCAGGTCCTTGGTCGCGACGACCGGGACGGAGCCGCCGAGCCCGTCGTCCACCGAGCCGACGACGTCGCCCTTCTTCACCAGGGTCTGACCGGTCAGCCCGTTCTGGGCGGCCTGGATCTGTTTGGCGCTCACCTTCAGCACGGTCGGCAGGATGCCGTCGCCGTCCTTGGGGGAGGTCGCCTGCTGGCCCAGGGTGACCCCCAGGATCAGCCGCCGCACACCCCCGATCTCCTTGTACGCGGCCCACATCAGGCAGCCGCCGGCCGGGGTGCTGGAGCCGGTCTTGACGCCGATGACGCCGGTCTTCGGGTTGATCAGGTTGTTGGTGTTGAGGATCTTCGTGTTGTTGAAGGTGGTGTCCGGGGTGGAGACGATCTGCCGGAAGATCTCGTCCTGCATGACCTGCTCGGCCAGCTTCAACTGGTCCTTCGCGGTGGACTTGGTGTCCGAGCTGAAGCCCGCCGGGTCGGCGTAGACGGTGTTGGTCATGCCGAACTTGGCCGCCGTGTCGTTCATCTGCTTGACGAACGCGTCCTCGGAGCCGGAGTGGAAGCGGGCGAGCAGTCGGGCCACGTTGTTGGCGGACGGCAGCATCAGCAGTTCCAGCGCCTGGTACTCGGTGAGCACCTGGTTCTCGGTGAGCGTCACCCGTGATTCGTCGCTGTTGCCGGACTCCTGCGCGGCCTGCTTGTCGACGGTGATCTTCGGGCCGCTCTCCCCCTTCTTCAGCGGGAACTTCTGCAGGATCAGGTAGGCGTTCATCACCTTGGTGACGCTGGCGATCGGGGCTGGGGTCTCCTGGCCCGAACTGCCGAGGCTGCCGACGCCCACCACCTCGGCGGCGGACTGGCCCTTCGCCGGCCAGGCGAGGTCCAGCGGGTCGCCGGAGAAGCTGAAGCTGCCCGCAGCCGACATCTTCACCTTCGCGTCCGGCAGCGGACGCAGCAGCTGGGCCACCACGACCGCACCGAGCACCACCGCCAGGAAGACCGTCCAGATGGTGATCCGCTTGAGGGCCCGGCGCAGCGGTGAGACCGGACGGGCGTTGAGGGAGGCGAGGACCTCCATCGCCTCGGCCGTGTTCTCGGGCGACGGCAGCGGCTCGGGGGCGGGCAGCGGCGGGACGGGCGGCGCGGGGACCGGCGGCACGGGGACCGGCGGCGCGGGGCGCGGGTCGGGCTCCGGTACGGGCTTGGGCGCCGGGCGCGGGTCGGGCTCCGGCTGGGGGACGGGCTCGGGGTCGGGCAGCGGGGCGGGTGCCGGGGGCTCGGGCACGGTGCCCGCGGCCGGCGCGGCGGGGGCGCTCCGCGGCGCGGGCTTCTCCGCCTTCTCCGGCTTCTCCGGCTTCGCCGGCTTTCCGGCCTCGCCGTCCTTGGCGTTCACGGCGTTCACCGCGTCCCCGCCGGCCTTGGCGGTCTTGGCGTCCCCGCCGGCCTTGGCGGTCGGAACCGGCGGCTTGGTGAGCAGCATGGTCTTGGTCGGGTCGTAGCCGTCGGCGTCCCCGGACTCGGCGGCTTCTCCGGACTTCGTGGGATCGGGCGTGTCGTCCTTCTCGGCCGGCTCCGCCCGCTCCGTCGTGTCGCGGGACTTCGCGGGGGCGGCGGCGGACTCCCCCTTCGCCGGTGTGTCGGTCGCGGAACCGTCCTTCACGGAGGACGGTTCCGACGATTCCTCAGCCTTCTCGGCGACCTTCTCGGCGGCCTTCTCCGACGGCTCGGCGGCGCCCTTGCCGGACGCCTCGGCGGCCCCCTTGCCGGACGGCCGCGCACCCGTGGCGCCCACCGCGCCGCCCGTCCGCATGGCGAGACGGGGGTCGGCGCCGGACGAGCGCTCGACGGCGCCCTCCCCCGCGCCACTCGGCGCGGCCGACTCCTCCTTCTCCTCGCCGAGCTCGGCGGTTTCCTCACCCACCGCCTTCAGCAGCCCCTCGGGCAGCCGCAGCGCGGTGGTCTTGTTGTCCACCGGCAGCCGCAGCATGGTCGTCCGACTGTCCACATCCCGGACGCGGATCTGCACGGTCGAGCCACCCTTGGAGCCTGCGGCCGACTCCTCGGCGGACACGTCGGAGGAGGTCTCGGCGGAAGTCTCGGAGGAGGTCCCGGCGGACGCCGCAGCCGGGGACGCGGCGGTCGCCCCCGCAGGCGTCTTGCCCGCGCCGAGGGCTGACGCCCCGGCAGCCGTCCGACCGGTCGACCCGCCCTCGGCGCCGTCAGCCGTGTCGGCCGTCGCACCGGTCCGTTCGGGTTCGCCGTCCCGCTCCCGCTCGCCGTCCCTCAGCACCCTGTCGGGGGACTCGCCCACGTATCCCAGCCTCCTCAACGCCCGGCGGGGCACCGGCAGACCCGATTTCGGGAAGCCGACGCCCCGCCCCGTGTACCTGTACAGTCTCCGCCACATGCGGTCCACCGGCCGCGCACACCCCGCCCGACCGGCGCGTATTGCCGCCGCACGGCCGCACCGCGGCCCGTTCAACGCTCAGACGCCGCGGCCGCGGCCGCCGGTTCCGCGCCTTCACCGCAAGGTCACGATTCGGAGGCGTACTCGACAAGCCCGTGTGAGAGGCGTCACCCTGTCTCTCATCCACGCGGGGAGGCTTGGATGGGCAAGAGCCGCAGAACTGTTCCCGAGGAACTCTTGCTGCTCGCTTTGGACCCGACCACGGGCACCACGGCGCAGCCGCAGACCCTCGACCTCGGACTCGCCGGGGCGCAGCTCGTCGAGCTGTCCCTGGCCGGACGGATCGTACCGGAGGGAGACCGGATCGCCGTCGTGCTCGCACGGCCGACCGGCGACCCGACCCTTGACCACGCACTGGAACTGCTGCGCCGACGCGGCAGCCCGGTCCGCGCGGCGCACTGGATCGGCGGGCCCCGACTGGGGTTGCGGCAGACGTACCTGGCGCACCTGGAGCGCTGCGGCATGGTCACCGCCGTGCCGGGCCAGGTGTGCGGGGTGCTGCCGACGACCAGGTACCAGGCGTCCGACGACTGCACCAACGCCGCGATCAAGCAGCGGTTGGACGCCGCCATCCGCACTGGCGTGCCGCCGGACCCGCGGACGGCAGCGCTGGCCGCGCTGGCCCACTCGGTGGGGCTGGGCAAGCACCTGTACCCCGGCAACGAGGGCCGGTCCTCGCGGTCGCGGCTGCGCGACCTGATCCGGTACGACCCGCTCGGCGGGATGGTCGCGCACGCCGTGATGGACGTGCAGAACGGCCTGCCGACGCAGCAGAACCGTTCTTCCCAGGGTTCCGGGGCAGGCGCCGGGCGTTCCGGCGGCGCCCGGGTGGCGGGCCGGCCCACCGGCGGGCGGATCGCCGCTCCCCGGGTCGCGGTCCGCTGATCCGGACCGGTCGCCACGAACCGGTCGGCCGTCGGGTCGGCTGCCGGATCGGCCGTCGGATCGGTCGTCGGAGCCTCGTCGGATCCGACGTCGAGTCGGCTGTCGGATCGGCCGCCGGATCGGCCGTCGGTCCGGGACCGGCCACTGATCCCCTCGGCCGCTGACCCCATCGGCGGCTGACGGTGCGTCGCCCGCGACGCACCGTGAACCACGCACCTCGCACCCGAACCGCCACGACGCACCAGTAAGGCACCGGAGAGCACCGCAGAGACACCGAGGGGCGGTCGCCCCGCGACGCAAGTCGCCCGGCGACCGCCCCTCTGTCGTTCCCGGGGGCCCGGCATAGGCCTTCGGCAATGTCCGGTGCGAGTCGTCGAGCCGCATTACCACCTGGGGGCTGCCGCTGTCTCACAGACGTGCTTTTCCGATGATCTGTTCTACTGCGCTGCTGTGATTCCCCGGCGCCGACCTGGCCCGAGGTGTCATGCTGCTCCAAGTCAGGGGGGTTGGTCCCAATGTCCGAAGTGTTCCGAGGACTGCCGTTCCAACGATCACCAGAGGTCCGGCCGGAGGTCGACGTGTCCGCGAACATCAATCCCACCGTGCGCCGGCGGCGCCTCGGCTCGGAGCTGCGCAAGCTCCGCGAGGCCCTCGGGATGACGGCGGAGGAGGTGGCCGGCCGGCTGATGGTCTCCCAGTCGAAGATCAGCCGGCTGGAGAACGGCCGCCGCAGCATCAGCCAACGCGACGTGCGCGATCTCTGCGACGTCTACAACGTGTCCGACGAGCAGATGCGCACCAGCCTGATGGAGATGGCCAAGGAGTCCCGCCAGCGCGGCTGGTGGCACGACTTCAACGACATGCCGACTCCGTACAGCGTCTACATCGGCCTGGAGGCCGAGGCCTCCTCGATCCGCGCCTACGAGTCCTCCTTCATCCCCGGGCTGCTGCAGACCGAGCAGTACGCCCAGGCCGTGGTCGAGGGCACCCAGCCGGACACCGACGCGATAGCGGTGCAGCGCCGGGTGCAGGTCCGGATGAAGCGCCAGGAGCGCATCCACGGCGAGAACCAGCTCGGCAGCCTGTGGACCGTCATAGACGAGGCGGCGCTGCGCCGCGAGGTCGGCAGCCGCGAGGTCATGGCCCGGCAGCTGCAGCAGATGCTGGAACTCAGCATGCGCCCGAACATCACCATCCAGGTGATCCCGTTCTCGCACGGCGCCCACCCCGGCATGACCGGGACATTCTCCCTGCTGGAGTTCCCGGAGTCAGCCGATTCCACGGTTGTCTACTTCGAAGGTGTGACGAGCGACCTCTACCTGGAGAAGGAGGCCGACGTGCGCCGCTATACCGGTCTCTACGACTACCTGAGAGCGGCCGCACTCGGTGTGGCGGAGACCCGGTCGCTGATAGCCGACATCGAAAAGGGATACCACGAATGAGCAACCCCTCCGAGCACGGAACCCCTTGGCGCAAGAGCAGCTACAGCGGCGGGCAGGGCGCCTGCGTGGAGATCGCCGGACCTGACGCCGGAGCGGTGGCGGTCCGGGACTCCAAGGACCCGCTCGGCCCGCAACTGCACTTCTCCACGGAGGCCTGGAACGCGTTCGCGTCCGCCACGGCGGCCGGCGCCTTCGGCGAGGTCTGACCGGGTCCGCGCTCGGAGGGGTTGCCCGGAGCGCTGTCCGTCGGCCCGTCGGCGGTCAGCGCTCCGGGCAACTGCCCTTTCCCGGGGCGTTGCGCCGCCGGGGTGTCTGCTTCCTGGTGTCCGGGGTCGACTCCAGGTCGCCCTCTAGGGTTCGACTCCGGAGGCTCGGTTCCCCACGTCCAGCTCCCGGGAACCGGCTCCCGCCGCCGGGCCACCCGTTCAGTGCGCGACCGGGTACCGGACCGCCCAGTGCAGCCCCTCCGGGGTGCGCCGGTCGTGCAGTTCCGTCCCGTGCATCAGCTCCAGCGCGAAGTCGTCGGCGAGTTCGAGGATCGCGCCGCGGCCCTCCAGCCCGGCCACCAGGCCCGGCGGCAGTGCGGTGTCGCCGTGCAGCACGCCGAGCAGGTTGCCGCAGATCGCGCCGGTGGAGTCGCTGTCCCCGGAGTGGTTGACGGCCAGCAGCAGGCCCGAGCGCACGTCGTGGGCTACCAGCGCGCAGTAGACCGCGATCGCCAGCGCCTCCTCGGCCACCCAGCCCTCCCCCAGCGCCTCGACCCGCTCGGCGGAGGGCTCGCCGCCCCGGACGGCGTCCAGCGCGGCCCGCAACGCGGCCGTGGTCTCCTCGTGCGCCTGCCGCTCGGAGAGCAGCGCCAGCGCGAGGTGGACGCCCTCCTCCAGGGTGCCGCCGCGGGCCACCGACTGGACGATCACGGCGAAGGCGCCCGCCGCCAGGTAGCCGGTCGGATGGCCGTGGGTGAGCACCGAGCACTCCACCGCCAGCTGGAACACCAGGCCCGGCTCCCAGGTGGTGAGCAGGCCGAACGGCGCCGCGCGCACCACCGTTCCGCAGCCCTTGGAGTGCGGGTTCTTGGGCCGCTCCACGGTGCCGAGCCGTTCGCCGTCCGGCCCGCTCAGGCCGGTCAGGCAGCCCTGGCCGGGGGCGCGCCGGGCGTACAGCCACTCCTCGCGGCCGAGCCAGCCGAGGTCGGGGCGGCGCTCGTCGGGGCCCCAGTCGTGCTGGGTGGCGGCCCAGCGCAGGTAGGCCAGGTGGAGGTCGGTGGGCGGGTGCCAGCTGCCGGTGTCGCGCCGGATGTGGGCTCGTATCAGGCCGTCCACGGTGAACAGGCTGAGCTGGGTGTCGTCGGTGACGGCGCCGGTGCGCCCGTACGCGGGGACGTAGCCGGTGACGCCCTGGGGGCCGTGCTGGGCCCGGATCTTCTCCAGTGACTCGAACTCGACGCCGGCGCCGAGCGCGTCACCGATGGCACCGCCGAGCAGGCAGCCGCGCACCCGGCTGCGGAAGTCCTGCTGCTGGGCGCGTGACCACAGGGGCATCACGACGGAGCGCCTTTCGTCGGGGGTCGGGGCGGGGGCCGCGCGACGCGCGGCCGCGGCGCGCGCCCTGGCACTGTATTCGAAGACGCGAGCGGACCGGCGGCGTCCCTCGCACTTCGGTTCCCCACCCGGCCGCCGCCGTGGCGACGGCGGCCGGGACCCGCGACCGGTGTCAGTCCAGGACGGGCAGCAGCTCCGGCAGGTGGCCGTCCGAGGCCAGCGCAGCGGCCCGCCGTTCGGCCGGCACCTCGCCGTAGAGGGTGGTGCGCTGGCGGTGCGGGCGGCCCGCCACCTCGGCGATGGCCTGCAGGTCGCGCACCGACTTGTAGCTGCCGTACGCCGACCCGGCCATCCGCGAGATGGTCTCCTCCATCAGGGTGCCGCCGAGGTCGTTGGCGCCCGAGCGGAGCATCTCGGCCGCGCCCTCCGCGCCGAGTTTGACCCAGCTGGTCTGGATGTTGGGGATGAGCGGGTGCAGCAGCAGGCGGGCCATGGCGACCACCGCGCGGTTGTCCCGGGCGGTCGGGCCGGGCCGGGCGATGCCGGCCAGGTAGACCGGGGCGTTGGTGTGCACGAACGGCAGGGTGACGAACTCGGTGAAGCCGCCGCTGCCCTTCTCGAGGGAGCGCCGCTGGATGTCGGCGAGCAGCCGCAGGTGGCCGAGCCAGTGCTTCGGGGTGTCCACGTGCCCGTACATCATCGTGGACGACGAGCGGATGCCCAGTTCGTGCGCGGTGGTGACCACCTCGACCCAGGTCGCGGCCGGCAGCTTGCCCTTGGTGAGGACCCAGCGGACCTCGTCGTCCAGGATTTCGGCGGCGGTGCCGGGGATGGTGTCCAGGCCCGACTCCTTGGCGCGCTGCAGCCAGTCGCGGATCGAAAGGCCGGTCCGGGTGGCCCCGTTGACCACCTCCATCGGCGAGAAGGCGTGCACGTGGATGCCGGGCACCCGTTCCTTCACCGCGCGGGCGATCTCGAAGTAGGCGGTGCCGGGCAGGTCCGGGTGGATGCCGCCCTGCATGCACACCTCGGTGGCGCCCACCTCCCAGGCCTGGGCGGCCCGTTCGGCGACCTGCTCCAGGGAGAGGGTGTAGGCGTCGGCGTCGGTGCGGCGCTGGGCGAAGGCGCAGAAGCGGCAGCCGGTGTAGCAGACGTTGGTGAAGTTGATGTTCCGGGTGACGCAGTAGGTGACCTCGTCCCCCACCGCGTCCCGCCGGACGTCGTCGGCGATCCGGCACAGTGCGTCCAGGGCCGGGCCGTCGGCGTGGAACAGGGCCAGCGCGTGGTCGTCGGTGAGCCGGGCCGGGTCGTCGGCGGCCACCGCCAGCGCCTCGCGCAGGTCGCCCGCGAGGCGCTCGGGCGCGCCCTTCGCGAGCACCTGCTCGCGCAGCACCTCCCAGTCGCCGTACACGTCCTCGAAGTCGGCTCGGCGGTCGCCGGTGCGGCCCTCGGTGTCGATGGCGGCGTGCAGGTCGGTGCGCCCGTACGCCTCGGGGAGGTCCTCGGGCTCCTGCCAGGGCAGGCCCCGGACCTCCGCGTCCGGGTTCGCCAGCCCGGTGGCCGGGTCGGCCAGGGCGCGCACGTGCGGCAGCACCCGCGGGTCCAGCCAGGGTTCGCCGCGCAGCACGTACTCGGGGTAGACGGCGAGGCGTTCGCGCAGCTCGAAGCCGGCCGCGGCCGAGCGCTCGGCCAGCCGGTCGATCTGCGGCCAGGGGCGTTCGGGGTTGACGTGGTCCGGGGTGAGCGGGGAGACGCCGCCCCAGTCGTCGATGCCGGCCGCGATCAGCCGCTCGTACTCGCCGTCGACCAGGTTCGGCGGCGCCTGGAGGCACGCGGTCGGGCCCAGCAGGTGCCGGGCCACCGCCACCGTGGCCACCAGCTCGTCGAGTTCGGCGTCGGGCATGCCGCGCATCGCGGTGTCCGGCTTGGCGCGGAAGTTCTGCAGGATCAGCTCCTGGATGCCGTGGTAGGCCCGGGAGACCCTGCGCAGCGCGAACAGCGACTCGGCGCGCTCCTGGTAGGTCTCGCCGATGCCGATCAGCAGCCCGCTGGTGAACGGGACGGAGCTGCGGCCGGCGTCCTCCAGCACCCGCAGCCGCACGGCCGGCTCCTTGTCCGGGGAGCCGTGGTGCGGGCCGCCGGGCTCGCTCCACAGGCGGGTGGCGGTGGTCTCCAGCATCATGCCCATCGAGGCGGAGACCGGCTTGAGCCGCTGGAAGTCCGTCCAGCTCAGCACGCCGGGGTTGAGGTGCGGCAGCAGGCCGGTCTCCTCCAGGATGCGGATGGACATGGCCCGGACGTAGGCGATGGTGTCGTCGTAGCCGTGCGCGTCCAACCACTCGCGGGCCTCGGGCCAGCGGTCCTCGGGCTTGTCCCCGAGCGTGATCAGGGCTTCCTTGCAGCCGAGTTCGGCCCCGCGCCGGGCGATCTCCAGCACTTCGTCCGGGGACATGAACGCCCCCAGGCTCCGCCCGGGAGGTGCCCCCACCGTGCCCTTCGCGGCCCGCCGCAGCTTGCCGGGGACGGTGGCGAAGGTGCAGTAGTGGCACTTGTCGCGGCAGAGCCGGGTGAGCGGGATGAAGACGCTCTTGGAGTAGGTGATGACGCCGGGGCGTCCGGCCGCCTCCAGCCCGGCGTCGCGCACCCGGGCGGCACCGGCGCACAGGTCGCGCAGGTCGTCGCCTCTGGCCTGGAGCAGTACGGCGGCCTCGGTCACGTCGAGCGCGACGCCGTCACGGGCGCGGCGCAGGGCGCGCCGCATCGCGTTCGCGGTCGGGGTGTTGCTTGCGTCCACGGCGGTTCCGTCCATGGCGCGACCCTACGCCAGGTGTCGTACGTCCGGAGGAGTCAACCCTGAGGCCGTCTCAGGGTCGGGATACCCACCAGGTTCACCCCGATCTGCCCCTTCAGGGCGATGACGGCGCGCCGGCGCCGACCTCTAATGGAGGGGCAGTGCCGATCGCACGGATCCACGGAGGAGTTGAGGACGCCATGACCAATGAGACGGCGGCGGGGGAGCAGCACGAGGGCGGGGTGCCGTTCCGTTCGCGGCGGCGCACCCTGGCACGGGCCGGTGTGCCGCTCGCCGTGGCCGCGGTGATCGCGACCGGGATCGGGCTGGTGCCCGCGCTGGCCGCCGACTCCCCGCCCGACCTGCCCGCCCTCTCGGCGGAGCAGCTGGTGGCCAAGGCGCTCGGCTCCGACGCCCAGGCCCTGTCCGGGACGGTGTCGGTCTCCACCGACCTCGGGCTGCCCACCCAGCTGCTGAGCGGGGCCGGCGGGCTCGCCGCGGCGGCGTCCGGCCACGGCGACGGCGGCGATGGCAAGAGCGGCTCCGCGGCGGACCCCCAGAGCAAGCTGCTCGGCCTGCTCGGCGGGGACCGGACCCTGCGGGTCGCGGTGGACGGGCCGGACCGCCAGCGGGTGGACCTGCTGGAGGACCGGGCGGGCTACACCCTGGTCCACAACGGCGACCAGAGCTGGGCCTGGGACAGCTCGACCAACAGCGCGGTCCACCTGACCGGGCGTCCGGCCGCCGGGCACCAGCCGGGCGCGCCGCGGACCGGTACGCCGCTGGCCGGGGTGCCGACCACGCCGCAGGAGGCCGCCAAGCAGTTCCTCGGCGCGAGCGCCGGCACCACCTCGGTCACCGTGGCCGGGACGGCCAAGGTGGCCGGGCAGAACGCGTACCAGCTGAGCGTCAAGCCGACCCAGTCCGGCTCGACCGTCGCCGAGGTGCGGATCTCGGTGGCCGCCGACAACGGCGTGCCGCTCGCGGTCGTGGTGAAGTCCACCGACGGCTCCACGGTGCTGGACGTCCACTTCACCGAGGTGTCCTTCACCGCGCCCGCCGCGAAGACCTTCGACTTCACGGTGCCCAAGGGCGCCGCGGTGACGGAGCGGAAGGCGGACGAGGCGGTCAAGGGCCACGACGGCAAGGCCGGGGCGCCCGCGGCCGGGGCCGCCGCCGACCACGGCGGCGTGAACGTGGTCGGCGAGGGCTGGACGGCCGTGGTCTCCACCCGGCTGCCCGGTGCGGTCGAGGCGCCGGCCGGTGACGCCAAGGGCGACGGCGGCCAGGGCAAGCGCCACGGCCGGCCGCTCGACCCGCAGGCGCTGGTCAAGTCGCTCGGCAAGCCCGTCGGCGGCGGCACGCTGATCAGCACCAAGGTCGTCAACGTCCTGCTCACCGACGACGGCCGGGTCTTCGCGGGCGCGGTGACCCTGCCGGTCCTCCAGCACGCCGCCGGGGTGAACTGACGGATGACCGGGACTCCCGTAACGGGGGACGTTACGGAGTCGGGCGGGGGCACGGGCGCCGCACCGCGCTCGGCCCCCGCTCCGTCCGCTCCTCCCGCTCCTCGCCCCACCGCGTCCGCCGCCGACTCCGCCGCAGCCACCACAGCCGCCGCCGGCTCCTCGGCAGCCACTCCGGCCGCCGCCGTCTCCTCCCCCGGTGACGTGATCAGGACCCACGGCCTGACCAAGCGCTTCCGGGGCGGCCAACTCGCCGTGGACGGCCTGGACCTGGCCGTGCCGCGCGGCTCGGTGTTCGGCTTCCTCGGCCCCAACGGCTCCGGGAAGACCACCACCATCCGGATGCTGATGGGCCTGATCGCCCCCACCTCCGGTGCGGCCACCGTGCTCGGCGAGTCGATGCCGCGGTCCGTCGCCACGGTGCTGCCCCGGGTGGGCGCCCTGATCGAGGGCCCGGCGCTGTACGGCTTCCTCTCCGGACGCGACAACCTGATCCGCTTCGACTCCGCCGACCCGACCGCCGACCCGCGCACCCGCCGGCAGCGGGTGGACTCGGCGCTGGAGCGGGTCGGGCTGAGCGCCGCGGCCGGGAAGAAGGCGCGCGCCTACTCCCTGGGGATGAAGCAGCGCCTGGGCCTGGCCTCCGCGCTCCTGCAGCCGCGCGAGCTGCTGGTGCTGGACGAGCCGACCAACGGCCTGGATCCGCAGGGCATGCGGGAGATCCGGGCGCTGGTGCGGGAGGTCGCGGCGGAGGGCACCACGGTGTTCCTCTCCTCGCACCTGCTGGACGAGATCGAGCAGGTCTGCACCCACGCCGCGGTGATGTCCCGGGGCCGGCTGGTGGTGCAGGGCACCGTCGCCGAGCTGGCCGCCCGGGCCCAGGGGCGGCTGGTGGTCCGCACCCCGGACGTGGCACGGGCCGTCGAGGTGCTGGCCGCGCAGCGGGTGGGCTCGCTGGTGCCCGGCGAGGGCCGGGTGGACGGCGAGTTGGGCGCCCGGGGCGAGGAGGTGCTGCCCGAGCTGTGCGCGGCACTGGTCGGGGCCGGGGTACGGGTGCACGGCTTCGGTCTGGAGCGGGGCACGTTGGAGGACGCCTTCGTGGCGCTGACCGGGGAGGGCTTCGATGTCGCAGGCTGAGGCGGTGGCGGTGGCCGGCCGCCGGCCGCAGACCGCGGCCGGGTTCCTGGCGCTGTTCCGCAACGAGCTGCACCTGACCTTCCGCCGGCTGCGCACCAAGGTGCTGCTGGGCATCCTGGCGGTGCTGCCGATCCTGATCGGGGTGATCGTCAAGCTCAACACCGACAGCCCGCACGGGGGCGACGGTCCGAGCTTCATCGCGCAGACGACCCAGAACGGGCTGTTCCTGGTGTTCACGGCGCTGGCCGTGGCGCTGCCGGTCTTCCTGCCGATGACGGTCGGCGTGGTGGCCGGGGACTCCGTCGCGGGCGAGGCCGCCACCGGGACGCTGCGCTACCTGCTGGTCGCCCCGGCCGGGCGGACCAGGCTGCTGGCCGCCAAGTTCACCGCCGGTCTGGTGTTCTGCCTGGCCGCGACGGCCGCGGTCGCGGTCGCGGCGCTGGCCACCGGCGCCGCGCTGTTCCCGCTCGGCGAGGTGACGCTGATCTCCGGGGACACCATCGGCCTCGCCGACGCGCTGCTGCGGGCGGTGCTGGTGGCCGCCGTGGTCGCGGTCTCACTGGCCGGACTGGTCGCGATCGGGCTGTTCGTCTCGACCCTCACCGGCAGCGGCATCGCGGCGATGGCCGCGACCGTCGGCCTGGTGATCACCGTCCAGATCCTGGACTCCTTCCCGCAGCTGGACGCGATCCGGCCGTTCCTCTTCACCCACTACTGGATGAGCTTCTCCGACCTGTTGCGGGAGCCGATGTACTGGGACGGCGTGCTGAAGGACCTCGGCCTGCAGGCCGCCTACGTGGCCGTGTTCGGCTCGGCGGCCTGGTCGCGGTTCACCAGCCGGGACATCAGCGCCTGACGGTTTCCGGCTGGGCCGGGGCGGGCTGCGGACGGAGCGCGGCCCGCCCGGCGCGGTCGGCCCGCACCTGCCGCAGCGCGTCCCAGGTGAGCAGCGCGAGCGCGGCCCAGACCAGCGCGAAGCCGGCCCAGCGCGCGGGCGGCATCGACTCGTGGAAGACCGCGACGCCGATCAGGAACTGGAACACCGGCGCGAGGTACTGCAGCAGCCCGAGCACGGTCAGCGGCACCCGCACGGCCGCCGCGCCGAAGAACAGCAGCGGGATCGCGGTGATCACACCGCTGAGCATCAGCAGGGCCGAGTGCCCCCAGCCGTACGAGCCGGGCACCGTGTGCCCGAAGGTGCCGCGGCCGCTGAGCTCCAGGTAGACCAGGTAGCCGAGGGCGAAGGGGAACATGAAGGCGCTCTCCGCGGCCAGGCTCTCCAGCCCGCTCAGCCCGACCTGCTTCTTCAGCAGGCCGTAGGTGGCGAAGGAGAGCGCCAGGACGAGCGCGATCCAGGGCAGCCGCCCGTACGCCACGGTCAGCACCGCGACGGCGGCGGCGCCGATGCCGACGGCCGTCCACTGGGCGCCGCGCAGCCGCTCCTTGAGCACCAGGACGCCGAAGGCGATGGTCACCAGCGGGTTGATGAAGTAGCCGAGGCTGGTCTCCACCACGTGGCCGTTGTTGACGGCCCAGATGTAGACGCCCCAGTTGACGGAGATCACCGTGGCCGCGCCCGCCAGCATGGCGACGCGGCGGGGCTGGCGCAGCAGCGGGCGTATCCAGCTCCAGTGCCGCTGGGCGACCAGCATCAGGATTACGGCGACCAGGGACCAGACCATCCGGTTGGCCAGGATGTCGTCGGCGGCGCCGGGCTCCAGCAGCGGCCAGAACAGCGGGAAGAGCCCCCAGATGCCGTAGGCCGCCATGCCGTACCAGAGGCCTCGGCCGCTGTCCTGCTGGGTTGTCTGTGGCATGGCCGAGTGCCCTCCCGCGCGCGCGATGTATCCAGGCGACGGTAACCGGCGGGAGGGCGGCCTGTCATCTCCGTTTCCGGATTTTGGTCATGACATTACGCGGACACCGGTCCTGATCACTGGACTCCGGACCTGATCAGGGGGATGCGGGGACGGCCGCCGCCCCTGGGCTAGCGCGCCTCGACCAGCGCTGCCAGCCCGTCCAGCACCCGGCCGAGCCCGAAGGCGTACGCGTGCTCCGGGCTGTACGCGCCGCCGTGCGCCTGGCCGGCGGCGGCGCCGACGCGGGCGGCGACCGGGTAGCGCTCGGGGTCGAAGACCCGGGCGAGCAGCTCGGCGTTGGCCTTCCACCACTGCTCGTCGGTCAGCGCGCTGTCCTGCTGGGCGGCGCGCTCGTCGGCGGCCATCCGGGCGCAGGTCTGGACGAAGCCGAGCAGGTGGGTCAGCGCCGCGTCCAGCTCGACGTCCGGCAGCCCGGTGCCCTCGAAGGCGCGCAGCTCGTACTCGTACTTGGCCATCAGGCCGGGGCCGAGCGGCGGGCGGCTGGTGGAGACGGCGGCGACCCAGGGGTGGGCGGCGAACAGGGCCCGGTTGTCGTCCGCGACGGCGGTGACCCTGGCCCGCCAGCCCTGGTCGGCCGGGGTGCTGCGGGGCATCGTGGCGTAGACCGTGTCCAGCATCAGGTCGAGCAGCTCGGCCTTGCCGGGGACGTAGGTGTAGAGCGCCATCGGGGAGAGCCCCAGCTCCTGGGCGACCCTGCGCATGGTGACGGCGTCCACGCCCTCGGCGTCCGCCAGGGCGATCGCGGCGGCGGCGATCTCGCCGGTCGAACGGGCCTGCTTCGGGCCGCGCCGGCCGGGCTTCTCCTCCGCGGTCAGCCCCCAGAGCAGGGCGAGGGTGCGCGCCGGGTCTCCTGCGCTGCTGCGGTCCGTGGCCATGGAACGGATCCTTTCACGTCCGCTCCCGGCGGTCCGTCCTCGGCGGATGCGCGGGCACCGGATCGCCCCGGCGGCTACCGTCTCCCCATGACCAGCCCTGAGCCGCTCCCCGGTACGGACACCGCCCAGGCCCTGCGGGCCCGGGTCACCTGCCGCCGCTGCCACCGGCCGCTGCACGACCCGGAGTCGCGGATGCTGCGGCTGGGGCCGGAGTGCCGCGATCCGGCTGAGCGGGTCGCGCGGTTCGAGGTGGAGCAGGAGCCGCTGCCGGGAATGGGGTAGCCGGGGGCGCCTTGGCCGGGGGCGGGTGGCCGGGCATCCCGGCGCGCAGCCGCCGAAGGGCCCTACGGCGGGGGCGAGTTCGCCGCTGAGGGGGTCGGCCGGGGCACCGGCCGCGCGGGCCGCCGCCGAATACCACCCGTACGAGTGGTTTAGACCTTAGAAGTGTTCGCGACAGAGCTGCCGCCCAGCACGATGGCCCCGGTGCTTCGAGAGCGAAGCACCGTCGGCGAAGTGCCGTCTCCTCCAAGCCAGTTGAGGAACGATGAAGCTCTCCCGCGCACTGTCCACGGCCGCCGCGGCCGCCCTTCTCAGCACCCTCGCCCTGGCCGGACCGACGGCCACCCAGGCGGCTGCGGCCGGATCATTCGTGGTCAGCGAGGCGCAGTTCAACCAGATGTTCCCGAGCCGGAACCCCTTCTACACGTACAGGGGCCTGACCGACGCCCTGAGCGCCTACCCCGGCTTCACGAACACCGGTGACACCGCCACCCGCAGGCGCGAGGCGGCGGCCTTCCTCGCCAACGTCGGCCACGAGACCGGCGGCCTCAAGTACGTCGTCGAGCAGAACACCGCCAACTACCCGCACTACTGCGACACCTCGCAGCCGTACGGCTGCCCGGCCGGGCGCTCCGCCTACTACGGCCGCGGGCCGCTGCAGCTCAGCTGGAACTTCAACTACAAGGCCGCGGGCGACGCCCTGCACATAGACCTGCTGCACGACCCGTACCGGGTGGAGAAGGACCCGGCCGTCGCCTGGAAGACCGGCCTCTGGTTCTGGAACAGCCAGCGGGGCGCCGGGTCGATGACCGGCCACGACGCCATCGTCAACAACCGGGGCTTCGGCGAGACCATCCGCAGCATCAACGGCGACCTGGAGTGCAACGGCAAGAACCCGGACCAGCGCAACGACCGGATCAACCTGTTCAAGAAGTTCGTCGGCGTGCTCGGCACGAACGTGGGCGGCGGCAACCTCTCCTGCTGACGGCTCGCCCGCCGAGCGCGGCCCTCCCGCCCGCACCGGAGCAGGAAGTCGGCCGGGCCGGCTGCTCCGCCCTTCCCCGGGCGTCGCAGCGGGGACCGCGGCGGATGGCCGGCCGGCCCCGGACGCCGACGACCGGCGCACCCCGCCACCGGTCAGGCCGCCGGCCCCGTCCCGTCCGGCCCCGACCCGCTCGGCCCCGACCCGCTCGACCGGCTCCCGCCCGGCCCCGACCCGCCCGGCTCGTCGACGCGGCGGAGGTCGTAGAGGTAGGACTTGCCGGCCTTCCAGCTGCGCCAGGGCCCGAGGGGCGGGAACTCCTCCTCCCCGGTCCGACCGAGCAGCGGCCAGCCGTTGCCGATCCCGTCGGCGCCGACCGTGCACCAGCCGCGTCCGGGCAGCCACCGGCACCACACGTCCAGGTCGACCCGCTTGAACGACGGCCTGCCGTTGAACACGCCGTCCTCGCGGAAGCGGTAGCCCAGGCCGTCCAGGCGGCGGACGAACTCGAAGGACAGGGGCACGGCGACTCCCGCAAGCGGACCTCGGAGGCGGACGGACACGGCCACGCCCCTGCCATCCTCCCGGCGCGCCGCGCCTGCCGCACCTGAATATTTCAGGACAAGAAATATTCATGCGGAGGCGAGCGTTCCGCCTGGTGCCCGCGCGGGAGGTCCGCGTGGGGCTGGAAGGAGGACCGCGCCGTGCGCGTCGAGGTGTGGAGCGACATCAACTGCCCGTGGTGCTACATCGGCAAGGCCCGGTTCGAGAAGGCCCTGGAGGCCTTTCCGCACCGCGACGAGGTGGAGGTCGTCCACCGCTCGTTCGAGCTGGACCCGCACGCGCCGCACGAGGCCCGGCCGGTCATCCCGCTGCTGGCCGCCAAGTACGGCATGAGCCTGGAGCAGGCCGAGGCGGCGGAAGCCCGGATCGCGGAGAACGCGCACGGGGAGGGGCTGCCGTACCTGGCCGGCGGGCGCGACGCGGCGAACTCCTTCGACATGCACCGGCTGCTGCACTTCGCCCGGGAGCACGGCCGCCAGCCGGAGCTGCTGGACGCGTTGTACCGGGCCAACTTCGCCGAGGAGCGTTCCGCGTTCGGCGAAGGCCGGCTGGTCGAGCTGGCCGTCGAGGCGGGCCTGGACGGCGAGGCGGCCGCAGCCGTGCTGGCCGACCCGGAGGCGTACGCGGAGGCGGTGCGCGAGGACGAGGCGACGGCCGGCGCGATGGGGGCGACGGGCGTACCGTTCTTCGTCCTGGACCGGCGGCTCGGGGTGTCCGGCGCCCAGCCTGCGGAAACGTTCGTGCGCGCACTGGAACAGGCCTGGGAGAGCCGGGTCACCGTGCCGCTGACGCCCCTCAGGTCGGCGAACTGACCGGCGCGGAGCAGTAAGTCGCTCCGGCCGACTTCCTGCTCCGGGCCCCGCCGCGATGGGCGCCGGCCGGGGGTCCGCCGTCGACGCCTGCCGCAGCTGGGCGGCAGCGGCCCTCAAACCACCCGCCGGACGACACCCGTCCAGGTCCGCCGGTAGCCCTCGGCCAGCGGTCCGCCGACCAGCTCCAGCACCCGCCGCGCCGCCGCGGCCAGCGGCTCCACCGGGCCCGACCCGCAGACCAGCCGGTGGCCGTCCAGCAGCGCGGTGCCCAACTCCCGGTCCGCCGCCAGCAGTCGGCGCGGGAGCCACTTGCCGCCGCCGACCCAGGCGCGGTGGTGGTCGCAGAGCAGGTCGGCCGCAGCGCGCAGCACCTCCCCGGCGACGACCAGGCGCTCGACGGCGTCCCGGGCGTCCACCAGGTCGTCCACCTGGTCGGTCAGGCCGTACCGCAGGGTCTCCAGCGTCGCCCGGTCCAGCGCGGGCGGCCCCTCGCGCAGGTCGGTCTCGGCCCGGGCACGGGCCCGGGCACCGGCGCCGTACGGGTCGGCGAGCAGCAGACCGGTGGCGTACATGCTCTGCATGGTCGCCCGGCGGGAGGCGGCGTCGGCCGCGAACAGCTCGGCGAGCCCGGCCTCGGTGTGGACGAAGAGTTCGGCGAGCCGGCCCTCGAAGCGGACGGTCTCCCGGTAGGTCTCGCCACCGTCGGCGACCAGGACGGCGAGGTCGAGGTCGCTCGTGGCGGTGGCGCACCCGGCCGCCGCAGAGCCCGCGAGCAGGACGGCGCGCGCGTCCGGGAAGCGGTCGGCCACCAGCCGACCGGCCTGATCGATCATCTGCGCAGTGTCCGGGAACATGCCGGCCAGAATCGCACGCCGCCGGTTCCGGCCGGGCGCCGACCCGTTCGAGAACGGTCGATCACGACTCGGCATCCCTTGTCACGAAGTCGCGTGAGGCTCGTCACGACGCCGTCAGGACGGGCCGGGAAAGCTGGCGCTCCGCCTGCGCGCCACGCTATGAACGTCCCTCAGGAGGGCCGCCGCCACGGTGGCCCGCAACGACGGGGGACATCACATGAAGCACATCCGCAGCAGTCGCCGCGCCCTGGCCCTGGTCGGCCTGGCCGCCGCCGGCGCGCTCACGCTGACCGCCTGCAACGACGACGCCGCGTCGTCGGACACCGCGACGACGCCGCCCGCCACCCAGGCGCCCGCCACCTCCTCCGCCGCGCCCACCAGCTCGGCGGCGGCTCCGACCGGCGGCATCACCGCCGCCCCGACCGGTGCGCCCACCGGCACGGCGGCCCCGGCACCGGCCGGCTCCACCCCGGCGCCCGGCACCACCGTGAAGATCGGCGACGCCGTCACCATCCCGTTCAGCTCGGGCAGCACCAAGGGCACCGTCTCGCTCGCCGTCACCTCGATCGACAAGGGCGACCCGGCCGACCTCGCCCCGCTCAAGCTGGGCGACAAGGCGGCGGGCATGGTGCCGTACTACGTCCGGTTCAAGGTCACCAACGTCGGCAGCACCGACCTGTCGTTCTCCAGCCTGACCCAGATGAAGGGCACGCTGCCGGACGGCTCGGAGGCCAGCGAGGTGATGCTCATCGGCACCTTCGACAAGTGCCCGCACCCCTCCTTCCCCAAGGGCTTCACCAACGGCCAGTCCATCACCTCCTGCGTGCTGGCCCTGGCGCCGCAGGCGACCAAGGTGGCCGGCGCCGAGTACTGGGCCGACCCGTACACCCTGGGCAAGGGCATCAACTGGAAGTGACCCGCGGGTCGGGGGCGGCGCCGGGCGCCGCCCCCCTTCCGCGTGCCGGGCGCCCTGCCCTCACCGCGCGGGCACGCCCTGCCCTCCCCGCGTGGGGCTTTGCCCTCCCCGCGCAGGGGCGCCGGTGCACTCTCCGCGCGGGGCGCCGCGCCGTCAGACGCCGTAGAGCCTGAGGAACGCGTCCACGCCCTCCCCGGCGATCCGCCGGACCTCCTCCTCGGCCACCGGCAGGGCACCCCAGAAGGAGCGCTCCGCAACGCCGTGGAAGGTCAGCAGGGTGAACTGCTCGGCAGCCAGGGCCGGTTCACCGACGGCCAGCAGGCCGCGTCCGGCGAGCGCGGCGAAGTGCCCGGCGAGGTCCCGCTGGACGGCCTCCGGACCGGCCTCGAGCCAGGCCTCCAGCACGTCCGCCGGGATGTTGGCCACCTCGGCGCGGATCGCCCGGCCGAGCGCCCCGCGTTCCCCGGTCGCGAGGACGGCGAGTGCCCGCTCGACCGCGAAGTCCACCAGGCCCTGCCGCAGGTCCACCACCCGGCCCAGGTGCTTTGCCGTCAACCTGCTGAGCACCTGGGCCAGTTCGGCGGAGTCCTGCAGCGCCACCGTCAGGAAGAGGGTCTCCTTGTCGGCGAAGTGGTTGTAGACGGTCCGCTTGGACACCCCGGCCTCCGCCGCGATCGCGTCCATGCTGGCGCGGACGTACCCCTCGCGCCCGAACACCGCCGTCGCGGCCCGGCTGATCGCCTTCCGCTTCTCCGGCCGCCCCGTTCCGCCCGCGCTCGCCACGCCCGCCCCCTCCTCCGCCCGCGCACTCGCCGGCCCCGTCGAAAACTGCCCGGTGCAGTGTAGGGGCCGGCCCCGCCCACGGGACCGGCGGGGCCGAACTGGTGTGCTCTATGCTGCGGATGAGTTCTACACCGCTGTAGAGCACATCAGAGGTCCGTAGCGACATCAGAAGACGACCGGCCGACCCCGATCAGCACCCGGCCCACCGGGCGCACGGGAACCAGCCGGCCTGGCACCAGCGTCCCGTACTGGCAGCGCCGCAACCGCTCTCCCACAGCGACCGGGCGGCGCAGGCGCCGACACGGCGCGCCGATCACGGGGAACACCGGGGGTGAGTACGTGGCGGGGCAACGAGGACGGTCGCCCGACCAGGGTGCACGGCGGCGGACGGCCGGAGGCCCCACCCGCCCCCGGCGCCCCTTCTCCGGCGGGCCGACCCTGCCCGCCGTGGCGGCCGTCGGACTCCCGCTGGTCGGCGCGGTGGTGGACGAGCTGTCCGGGCCCGGCATGGGCATCGCCTTCGCGGTGTGCGCGGTGCTCGGGACGGCCCTGGCCGCCGGACTCAGCACCCGCCGGGGCTGGTGGTGGGTGCTCGCCGCCTCGCCGCCGGTGGTGCTGGGCGTCACGGCCGTGGCCGAACTGGCGGCGGACGGCGCCAAGTACCGCGGCAGCGGACTGGCCACCGGCTCGGCGAAGTGGGTGGTGAACGGCTTCCCGGTGATGGCGCAGGCCGCCGCCGCGGCCCTGCTGGTGATCGCGGTCCGGGCGGCCGCGGACCGGAGGAGGCAGCATGCCTGAGCAGCAGCCCGCACAGCCGGACGGCGGCCGGGCCGACGCCCGCAGGGCCGCCGGGGGCGGTTCCGTCCGCCGGAGCTCCCCGGCGCTGGTCGCGGCCCGGGCGGTGGCCTGCACGGCCGGCTTCGCGGTGTTCGCCGCCAGCGGCGTGGTCTGGTACGAGTACACCTCCCTGACCGACGGCATGACCACGTCCAACGCGATCACCGAGACCAAGAAGGACGCGCCCAAGCACCTGGACAACTCGGTCAACCTGCTGCTGATCGGCCTGGACAGCCGCAAGAACATGGACGGCACCGACCTGCCGCCCGAGTTCGTCCAGGACGAACTGCACGCCGGCCACAGCTCCGACGTCGGCGGCTACAACACCAACTCGCTGATCCTGCTGCACATACCGGCCGGCGGCGGCAAGGTGCAGGCGGTCTCCATCCCGCGCGACGACTACGTCATGACCTACAACGGGGACGGCACCCAGCAGGGCATGCACAAGATCAAGGAGGCCTACGGGATCGCCAAGGAGAAGGTGAACCCGACCCTCCAGGCCAAGGGCCTCAAGGGCGCCGACCTGGAGAAGGCCGGCCGCGACGCCGGGCGGGCCGCCACCATCCGGACCGTGCAGAAGTTCCTCGACCAGCCGGTGGACCACATCGCCGAGGTCAACCTGATGGGCTTCTACGACATCGCCAAGGCCGTCGAGCCGATCGAGGTCTGCCTGACCCACGACACCAAGGACCCGGCCATGGAGGGCCAGGGCTCCGGCGCCGACTTCCACAAGGGCATCAACAAGCTCAACGCCTCCCAGGCACTCGCCTTCGTCCGCCAGCGCCACAACCTGGACGACGGCAAGGGCAACACCGGTGACTTCGCCCGCACCCACCGCCAGCAGGCCTTCATCTCCTCCGTCGTGCACAAGCTGAAGCAGGACGGCGTCATCAGCGACATCGGCAAGCTCAACGGCCTGTTCGGCGTCGTCCAGAAGGACCTGGTCATCGACAACCAGTGGAACGTCCTCGACTTCGCCCAGCAGGCCCCGGCCCTGACCGGCGGCAACGTCGAGTTCAACACCCTCACCTTCGACGGCTTCGGCACCCGCAACGGCCAGGACGTCAACCTGGTCACGCCGGCCAAGATCCAGAAGGTGGTCAAGCAGCTGTTCGGCTACGCCGACGCGGCCGCCCCCGCTCCGGCTCCCGGCGACACCCCCGGCGCGGAGCCCGCCCGGACCCCCGCGCCCTCGGCCGCGTCCACCAGCGCCACGCCGACCACCACCGCGGCCTCCGTCACCGTGGACGTCTTCAACGCCTCCAGTGCCGCCGGCGTATCCTCCACCGCCGAGGCCAAGGCCCTGACCGACATGGGGTTCAAGGCCGGTCGGACGGGCCCGGCGGCCACCAGGCCGAAGACCACCACCGTGGTCCACGGCAAGGACGCCAAGGACGCCGCGGACCGGATCGCCGCCCGCTACGGCGTCACCGCCACCGAATCCGCCTCGGTCGGCGCCGACCACGTGGTGGTCACCCTCGGCACCTCCTTCAGCGGAGCCGCCACCGACAAGCCGGCCGCCCCGACCGCACCCGCCACCGGCGACCCGGCCGCCAACCTCCCCGTCCAGGGCCCGTCCGTCGACGCCGAGTCCGACGGCGGGATCCCCTGCGTCTTCTGACGCCTCCCGTCACCGAGCGGTGCCCCGCCCCCTTCGGCGGGGCACCGCCATGAGACGGACACCCGCCGACCGGCGCTCGCCGGAAGTTCTTCACCGAGAGGTACTCGCCGACCCTTGGCCCGATTCTCCGTACGATGTACAGTGTACGTCGTACGGGATAAATGCGCGCACTGACGAGAGGGCTCCGCCCATGCAGATCACCAGCACCGCCGTCTCCCTGACCGTCGAGGACGTCACCGCCTCCGCCGCCTTCCTCCAGCGGCACTTCGGCTACCAGGAGCAGATGTCCGCCGACGGCTTCGTCTCCCTCGGCCACCCGGACGGCGGGGTGAACGTCGTCTACCTGCGGCGCGGACTGGAGGTCCTGCCCGAGGAGCAGCGGCACCGGACCGCGGACGGGGTGGCCCTGGCGTTCGTCGTCGAGGACATCGCCGCGCAGGAGCGGCGGCTGCGCGGCGAGGGCGTCGAGATCACCCTGCCGCTGCGCGAGGAGCCGTGGGGCGAGAAGTTGTTCCAGGTCACCGACCCGAACGGGGTGCCGATCGAGCTGGTCGAATGGGTGAAGCAGTGATCACGGCCGCGATCACGGCGAGCCGGTGGGCCCGGCGGCGAACGGGCCGGTGAACGCCGCGCAGCAGTGACCGGGCCGAAGCGGTGACCGCGGAAGGCGCGACCGCGCCGCAGGCGGCGCCCCCCACGCAACGGCGCCCCCGTCCGGCCCTCGGACGGGGGCGCCGACGCGTCGGGCTTCCGGTCGGTCAGTCCACCGTCCAGGTGTCGTTGCCCGCCAGCAGCGTCGCCAGGTCGCCGGGCCCCCGGTGGGCTGCGGCGGTGGCCAGCTGGTCCGCCATCAGCTCGTCGTAGACCGGCCGCGCGACGTCCCGCAGCACGCCGATCGGCGTGTGGTGCAGGGTGTCCGCGTCGGCGATCCGGGAGAGCGCGAAGGCGGTGGCGGGGCTCGCCGCGTGGGCGTCGTGCACCAGCAGCGCCGCCTCGTTGTCCGGCGTGACCGCGGCGGTGAAGAGTTCGCCGTCCGGCGCCCGGAAGACGCCGTTGGCCGCGTCCGCGCCGAAGCGGATCGGCCGGCCGTGCTCCAGCCGGATCAGCGCCTCGTCCCGGGTGCCGGGCTCCTTCAGCACCTCGAAGGCGCCGTCGTTGAAGATGTTGCAGTTCTGGTAGATCTCCACCAGCGCCGTGCCCTCGTGCTCCGCCGCCGCCCGCAGCACCGACTGGAGGTGCTGGCGGTCGGAGTCGATGGTGCGCGCCACGAAGGTGGCCTCCGCGCCCAGGGCCAGCGACAGCGGGTTGAACGGCGCGTCCAGCGAGCCCATCGGCGTGGACTTGGTGATCTTGCCGACCTCGCTGGTGGGCGAGTACTGGCCCTTGGTCAGGCCGTAGATCCGGTTGTTGAAGAGCAGGATCTTCAGGTTGACGTTCCGCCGCAGGGCGTGGATCAGGTGGTTGCCGCCGATCGACAGCGCGTCGCCGTCACCGGTGACCACCCAGACCGACAGGTCCCGCCGGGCGGAGGCCAGCCCGGTCGCGATCGCCGGCGCCCGGCCGTGGATCGAGTGCACCCCGTAGGTGTTCATGTAGTACGGGAAGCGGGAGGAGCAGCCGATGCCGGAGACGAACACGGTGTTCTCGCGCTTGATCCCGAGCTCCGGCATGAAGGACTGCACCGCCGCCAGGATGGCGTAGTCCCCGCAGCCGGGGCACCAGCGCACCTCCTGGTCGGTCTTGAAGTCCCGGGCGCTCTGCGGCGCTTCGGCCTTGGGCACCAGCTTCAGGGACGGGAAGCCGTTCTCGCTCATCGGTGGTCCTCCTCGTCCAGGGTGCCGATCGCCGCCCACAGCACGTCGGCCAACTGAGCCGCCTTGAACGGCAGTCCGCGCACCTGGTTGTAGGACTCGGCGTCCACCAGGTACTTCGCCCGCAGCAGCAGCGCGAGCTGCCCGAGGTTCATCTCCGGCACGATGACCTTCTCGTAACTGCGCAGCACCGCACCGAGGTTGGCGGGGAAGGGGTTGAGGTTGCGCAGGTGCGCCTGGGCGATCTCGCCGCCGTCCGCGCGCACCCGGCGCACCGCCGCGGTGATCGGGCCGTAGGTCGAACCCCAGCCCAGGACCAGGACCCGGGCGTCGCCGGTCGGGTCGTCGACCTCCACCGGCTTGACCGTGATGCCGTCGACCTTGGCCTGCCGGGTGCGGACCATGAAGTCGTGGTTGGCCGGGTCGTAGGAGATGTTGCCGGTGCCGTCCTGCTTCTCGATGCCGCCGATCCGGTGCTCCAGACCGGCCGTGCCGGGCACCGCCCAGGGCCGGGCCAGGGTGTGCGGGTCGCGCAGGTACGGCCAGAAGGCGCCGTCCTCGCGGTTCGGGCCGGTGGCGAACTGCGGGTCGATCTCGGGCAGTTCGTCGACGGCGGGGATCCGCCAGGGTTCGGAGCCGTTGGCCAGGTAGCCGTCGGAGAGCAGGAAGACCGGGGTCCGGTAGGTCACCGCGATGCGGGCCGCCTCCAGCGCCGCCTCGAAGCACTCGGCGGGCGTGGCCGGGGCGACGATCGGCACCGGCGCCTCGCCGTTGCGGCCGAACATGGCCTGCAGCAGGTCGGCCTGCTCGGTCTTGGTCGGCAGTCCGGTGGACGGGCCGCCGCGCTGGATGTCCACGATCAGCAACGGCAGTTCGAGCGAGACGGCCAGCCCGATGGTCTCCGACTTCAGCGCGACGCCGGGCCCCGAGGTGGTGGTCACGCCGAGCGCCCCGCCGAAGGCGGCACCGAGGGCCGCGCCGATGCCGGCGATCTCGTCCTCCGCCTGGAAGGTGCGCACGCCGAAGTTCTTGTGCTTGGACAGCTCGTGCAGGATGTCCGAGGCCGGGGTGATCGGGTACGAGCCCAGGTAGAGCGGCAGCCCGGAGCGCTGCGCGGCGGCGATCAGCCCGTAGGAGAGGGCGAGGTTGCCGGAGATGTTGCGGTAGCGCCCGGCGGGGAGCTTGGCCGGTGGCACCTCGTAGGAGACCGCGAAGGACTCGGTGGTCTCACCGAAGTTCCAGCCCGCCCGGAACGCGGCGATGTTGGCCTCGGCGATCTCCGGCTTCTTGGCGAACTTGCTGCGCAGGAAGGTCTCGGTGCCGTGGGTGGGCCGGTGGTACATCCAGGACAGCAGGCCGAGGGCGAACATGTTCTTCGCCCGCTCGGCGTCCTTGCGGGCCAGCCCGCTGTCCTTGAGCGCCTCCAGGGTCAGCGTGGTGAGCGGCACCTTGTGCAGGTGGAAGCCGTCCAGCGAGCCGTCGCCGAGCGGATCCGCCGCGTAGCCGACCTTCGCCAGTGCGCGCTTGGTGAACTCGTCGGTGTTGACGATGATCTCCGCGCCGCGCGGCAGGTCCGGCAGGTTCGCCTTGAGGGCCGCCGGGTTCATCGCCACCAGCACGTTCGGGGCGTCGCCCGGGGTGAGGATGTCGTGGTCGGCGAAGTGCAGTTGGAAGGACGAGACGCCGGGCAGCGTGCCGGCGGGGGCCCGGATCTCGGCCGGAAAGTTCGGCAGCGTGGAGAGGTCGTTGCCGAAACTCGCCGTCTCCGAGGTGAACCGGTCCCCGGTGAGCTGCATGCCGTCACCCGAGTCGCCCGCGAAACGGATGATCACCCGGTCGAGTCTGCGAATGGGTTTGGCGCGCCTCGCCGGCGGGCCACCCGGGGCGTGCGGACCGTCGGGCCCGTTCGCGCCGGGGCGTCCGCCACCGTCGCCGGTACGAGCCTCGTCGCCGCCCGATCCGTCCACTGCCTCTGACTGATCGACCTGACTGGTCACTGCCGCGGACCTCCTCGTGGGCACACCACCGCGGGCGCGGCCCTGTGCCCCGTCCGCCTGGTGCACCGCTCGCATCTTATGCATGCGGCCTCGAGCGCGACCGGAACTTCGGCAGGAAGTTGCAGCCTCCCGCGCGCCCGTGCCGCTCTTCGGACAACACTCGGCCGCCGGAGATCCTTCCGCGCTCCGGCGGCCGCGTCGGACGGAGCAGGAGGCCCCGGGCCGGGCAGGCGCTAAGGGTCCGTCTTCAAACCCCCGTCGTCCGCCCGAAGGGCGGGCGGGGCGGCGTTGGGGTGCGTGCATCGCAAGGCGGAGGATGGGGGCACCTCTTGGCCGGAGGCTGGGGGAGAGTCCATGCGGTGGGGGCACCTCCCGGCCGGAGGCTGGGGGCCATCGGCGACCGACGACAACGCGGCGAGGCGCGTGCCCTGGGGGCACCTCCCGGCCGAAGGCCGGGGGAGCGTCGGCCCGCAGGCGGGGGTTTGAAGACGGGCCCTAGGAGTTCAGGTAGGTCAGCACCGCGAGCACGCGGCGGTGGTCCTCCGGGCTCTGGGCCAGGCCCAGCTTGAGGAAGATGTTGCTGACGTGCTTCTCCACGGCCCCGTCGGAGACCACCAGCTGCCTGGCCACCGCCGCGTTGGTGCGGCCCTCCGCCATCAGGCCCAGCACCTCGCGCTCGCGCGGAGTGAGATTGGCCAGAACGTCGCCCTTGCGGCTGCGGCTGAGCAGCTGCTGCACCACCTCCGGGTCCAGCGCGGTACCGCCCTCGGCGACCCGGACCACCGCGTCGGCGAACTCGCGCACCTCGGCGACCCGGTCCTTGAGCAGGTACCCGACGCCCCGGGTGGATCCGGCGAGCAGTTCGGAGGCGTACCGCTCCTCCACGAACTGCGACAGCACCAGGACCCCCAGCTGCGGGTAGTGGCCGCGCAGCTCCACGCAGGCGCGCAGGCCCTCGTCGGTGTGGGTGGGGGGCATCCGCACGTCGGAGACCACCACGTCCGGCAGGGCGTCGGCCGCCGCCAGTCCGTGCACGGTCCTGACCAGCGCCTCTCCGTCGCCGACGCCCGCCACGACCTCCAGGCCCCGGTCGGTGAGCAGCCGGGTCAGGCCCTCCCGCAGCAGTACGGAGTCCTCGGCGATGACGACGCGACGCATGGTGGCCTTCCGGGCAGGCGTGAGCTGACGGGAGTCAGTCTCCCCCATCGGCGCACCCCGCCGGGGAGCGAGGGCCGGATCGCCCGCCCGCTCCCGGGCCCGTTCACATCGTGCGGATCGCCACCGCGTCGCAGAGCCCCTCCAGGGCCGCCTTGGCCGCGCAGTCCGGCAGCGGGGCGAGCAGCGCCCGGGCCTCCTCGGCGTGCCGCAGCGTCTCCCGGCGGGCGTGCTCCAGCGCGGGGTGGCGGCGCAGCAGGCGCAGCGCCTCGGCGTGCAGCTCGTCGTCGGAGAGGGCCTGGGTGAGCAGCTCGCGCAGCCGGACGTCGTCCGGGTCGGCCGGGTCGGCGGGCATCCGCTCGAGGAGCAGCGTCGGCAGGGTGGGCACGCCCTCGCGCAGGTCGGTGCCGGGGGTCTTGCCGGACTCGTCGCCGTCGCTGGCGATGTCGAGCACGTCGTCGGCCAGCTGGAAGGCGATGCCGATCCGCTCGCCGAACTCGCCGAGGGTGTCCACCATCCAGGGTTCGGCGCCGGCCATCTGCGCTCCTATCCGGCAGGCGACGGCGATCAGCGATCCGGTCTTGCCCTCCAGCACGTCCAGGTAGTGCAGCAGCGGGTCGGCCTCGGGGCCGGGGCCGCGGGTCTCCAGGATCTGGCCGGTGACCAGCCGCTCGAAGGCCTCGGCCTGCATCCGCACCGCCTCCGGGCCGAGGTCGGCCAGGACCTGGGAGGCGCGGGAGAAGAGGAAGTCGCCGGTGAGGATGGCGACCGAGTTGTCCCAGCGGGAGTTGGCGCTCTCGGCGCCGCGGCGCACCGGGGCCTCGTCCATGACGTCGTCGTGGTAGAGCGTGGCCAGGTGGGTCAGCTCGACGACCACCGCGGCGGGCACCACACCGGGCGCGCCCGGGTCGCCGAACTGGGCGGCCAGCAGGAGGAGCAGCGGGCGGAAGCGCTTGCCGCCGGCCTCCAGGAGGTGACTGGCGGTGACGGTGATGAAGGGGACGTCGCTCTTGACGGCCTCGCCGAGGGCCGCCTCCACCGCGTCCAGTCCGGCCTGGACGTCCCGGGTCAGGTCGCGGTCCTGCACGCTGAGCCCGAAGGGTTCCACGACGGTCACGAAGACCACTCCTCTGTCCCTGGTCGATCTAGCGGCCTGGTCCCTGAGTGCCGCCGCTGGCCATACAGGCAGGGTATCCGGTCGTGAGTGGATCACTGCACGGGCGTGCGGATCCTGTCATGATCGGGCCGGAAGCCCTGGTCAGGACGGCTGTCCGGGCCTTGCGGCGGTGGGGGCGAATTCGTCCGGAAATAAAGGGCTGGAGACCGGCCCGGACTTCCGGACCGATCTCCAGCCAACCGACCGGTGACGGTCAGTACGCAAACAGCGAGGCCTTGGACGCGAGGTCCAGGAAGTACTGCGGCAGCAGCCCGAGGCCCAGCGTCACCAGCACCCCCACGCCGATCGCGGTCGCCGTGAAGGCGCTCGGGATGGCCACCGTCGGACCGCCCGGCTTGGGGTCGGAGAAGAACATCAGCACGATCACCCGGATGTAGAAGAACGCGGCCACCGCCGAGCTCAGCACACCGACGACCACCAGCGGGGTCGCCCCGCCGGCCGCCGCCGCCTGGAACACCGCGAACTTCCCGGTGAAGCCGGAGGTCAGCGGGATCCCGGCGAAGGCCAGCAGGAACAGCGCGAACACCGCCGCCACCAGCGGCGAGCGCCGCCCCAGCCCGGCCCAGCTGGACAGGTGGGTCGCCTCGCCCTTGGAGTCGCGCACCAGGGTGACCACGGCGAAGGCACCGAGGGTCACGAAGGAGTACGCCGCCAGGTAGAACAGCACCGAGGACAGGCCCTGCTTGTTGACGGCGATCACGCCGGTCAGGATGAACCCGGCGTGGGCGATCGAGGAGTACGCCAGCATCCGCTTGACGTCCTGCTGGGTGACCGCCAGCACCGCCCCCACCACCATGGTGAGGATCGCGACCCCCCACAGCACCGGCCGCCAGTCCAGCCGCAGGCCCGGGAAGGCCACGTAGAACAGCCGCAGGAACGCCCCGAAGGCCGCGACCTTGGTGGCCGCCGCCATGAAGCCGGTCACCGGCGTCGGCGCGCCCTGGTAGACGTCCGGGGTCCAGGAGTGGAAGGGCACCGCGCCGACCTTGAACAGCAGGCCGACCGCCAGCATCGCCAGGCCCGTCAGCAGCAGCGCGTCGCTCTGGGTGGTGCTCAGCTGCGCCGGGGTGGTCATCGCCTTGCCGGAGATGACGTCCGCGATGTCGCCGAGCTTCACGCTGCCCGCGTAGCCGTACAGCAGCGCGGTGCCGAACAGGAAGAAGGCCGAGGCGAAGGCGCCGAGCAGGAAGTACTTGACCGCCGCCTCCTGGGAGAGCAGCCGGCGGCGGCGGGCCAGGGCGCACAGCAGGTAGAGCGGCAGGGAGAAGACCTCCAGCGCCACGAACATCGTCAGCAGGTCGTTGGCGGCGGGGAAGAGCAGCATCCCGCCGACGGCGAACATGGTGAGCGGGAAGACCTCGCTGGTGGTGAAGCCGGCCCGGATCGCGGAGCGCTCCTGCTCGCCGCCGGGCGTGGCGGCGGCCTGGGCGGCGAAGGCGTCGGCGGGCAGGCCGCCGGCCTTCGGCTCCAGCTTGCGCTCGGCGTAGGTGAGCACCGCGACCACGGCGACCAGCAGGATCACGCCCTGCAGGAACAGCGCCGGACCGTCCAGGGCGACCGACTCCATGGCCAGCAGGTCGATCCGGGGCGCGCCGTGGCCCTGGGCGGCCAGCACCACCACGGCGACGAACGCACCGACCAGGGCGACCAGGGCGAGCGAGACCTGGGTCCAGTGCCGCAGCCGCCGGGGGACGAAGGCCTCGACCAGGATGCCGGCCACGGCGGCGCCGAACACCACCAGCATCGGGGAGAGTTGGCCGTACTCGATGTGCGGCGCCGGGATGCCGGGGGTGTTGCCGGCGGCGGCGAGCACTGCGGTGGCACTCACTTCTGCTCACCTCCTGAGGTGGCGGCGACCGGGTGGGCCGGCGCCGGGTCGGTCTGGTGGACCTGCGAGAGCGTCGCGTTCACCGAGGGGTTGACCAGGTCGGTGAGCGGCTTGGGGTAGACGCCCAGCAGGATGGTCAGCGCCACCAGCGGTGCCACCACGGCGAGTTCGCGGGCCTTGAGGTCGGGCATGGTCCGCACCCCGTCCTTCACCGGGCCGGTCATGGTGCGCTGGTACAGCAGCAGGGCGTACAGCGCGGCCAGCACGATGCCGAAGGTGGCGATCACGCCGATCGCCGGGTAGCGGGTGAAGGTGCCCACCAGCACCAGGAACTCGCTGACGAACGGGGCCAGCCCCGGCAGCGACAGGGTGGCCAGGCTGCCGATCAGGAACGTCCCGGCGAGCACCGGGGCGATCTTCTGCACGCCGCCGTAGTCGGCGATCAGCCGGGAGCCGCGGCGGGAGATCAGGAAGCCGGCCACCAGCAGCCACGCGGCGGTGGAGAGGCCGTGGTTAACCATGTAGAGGGTCGCACCGCTCTGGCCCTGGCTGGTCAGGGCGAAGATGCCCATGATGATGAAGCCGAAGTGCGAGATCGAGGCGTACGCGATCAGCCGCTTGATGTCCTTCTGGCCGACCGCCAGCAGTGCGCCGTAGACGATCCCGACCAGCGAGAGGACCACGATCAGCGGGGCGAAGGTCTTCGAGGCGTCCGGGAACAGCCCCAGGCAGAACCGCAGCATCGCGAAGGTGCCGACCTTGTCCACCACGGCGGTGATCAGCACGGCCGTGCCGGCGGTGGCCTCGCCCATCGCGTTCGGCAGCCAGGTGTGCAGCGGCCACAGCGGGGCCTTCACCGCGAACGCGAAGAAGAAGCCGAGGAACAGCGCCTTCTCGGCGGTGCCGGTCAGCTGCAGCCTGCCCTCGGCGACCGCCCGGGTGAGCGTCGGCAGATCGAAGGTGCCGAACCCCTGGTCCTGCGCGATCACGTACAGGCCGATCACCGCGGCCAGCATCACCAGGCCGCCGAGCAGGTTGTACAGCAGGAACTTGACGGCCGCGTAGGAGCGCTGGCGCGCCGACTCGGGGCCGCCGGCCCGGTCGCCGAAGCCGCCGATCAGGAAGTACATCGGGATCAGCATGGCTTCGAAGAACACGTAGAACAGGAAGACGTCGGTGGCGTAGAAGGAGACGATCACCATCGCCTCCACCGCCAGGATCAGGGCGAAGAAGCCCTGGGTCCTGCGGCGCCCCTCGAAGGTGTCCCGCTCGGCCGTGCCGTCGGGGGCCGCCTGGTCGGGGTCGGCGTCGTGCCAGGAGGCCAGCATCACCACCGGCACCAGGACGGCGGTCAGCAGGGCGAGGACGGCGCCGATGCCGTCCACGCCGAGCGAGAAGCCGATCCCGAACGAGCGGATCCAGCTGTACGACTCGGTCAGCTGGAAGCGGGCCCCGTGCGGGTCGAACCGGGTCGCCACCAGGGCGGCCAGCGCCAGGGTGACGGCGGAGATGCCCAGGGCGACGGCCTTGGTGGTCCTGCGCCGGGCCTCGGTCGATCCGGCCGGCAGGGCGGCGGTCAGCACCGCGCCGGCCGCCGGGACGGCACAGGTGACGGTCAGCAGGGCGCTCACGGCCGGACCTCCCCACGCGTTTCAGGGCGAGTCACTGTCATCACATGGACCTCATCAGGAGAGTCGAGGCGACCAGCACCAGCGTGCCGCCGAACATGGAGAGCGCGTACGAGCGGACGAAACCGGTCTGGACCCGCCGCAGCCTGCTGGACAGTCCCCCGATGACGGCGGCCAGGCCGTTGACGAAGCCGTCCAGGCCACGGCTGTCGAAGTAGACCAGCGTGGCGGCGAGCGCCGAGCCCGGCCGCACCAGCACGGCGTGGTTGAAGTCGTCCTGCAGCAGGTCCCGGCGCGCTGCCCGGGTGAGCGGGGAGCCGACCGGCGGGACCACGGGGACGGGCGAGCGCCCGTACATCAGGTACGCCAGGCCGACGCCGGCCAGCATGCAGGCGGTGGCCAGACCGGTGACGGTCCACGCGGTGAGCGGCGAGTTGCCCTCGCTGTGCCCGGTGACCGGCTCCAGCCACTTCAGGAAGGAGTCGTTGACGTCGAAGAGCGCGCCCGCGAACACCGAGCCCACGGCCAGCAGGATCATCGGGATCGTCATGGTCTTCGGCGACTCGTGCGGGTGCGGGAGGCCGCCCTTGTCGTCCGCCTGCCAGCGCTTCTCGCCGAAGAAGGTCAGCAGCATCACCCGGGTCATGTAGAACGCGGTGACCGCCGCGCCGACCAGCGTGCACAGGCCGAGGATCCAGCCCTCGGTGCCGCCCTTGGCGAAGGCCGCCTCGATGATCCGGTCCTTGGAGAAGAAGCCGGACAGACCGGGGAAGCCGATGATCGCCAGGTAGCCGAGGCCGAAGGTGACGAAGGTGACCGGCATGTACCGCCGCAGGCCGCCGTAGTGGCGCATGTTCACCTCGTCGTTCATGCCGTGCATGACCGAGCCGGCGCCGAGGAACAGTCCGGCCTTGAAGAAGCCGTGGGTCACCAGGTGCATGATGGCGAAGGCGTAGCCGATCGGACCGAGCCCGGCCGCCAGCACCATGTAGCCGATCTGCGACATGGTCGAGCCGGCCAGCGCCTTCTTGATGTCGTCCTTGGCGCAACCGACGATCGCACCGAACAGCAGCGTGACCGCGCCGACCACCACCACGGCGGTCCGCGCGTCCGGCGCCAGGTCGAAGATCGCCGAGGAGCGGGTGATCAGGTAGACGCCCGCGGTCACCATGGTGGCCGCGTGGATCAGGGCCGAGACCGGGGTCGGGCCCTCCATCGCGTCCCCGAGCCAGGACTGCAGCGGCACCTGGGCCGACTTGCCGCAGGCCGCCAGCAGCAGCATCAGGCCGATCGCGGTCAGCTTGCCCTCGCTCGCCTGCTGCACCCCGCCGAACACCGGGTCGAAGGCGAAGGAGCCGAACTCGGCGAACATCAGCATGATCGCGATCGACAGGCCCATGTCGCCGACCCGGTTGACGATGAAGGCCTTCTTCGCCGCCGTCGCCGCGCTCGGCTTGTGCTGCCAGAAGCCGATCAGCAGGTACGAGGCCAGGCCCACGCCCTCCCAGCCGAAGTACAGCAGCAGGTAGTTGTCGGCCAGCACCAGCAGCAGCATGGCGGCGAGGAACAGGTTCAGGTACGCGAAGAAGCGGCGCCGGCGCTCGTCGTGCGCCATGTAGCCCACCGAGTACAGGTGGATCAGGGTGCCGACGCCGGTGATCAGCAGGACGAAGGTCATCGACAACTGGTCGAGCCGGAAGGAGATGTCGGCCTGGAAGGCGTTCACCGGGACCCAGCTGAACAGGTGCTCGGTCACCGCCCGGTGTTCGGCGCTCCGGCCGAGCATGTCCGAGAACAGTGCCAGGCCGAAGCCGAACGAGAGCGCGGCGAGCGCGGTGGCCAGCCAGTGGCCGAACCGGTCCAGAGCCCGGCCGCCGAGCAGCAGCAGGGCGGCGCCGGCCAGTGGAGCCGCCACCAGCAGCGGAATGAGAGAGTTCACCGAAGGCCCTCCGCCTACAGCTTCATCAGATTGCTGTCGTCGACCGAAGCGGAGTGCCTGGTCCGGAAGATGGAGACGATGATGGCGAGGCCGACCACGACCTCGGCCGCCGCGACCACCATCGTGAAGAACGCGATGATCTGGCCGTCCAGGGTCCCGTGCAGCCGGGAGAACGTCACCAGCGCGAGGTTCGAGGCGTTCAGCATCAGCTCGACGCACATGAACAGCACGATCGCGTTGCGCCGGATCAGCACCCCTGCCGCGCCGATGGTGAACAGCAGGGCCGACAGGTACAGGTAGTTGACCGGGTTCACTGCTCGCCCTCCTCTTCGCCCCCGCCGGCCTCCGTGCCGTCGGCGGGCCCGGCGCCGTGATCGGCTCCGGTGCCGTTGACGGCCTTGGTGCCGTTGGCGGTCCTCGTTCCGTTGGCGGCCTTGGTGCCGTTGCCGCCCTGGGTGCCGTTGGCGGTCCGGGTGCCGTTGCCGGTCCTGGTGCCGGCGTTGGCGCCCGCGGGCTCCAGCGACCTGCGCGGGCCGGTCACCGCCGGCCGCTCCGAGGACGGCCGGCCCAGCCAGTCGGAGGTGGTGTTCTCCAGCTCCGCCATCCGCTTCAGCATGTCCTGGCTGACGTCCCGGACCTGCCCGCGCTCGCGCAGCGTCGACATCACCGAGTCCTCGGCGACGGTGCCGTCCGGCAGCAGCGCCGGCACGTCCACCGCGTTGTGCCGGGCGTACACGCCGGGGGCCGGCCGCGGCGGCAGCTGGATGTTGTCCCTGACCCGCTGCTCCGCCAGTTCGCGCTGGGTCTTCGGAGCCTTCACGTGCTCCCGGTGGGTCAGCACCATCGCGCCGATCGCCGCGGTGATCAACAGCGCGCCGGTGACCTCGAAGGCCCAGACGTAGCGGGTGAAGATCAGCCGGGCCAGACCCGGCACGTTGCCCTCGGCGTTCGCCTCGGCCAGGCCGGTGAAGTGGTTCAGCTTCGCGTCGGCGATCGCGGCGATCAGCAGCACGCCGAAGCCCAGCCCGCAGAGCACCGCGGCGACCCGCTGCCCCTTCAGGTGCTCCTTCAGCGAGTCCTCGCTGGTCACGCCGACCAGCATCACCACGAACAGGAACAGCATCATGATCGCGCCGGTGTACACCACGATCTGCACCACGCCCAGGAACACCGCGCCCTGGGCCATGTAACAGACCGCCAGCGCCAGCATGGTGGCCGCCAGGCAGAGCGCGCTGTGCACGGCCTTGCGCATCAGCAGCATGCCGATCGCTCCGCCGACCGCGATCACCGCGAGCACCCAGAACTGGACGGCCTCGCCGGTGGAGGTCGTCCCGGTCGCGGCCGCGAGATGCGTCATCACTGCTGCACCTCCTTCTCCCGGCCGGTGCGCTCCTGCTGGACCGTCCCGGGCGCCGCCGCGGTGACCTCGCCCCGGTAGTACGCGCCCTCGTCGGCGCCCGGGAAGATCGCGTGCGGGGTGTCGACCATGCCCTCGGACAGGCCGACCAGCAGCTGCTCCTTGGTGAAGATCAGGTCCCGGCGGGAGGAGTCGGCCAGTTCGTACTCGTTGGTCATGGTCAGCGCGCGGGTCGGGCAGGCCTCGATGCACAGCCCGCACAGGATGCAACGGGCGTAGTTGATCTGGTACACCGCGCCGTAGCGCTCACCGGGCGAGTAGCGCTCCTCGTCCCGGTTGTCCGCGCCCTCCACGTAGATCGCGTCGGCCGGGCAGGCCCACGCGCACAGCTCGCAGCCGACGCACTTCTCCAGCCCGTCCGGGTGCCGGTTCAGCTGGTGGCGGCCGTGGAAGCGCGGAGCGGTGGGCTTCTTCTGCTCCGGGTACTGCTCGGTGAGCCGCTTCCTGAACATGGCCTTGAAGGTCACGCCGAAGCCTGCGGCCGGGCCCAGGACGGACGGCCGTTCGGCCCGCTCGTCCCTGCCCGTCTGGTCGGACGACATCGCGGATCAGCTCCCTTCGGAATGGTCGGCCCCGTTGAGGGCGTCCTGCAGTTGCTTCGGGGTGCGCCTGGGCCTGCGCGGCACCGGCGGGAGCTCCTGGCCGGGCAGCGGCGGCACCGGGTACCCGCCCGCCATCGGATCGAACCCGCCCTTCGGCGCGGCCGTCTCCTCGGACGTCCCGGCGCCCTGCGGCGGCTTCCTCAGGAAGTCCCGCGCCAGCGCCAGCAGCAGGATCGCGCCGACCGGCGCGCCCACGTAGAGCACCACCTGGCCGAAGCCGTAGCCCTCGTTGCGCAGCGCCCGCACGCTCGCGATCAGCACCAGCCAGACCAGTGAGACCGGGATCAGCACCTTCCAGCCCAGCTTCATGAACTGGTCGTAGCGGAACCGGGGCAGCGTGCCGCGCAGCCAGATGAAGAAGAACACCAGCAGCTGGATCTTCAACGTGATCCACAGCATCGGCCACCAGCCGTGGTTGGCGCCCTCCCAGAACGTCGACACCGGCCAGGGGGCCCGCCAGCCGCCCAGGAACAGGGTCGAGGCCACCGCCGAGACGGTCACCATGTTGATGTACTCGGCCAGCATGAACATCGCGAACTTCAGCGAGGAGTACTCGGTGTTGAAGCCGCCGACCAGCTCGCCCTCGGCCTCCGGCAGGTCGAACGGCGCCCGGTTGGTCTCACCGACCATCGCGATCACGTAGACGATGAACGAGACCGGCAGCAGCGCCGCGAACCAGGTCGACTGCTGGTGCGCCACGATCTCGGATGTCGACATCGAACCCGAGTAGATGAACACCGCCGCGAAGGACAGGCCCATCGCGATCTCGTAGCTGATCATCTGCGCGGACGAGCGCAGCCCGCCGAGCAGCGGGTACGTCGAGCCGGACGACCAGCCGGCCAGCACGATCCCGTAGATGCCGACCGAGGCCGTCGCCAGGATGTACAGCAGCGCCACCGGGAAGTCGGTCAGCTGCAGCGGCGTGCGGGTGCCGAAGACCGACACCTCGTTGCCGGCCGGGCCGAACGGGATCACCGCGAAGGCCATGAACGCGGGGATGGCGCAGACGATCGGGGCCAGGATGTAGACCACCTTGTCCGAGCCCTTGACCACCAGGTCTTCCTTCAGCGCCAGCTTCACGCCGTCCGCCAGCGACTGCAGCAGGCCCCACGGACCGTGCCGGTTCGGCCCGATGCGCAACTGCATCCAGGCCACCACCTTGCGCTCCCAGACGATCGTGATCAGCACCGTCACGACCAGGAACGCGAAGCAGAACACCGCCTTCAGCAGCACCAGCCACCACGGGTCCTGCCCGAAGAAGTGGAGCGTCTCGTACGGCTGCGGAGTCATCGGACCTCCCCTTCCCGGCCGGCCCGGCCCGCATCCTCGACGGCGGCCGGCTCGGACGCGGCCGCGGCGATCGTGACCAGGTGGCCGACGGTGGTGCCGAGCGTGCGGTGGGCTCCGCCCGGGGTGGAGTTGAGCGGGATCCAGACCGTGCGGTCCGGGAGCGAGTCGGTGACCTCCAGCGGCAGGATCACCGAGCCGGCCGGGCCGGTCACCCGCAGCGCGGCCGCCGTCTCGGCCTCGATCTCCTTCGCGGTGGCCGTCGAGATCCGGGCCACCGCCCGGTGCCGGGTGCCCGCCAGGTGCGGATCGCCCTCCTGCAGCACCCCGTTGTCCAGCAGCTGGCGCCAACCCGCCAGCACCGCCTGGCCGGTCGCCGGGCGCGGCAGCACGCCCGGGTGCGCCGCCGGGTCGGCCGCGCGGTCACCCCGCCAGGGCCCGAAGCGGTCGAGCTCCAGCCGGGCCGCCCGGACGTCCGGCAGCCCCAACCGGTGGCCCAGCGCGTCCGCCAGCATGGTCAGCACGCGCAGGTCGGACTGGAGGTGACGGCCCATCTGCTGGTCGGGCTTGAGCGCGGCCTCGAACATCCGCACCCGGCCCTCCCAGTCCAGGAAGGTGCCCGCCTTCTCCGCCACGGCCGCCACCGGCAGCACCACGTCGGCCCGGGCCGTCACCGCGGACGGCCGCAGCTCCAGCGACACGACGAACGGCACCGCCGCGAGCGCCTCGTCGGCCAGCGCCGGGTCCGGCAGGTCGTCCGGGTCCACCCCGCCGACCAGCAGCGCGTCCAGGTCGCCCTGGGCGGCCGCGGTCAGGATCTGCCCGGTGTCCCGGCCGGGCCGGGAGGGCAGCTCCGCCACCCCCCAGACCGCGGCCGCCTCCGCCCGGGCCGCCGGCGCGGCCACCGGACGGCCGCCGGGCAGCAGGCCCGGCAGTGCGCCGGCCTCCACCGCACCGCGCTCACCGGCCCGGCGCGGCACCCAGGCCAGTTCGGCCCCGGTCGCGTGCGCCAGCCGCAGCAGCGCCGTCAGCGCGCCCGGCACGGCGGCCAGCCGCTCGCCCGCGAGGACCACCGCGCCGGGGCGGCGCAGCAGTTCGGCCGCCTGCCCGGCCTCGTCGTCCAGCGGCTCGTCCGCCGCGAGCGCCGCGAGCCACTCCGGCTCGGTGCCGGGAGCGGCCGGCAGCAGCACGCCGCGCAGCTTGGCCAGGCCCCGGGAGGCGAAGGCCGCCACCGAGTACACCTTCGGTCCGCGGGCGCGTGCGGCCTTGCGCAGCCGCAGGAAGACGATCGGCGACTCCTCCTCCGGTTCGAGGCCCACCAGCAGCACGGCCGGGGCCTGCTCCAGCCGCTCGTACGTGACGCCGTCGCCGGACAGGTCCACCCCCCGCCCGGCGACCGCGGCGGCCAGGAAGTCCGCCTCCTCGCCGCTGTGCGGACGGGCCCGGAAGTCCACGTCGTTGGTGCCCAGCACCACCCGGGCGAACTTGGCGTAGGCGTACGCGTCCTCGACCGTCACCCGGCCGCCGGCCAGCACCCCGGTGCGGGCCCCGCGCAGCCCTTCGGCCGCCCGGGCCAGCGCCTCCGGCCAGGAGGCGGGCACCAGTTCGCCGTCCACCCGCACCAGCGGGGTGGTCAGCCGGTCCCGCTGCTGGGCGTAGCGGAAGGCGAACCGCCCCTTGTCGCAGTTCCACTCCTCGTTGACCGCCGGGTCGTTCCCGGCCAGCCGGCGGAGCACCTTGCCGCGCCGGTGGTCGGTGCGCTGGGCGCAGCCCGACGAGCAGTGCTCGCACACGCTCGGCGAGGAGACCAGGTCGAAGGGGCGCGAGCGGAAACGATAAGCCGCCGAGGTCAGCGCGCCCACCGGGCAGATCTGGATGGTGTTCCCGGAGAAGTACGACTCGAAGTCGTCCCCCTCCCCGGTACCGACCTGCTGCAGCGCGCCGCGCTCCACCAGGTCGATGAACGGGTCCCCGGCGATCTGCTGGGAGAAGCGGGTGCAGCGGGCGCACAGCACGCAGCGTTCCCGGTCCAGCAGCACCTGGCTGCTGATCGGCACCGGCTTCTCGTAGGTGCGCTTCATGCCCTCGAAGCGGGAGTCCGCGTCGCCGGTGGACATCGCCTGGTTCTGCAGCGGGCACTCGCCGCCCTTGTCGCAGACCGGGCAGTCCAGCGGGTGGTTGATCAACAGCAGCTCCATCACGCCGCGCTGGGCCTTCTCGGCCACCGGCGAGCTGAGCTGGGTGCGCACCACCATGCCCTCGGCGACCGGGATGGTGCAGGAGGCGACGGGTTTGCGCTGGCCCTCGATCTCGACGATGCACTGCCGGCAGGCGCCGGCCGGGTCCAGCAGCGGATGGTCGCAGAAGCGCGGGATCTGGGTGCCGATCGTCTCGGCGGCCCGGATCACGAGGGTGCCCTTGGGCACCTGCACTTCGACGCCGTCGATGGTGAGCGTGACCAGTTCGACCGCGGGCTTCTGTCCCGTGGAGGCGGTTGGCTCTGTGATCGTCACGCGTGCACCTCCCTCTCGGTGGCGGACTGGTGGCCGGGGCGGGGGCCGTCGGCCCAGACGGTGGAGGCGGCCGGGTCGAACGGGCAGCGGCGCTCGGCCAGGTGCTGCTCGTACTCGGCGCGGAAGTGCTGGAGCGAGGAGACGATCGGGCTTGCCGCGCCGTCGCCCAGCGCGCAGAAGGACTTGCCGTTGATGTTGTCGGCGATGTCGAGGAGCTTCTCCAGGTCCCCGTCGACGCCCTCGCCCGCCTCGATCCGCTTGAGCAACTGGACCAGCCAGTAGGTGCCCTCGCGGCAGGGGGTGCACTTGCCGCAGGACTCGTGGGCGTAGAACTCCGTCCAGCGGGTGACCGCCCGCACCACGCAGGTGGTCTCGTCGAAGACCTGCAGCGCCTTGGTGCCGAGCATCGAGCCGGCCGCGCCGACGCCCTCGTAGTCCAGCGGGACGTCGAGGTGCTCGTCGGTGAACATCGGGGTGGAGGAACCGCCCGGCGTCCAGAA
Organism: Kitasatospora sp. NPDC048194; assembly: GCF_043202455.1. Taxonomy (NCBI): domain Bacteria; kingdom Bacillati; phylum Actinomycetota; class Actinomycetes; order Kitasatosporales; family Streptomycetaceae; genus Kitasatospora; species Kitasatospora sp. NPDC048194. The sequence goes on from NZ_JBIDAK010000009.1 coordinate 134,964, forward strand.
CTTCAGCCGGTGACCGGAGCGGATGCCGCCGCTGAGGTCCAGCAGTTGGCGCAGGGTGACCCCGAGCGGGGCCTCGTACTGGCCGGGGTTGGTGACGTGGCCGGAGAGCGAGTAGAGCGTGAAGCCGGGGGACTTCTCGGTGCCCAGGCTCCTGAACCACTCCTTGCCCCGGGCCAGGATCGGCGGCACCGAGGCGATCGACTCGACGTTGTTGACCACCGTCGGGCAGGCGTACAGGCCGGCGATCGCCGGGAACGGCGGCCGCAGCCTGGGCTGGCCGCGCCGACCCTCCAGCGAGTCCAGCAGCGCCGTCTCCTCGCCGCAGATGTACGCGCCGGCGCCGGCGTGCACGGTGATGTCGAGGTCCACGCCGGAGCCGAGGATGTTCCGGCCCAGCAGTCCGGCCTCGTACGCCTCGGCGACGGCCGCGTGCAGCCGGCGCAGCACCGGGACGACCTCACCGCGCAGGTAGACGAAGGCGTGGTCGCAGCGGATCGCGTAGGAGGCGATGATCATGCCCTCGATCAGCGCGTGCGGGTTCGCGAACAGCAGCGGGATGTCCTTGCAGGTGCCCGGCTCCGACTCGTCCGCGTTCACCACCAGGTAGTGCGGCTTGCCGTCGTTCTGCGGGATGAACTGCCACTTCATCCCGGTGGGGAAGCCGGCGCCGCCACGGCCGCGCAGCCCGGCGTCCTTCACCAGGGCGATCACGTCGTCCGGGGGCATGGCCAGGGCGGCCTTGAGACCCTCGTAGCCCTGGTGGCGCCGGTAGGTGGCGAGCGTCCAGGGGCGGCTGTCGTCCCAGGAGGCGGACAGGACGGGGGTGAGCAGCTTCTCGGCCGGCTCTGCGGAGGTCATCACGCTTCGGTCCCTTCCTGTCCGGGCTCCTCGTGGCGCGGGGAGACGACCTTGGTGCCGCCGGTGCCGGGCAGCGCCTCGCCCCGGGAGAGCCGCAGGCCGGCCAGCGAGGGGGCACCCCCGGCGCCGGACTCGTCGTTGGCGCCGGGGCGCTCGTCGGGGAAGCCGGCCAGGATCCGGGCGGTCTCCTTGAAACCGCACAGCCGGGCGCCCCGGGTGGGCCGCACCTCGCGGCCGGCCCGCAGGTCGTCGACCAGCTTCTTGGCGCTGGCCGGCGTCTGGTCGTCGAAGAACTCCCAGTTGACCATCACCACGGGGGCGTAGTCGCAGGCGGCGTTGCACTCGATGTGTTCGATCGAGACGGAGCCGTCCTCCGTGGTCTCGTTGTTCCCGATCCCCAGGTGCTCCTGGAGCTCCGCGAAGATCTGGTCGCCGCCGAGCACCGCGCACAGGGTGTTGGTGCAGACCCCGACGTGGTACTTCCCGGCCGGGCGCCGCCGGTACATGGTGTAGAAGGTGGCGACGGCGGTGACCTCCGCGGTGGTGAGGTCCAACTGCTCGGCGCAGAACCGGATCCCGGTCGGGCTGACGAAGCCCTCCTCGGCCTGCACCAGGTGCAGCAGCGGCAGCAGTGCCGAGCGGGACTGCGGGTAGCGGCCGATCAGCTCGGCGGCGTCGGCCGCCAGCCGGGCCCGCACCTCCTCCGGGTACGGCGGGGCCGGCAGCGCCGGCAGTCCGAGTTCGACGTTGGTCACCGGTCCACGCCTCCCATCACCGGGTCGATCCCGGCCACCGCGACGATCACGTCGGCCACCTGGCCGCCCTCGCACATCGCCGCCATCGTCTGCAGATTGGTGAACGACGGATCCCGGAAGTGGACCCGGTACGGGCGCGTCCCGCCGTCGCTGACCACGTGCACGCCCAGCTCGCCCTTGGACGACTCGACCGCCGCGTACGCCTGGCCGACCGGGACCCGGAAGCCCTCGGTGACCAGCTTGAAGTGGTGGATCAGGGCCTCCATCGAGGTGCCCATGATCTTGCGGATGTGGTCGAGCGAGTTGCCCATTCCGTCGGGGCCGACGGCCAGTTGGGCGGGCCAGGCGATCTTCTTGTCGCCCACCATGACCGGGCCCGGGCGCAGCCGGTCCAGGCACTGCTCGACGATCCGCAGCGACTGCCTCATCTCCGCCAGGCGGATCAGGAAGCGGCCGTAGGAGTCGGCGCTGTCCGCGGTGGCCACCTCGAACTCGTAGTCCTGGTAGCCGCAGTACGGGTCGGTCTTGCGCAGGTCGTGCGGCAGGCCGGTGGCGCGCAGGACCGGGCCGGTGGCGCCGAGGGCCAGGCAGCCGGCCAGGTCCAGGTGGCCGACGTCGACCAGCCGGGCCTTGAACACCGGGTTGTCGGTGGCGAGCTTGTCGTACTCGTGCATCCGGGAGCGGAAGACCTTGACCGCCTCGCGGATCTGGTCGACGGCGCCGGGCGGCAGGTCCTGGGCGAGGCCGCCGGGGCGCACGTACGCGTGGTTCATGCGCAGGCCGGTGACCAGCTCGAAGACGTCCAGGAACAGCTCGCGGTCCCGGAAGCCGTAGGTCATCAGGGTGGTGGAGCCGATCTCCATGCCGCCGGTGGCCAGGCAGACCAGGTGCGAGGAGATCCGGTTCAGCTCCATCATCATCACGCGGATGACGTTGGCCCGCTCCGGGATGTCGCCGGTGATGCCGAGCAGCTTCTCGACGGCCAGGCAGTAGGCGGTCTCGTTGAACAGCGGGGTCAGGTAGTCCATGCGGGTCACGAAGGTGGTGCCCTGGACCCAGCTGCGGAACTCCATGTTCTTCTCGATGCCGGTGTGGAGGTAGCCGATGCCGCAGCGGGCCTCCTTCACCGTCTCGCCGTCGATCTCCAGGATCAGCCGGAGCACGCCGTGGGTGGACGGGTGCTGGGGGCCCATGTTGACGATGATGCGTTCGTCGTCGGCCCGGCCGACCGCTTCGACCACCTCGCCCCAGTCGCCGCCGGTGACGGTGAAGACCCGGCCTTCGGTGGTCTCGCGGGCCTGTGCCTCCTCGGTCTCGCCGGGAGTCTGTTCGTAGTGCCGGGTGCTCATCAGCTGTACGACCTCCGCTGGTCGGGCGCCGGGATCTGGGCGCCCTTGTACTCGACGGGGATGCCGCCGAGCGGGTAGTCCTTGCGCTGCGGGTGGCCCAGCCAGTCGTCGGGCATCATGATCCGGGTGAGCGCCGGGTGCCCCTCGAAGACCAGGCCGAAGAAGTCGTAGGTCTCCCGCTCGTGCCAGTCGTTGGTGGGGTAGACGCTCACCACGGAGGGGATCCGCGGGTCCGCGTCCGGGGCGGTGACCTCCAGCCGGATCAGCCGGCCGTGGGTGATCGAGCGCAGGTGGTAGACCGCGTGCAGCTCGCGGCCCTTGTCGCCCGGGTAGTGCACCCCGCTGACACCGAGGCACAGTTCGAAGCGCAGCGCCGGGTCGTCGCGCAGGGTGCGGACGGTCCTCAGCAGGTGGTCGCGGTCGATGTGGAAGGTGAGTTCGCCGCGGTCGACCACGGTCTTCTCGATCACCTCGGCCGGGTCGAGGCCCTGTTCCTCCAGGGCGCCCTCCAGCTCGTCGGCGACCTCGTCGAACCAACCGCCGTACGGGCGTTCGCTGGGGCCGGGCAGGGCGATCGGGGCGGTCAGGCCGCCGAAGCCGGAGGTGTCGCCGCTGTCGTGGCTGCCGAACATGCCCTGGCGGCGGCCGACCACCTCGACCGGGATCTCACGGACCGGCTGCTCCGGGATCGGCTGGGCGGCGGCTGACTGCTCGGGGGCCGGCTGGGCCGCGGCCGGCTGGGCGGGGGTCGGCTGGGCCGCGGCCGGCGGGGCGGGGGCCGGCTGGGCCGCGGCCGGCGGGGCGGCGGCCGGCTGCTCAGGGGCCGGCTGCTCGGGGCGGGTCTCGGGTGCCTGGTCGTTCATCGCAGCTGCCCCCGCATCTCGCTGATCGGGGTGGCCTTCAGCGCGAGGGCCTCGCCGAGTTCCTCGGCACGCCGCCTGTTCACGCCCAGCGGCTCGTGCCGGATCTTGTCGTGCAGCTTCAGGATGGCGTCCATCAGCATCTCCGGGCGGGGCGGGCAGCCGGGCAGGTAGATGTCCACCGGGACGATGTGGTCGACGCCCTGGACGATCGCGTAGTTGTTGAACATCCCGCCGGAGGAGGCGCAGACGCCCATCGAGATGACCCACTTGGGGTTGGCCATCTGGTCGTACACCTGGCGCAGCACCGGGGCCATCTTCTGGCTCACCCGACCCGCGACGATCATCAGATCGGCCTGCCGGGGGGAGCCCCGGAAGACCTCCATGCCGAACCGGGCCAGGTCGTAGCGGCTGGCTCCGGTGGTCATCATCTCGATCGCGCAGCAGGCCAGACCGAAGGTGGCCGGGAAGAGTGACGACTTGCGCACCCAGCCGGCGGCCGTCTCCACGGTCGTGAGCAGAAAGCCGCTCGGCAGCTTCTCCTCGATTCCCATCAGATCCCTCTCAATGCCCTCAAGTGCTCTGGTACGTCGGCCGGTTCCGGCTTGTCCGCCCGTTCACAAGCGGTTGCGCGCGGTCGCCGGATCACCGGGTCGACGGGTCGACGGGTGGAACGACCAGCCCGCGCTCAGTCCCACTCCAGGCCGCCGCGGCGCCAGACGTAGGCGTACGCGACGAAGACGGTGGCGATGAACAGGAGCATCTCGACCAACCCGAAGATCCCCAGGGCGTCGAAGGTCACCGCCCAGGGGTAGAGGAAGACGATCTCGATGTCGAAGACGATGAAGAGCATCGCCGTCAGGTAGTACTTGATCGGGAACCGACCGCCGCCCACGGGCTGCGGGGTCGGCTCGATGCCGCACTCGTACGCCTCCAGCTTGGCCCGGTTGTAGCGCTTGGGGCCGGTGAGAGAGGCCATCACGACGGAGCCGACCGCGAACGCCGCCGCGATGGCACCGAGTACGAGGATCGGCGCGTAGGCATTCATTGCCCCGCTCCCTCCGTCCAGTCGTCCTTGACTGCAGATCGGAACCGGCGGGTCACGCTCAGGTGAACCCGCGCCCCAGTTCCCGGGATCCGCCTCATGTGAGGCAGTTCACAAACCCTGGAGTGAGCGCATCCTATGCCCGTCGGCTTGTGATCTGCGACACGCAGTTCAACGGGATCTTTGTGATCTACGACACTCTGCTATTCGTGGCGAATGTGGACATGCCCAGAGTTGTCAACGCAAAGGAGTCAAATGGTCACAACCAGTCCCAACTCACTTTGAAGTGGCTGGTCAGTGGCGGGTTGCTATATCAACTAGAGGCGGGGGAAGGCAAATTTCCGGGCGTCATGTTGACGTGTTATAGTGGCTCACCCGCAGGGGTGGCGGGGGGCGGAACGTGTGCTTGACCCTTCGTTCACAAGGAGTGGGGACGGGGGGTGGGGGTGGGGATGGGGGTGGGGTTAGGCGTGAGGGCGGGCGCCGGCGGGGCGGGCCGGGTGTGAAGGGTGGGCCGGCCTGAGGAGTGCGGTCGTAGGGGGCGGGCGACGGCGGAGGCGGGCAGCGGTGGAGGCGGGCTGGCCTGGGCAGCCGAGGGGGGTCCCTTCCTGCCGCCCGCTCCGCCGACTCGGCCTCTTCGCCGCCGCTCGTGGCCGCCTCGCGCCGTCGCCTGCGGTTCTGCCAGCACCAGCAGCTCGGCCCTCCGCGCCGTCGCCCAGCCGTTTCGCCGCCGACGGGGGTGTCCACCGGAGGCGGGCCGTCGGCGGCGGGCCGTCGGCGGCGGGCCGTCGGAGGCGGGCCGTCGGTGCGGCTGCCGAGGGACGCCGTCGAGCGGTTTCACCCGTCGATCGAGGCCTTCCGTGACTACCGGTTTCCGGCGGCCTGCTCCCACACCCAGGCCGCGATGCCCACCCGGTTACGGGCGCCGAGCTTGCGCTGGATGCTGGCGAGGTGGTTCTTCACCGTCCCCGGTGAGATGAACAGCCCGGCGCCGATCTCGGCGTTGGTCGCGCCGTCCGCCACCTGCTCGGCGATCTCCCGTTCCCTTGCCGTCAGTTCCTCCACCGGCCCGGCTATCAGCGGGCCCTTCGCACCCGACCCGGAGCCCATCCCCGAGCCCATCCCGGAGCCCGACCCCGGCACTCGCTCCGCCGCCTGTTCCGCTCCCGGAAGCGCCATGTGCCGCAGCAGCCGCACGGTGACCTGCGGGCTGATCAACGCGTCCCCGGCCATCGCGGCTCGGATCGCCTCGATCAGCAGCACGGGCCCCGAGCGCTTCAGCAGGAACCCCGCCGCTCCGTAGCGCAGCGCAGCGTGCACGTACTCATCCAGGTCGAACGTGGTCACCACGATGACCTTGTGCTGCTCGGCCAGTTGCCGGGTGACCTCCAGGCCGTCGAGCTTCGGCATCCGGATGTCGGCGAGCACCACGTCCGGTCGCAGCCGCTTCGCCTCGGCCACCGCCGCGCTGCCGTCCGCTGCCTCGGCCACCACCGTGATGTCCGGCTGGGTGTCCAGGATCATCCGGAACGCACTGCGCACGTCCGCCTGGTCGTCCGCGATCAGGACTCGGACCGGTCCCGTGCTGCTGTTCATTTCTGCCCCTCCCCTGCCGTTGCGCCGACCGACAGCGGCTCCTGCGATCGACCCGGCGCGCCCGCGGCCGCGTTCAACGGCAACGCCGCCGTGACCCGCCAGCCCTCCCGCTCGTACGGACCAGCCTCCAACGAGCCACCCAGAGCTTCCGCCCGGGCTGCCAGCCCGGAGAGCCCGCTCCCCCCGCCCCGACGTGGGCGCCCTCCCGAGGCCGGGGCGCCGCCGTCATTGGTCACGGTCAACTCCAACCGCCCCCCGCTTCGGCGGACCCGCACCTCGACCGTCCGCGCGGTGGGCGCGTGCCGCCGGACATTGGTCAGGGACTCGACCACGATCCGATGGAGCGTGCCCTCCACCTCGCGGGGCACCGGCCCTTCGGGGAGCTTAACCCGCACCTCGGCGCCGCCCGCAGCGGTGAACCGCTCGGCCACCTCCACGAGTTCTGCCAGGCCGTGCTGAGGACTCCGGCCACCTGCCTCCTCGCTGCGCAGCAGCTGAACGGTGCGGTCCAAGGAGGCCAGCGCCCGCTGCCCGGCCTGCTCTATCCGCTCGAACATCTCGACCGCCCGAGCCGGGTCGAGGGAGGCCAGGTAGGCCCCCGCCTGGGCCTGGGCGACCATGCCGCTGACGTCGTGCGCCACGAAGTCGTGCAGGTCGTGTGCCAGTTCGAGCCGCTGGGCCCGACGGGCCTCGGCCACCGCCCTGGCCCTGCCGTCGTCCAGGCCCCGGAGGTAGAGCCCGATCAGCACGGTCGGCAGGCACAACATCGACCCGAAGCCGAAGAGCATGAACGCGTCGGCCGGCCCCTCGACAACCGTGAAGCGAGACGGCCAGAGGGCGACCGCTCCACTCGCGGTCCACGTCGCCACCGCGCACCTGGGGCCTTCCTCGGCGCGCAGGGTCAGGAGAACCGCCAGAAGCAGGGCGGCCACCTCGACCAGCCCGACCGCTCCGGACAGACGGTTCTCCTCCGTCCAGCGCCCGGCGCACCAGACGGTGACCGAGACCGCCACCGATACCGCCCCGAGAACGGTCGTCACTGCGGCCAAGCCGTAGCGCGCGCGGACCGCCCAAGCCGGCAGCAACAGAGCCGGCACCACCAGCCACAGCAGCTGAGTCATCGTCACCACCTTCGTCTCTCATCGACTGACGTCACATTACGTCGCGGTTCGGGTGCTGCGCCTGTGTCGATCGGCATATTCCACAGGCTGATTGAGCAGGGCTAACAGCCCGATCGGCACTGCCGCGGCTCCCCGGTGAACATCCAGTCTTGAGCCATCGCACCGGCCGAGGGGTCGGTCTGGTCCCGAGGGAGCACCCACCATGTCAAAGCTGATGATCAACGCCCGCAGCGCGGGGCACCGGAGCGGCTCGGCCGCCACCGGCCCCGTCGCCCCGGCAGGCTCTGCGCACCCGGCAGCCCTTGCTCCCGCGAACGTCCCGCCCGCCCCGCGCTGGGCCCGGTTCGCCGCCAAGGCCGCCGTCCTCACCACCATCCCCTCCGGGCTGTGGCGGATCGCGTTCGGCTTCGGCGTCCCGGTCGGCTTCAGCGGCGCGACGGCCGCGGCGTACGGCGAGCACCAGCCCGGGTGGGGCACCGTCTACTGCGTGGCACTGAGCGCCCTGGCCGAGTCCCTGGCGTTCCTGACCCTCGGCCTGGTCCGGCCCTGGGGGCAGGTGGCGCCCCGGTGGATCCCGCTGATCGGCGGCCGCCGGGTTCGGCCGCTCGCGGCGATCATCCCGGCGCTGCTGGGCTCGGCGATACTCACCTACCTCGGCATGAAGGGGCTGTCCGGGCGCTGGGCCGACAACTTGGCGGAGCCCGATTCGCCGCACGGTCTCGCCGGGGTGGTGATGACCATCGCCTATGCGCCACTTGTCGCCTGGGGTCCGCTGCTCGGCGCGGTCACCGTCGACTACGCCCGTCGCACCCTGCGGCGGCGCCGGTGACCACGACGACGGGTCACACCGGAGCCGACTCCCGCCGCGGCTCGCCGAGCCCGGAACCCGCACCGGCGCCCAGGACCGCAACGGCCCCTGTCTCGGCCGCTGGACCGGCCCCCGCCCCGTCCCCGCCCCCGGCCGGGCGAGACATCGGGGCGGCACGACGGCCCCACTCGGTCGCGACGAGCACCAAGGCCCCGCCGAGCAGGGCGAGTGGGCCCATCCGGTTCCCGGCCACGGTGATCCCGAAGACGGCGGCCCACAGTGGTTCGGTGCCGAGCAGCAAGCTCACCCGAGAGGGCGAGGTGGCCCTGACGGCCCACATCTGGACGAAGAAGGCGAACAGCGTGCAGAACAAGGACAGGTGGAGCAACCAGGCCCACTGGCCGACCCCGTACGAGCCCGCGAGGGTCCATGGCGCCGGCCCCACGGACAGCGCGACAACGGCGAACACACCGGTGGCCACGGCGAGTTGGATCCAAGTCACCGCGAGCATGTCGGAGTTCCGCAGTGCCCGGCAGCGGCCCATGGCGAGGACGTACGCGGAACGCACGAGGGCCGCCCCCAGCACCAGCACGTCGCCGAGCGAGGGAGCGCGCAGCCCGCCGTCCCCGGTGAGCAGGGCCACGCCGAGGACTGCCACTCCGGCGGCTGCCAGGAAGGCCCGCGGTGGCGCGGTCCGACCGAGGGCACTCTCCCCGAGCGGGGTGAGCACCATCGCGAGGCTGATGATCAGCCCAGCGTTGGTCGCGGAGGTGTGCACGGCGCCGTAGGTCTCCAGCAAGAAGATCCCGCTGAGCACCAGCCCCAATGCGGCGCCCCCGAGCCATTCCGCCCGGCTCAGCCGTCGCAGCGCCCGCCAGGCGGCTGCCCCTAGCAGCGGCAACACCAGCCCGAACCGCAGCACGAGCATCGCCACGACGGTTCCCGGGCCGGCCACCCGCTGGACGGCGAGGAAGCTCGACCCCCACACCACCGCCACGAGCAGCACCGGAAGATCACGAAGGACCGAGGAGGTCGATCTCTTGGACAGGGAGGCAGGCATGGCGAGGATCCCTCCGAGCGAACGGAACCGGCGGGCGCGAGTACCGTACGGCGTCGGACGGACCCAGGAGCCGGGCGGAAAGCCCGGCGGCGCATGGGGTACGGCGTGGAGCGAGGGTGCGGCGTGGAGCGAAGGCGCGCCATCATCGCGCACCGGACACCCCGTGATCAACGGCGTTCCGGACACTGGATGGTCCACTCGGTCCACCAGGCCCGAACTGCCCGGCCGGCCTGCCCAGATCTGTTCGGCCCACCCTCCCGGTCCGCCCCCTCCTGTCCACGCGGGTCACTCCGTCCGCACGGTCAGTCGTCGAGCAACCCGTTCGCCGCCGCAATCGCTTCGATGTCGGCCGGCGTGCCGGACATGATGACGCGGACGTGCTCGGTGACGAGTTCGACCGGCCAGTCCCACCAGGCCGCGCGGAGCAGCCGCTCGACGTCGGCATCGTCGAAGCGGCGCCGGATCGGTCGGGCAGGGTTGCCTCCGACGACGGTGTACGGCTCGACGTCAGCGGTGACCACCGCACCGGCAGCGACGATCGCACCGTCGCCGATCCTGACGCCCGGCAGGACAGTGGCCCCGAAGCCGAGCCAGACGTCGTTGCCGATCACGGTATCGCCCCGGGTGGGCAGACCCGTGACGAGGTCGAGGGTCCGTTCCGTCCAGCTGCCGCCGAACATCGTGAACGGGAAGGTGGAGACGCCGATGTCCGGGTGGGCGGCACCCGCCATCAGGAAGCGGGTCCCGGTGGCGATCGCGCAGTACTTGCCGATCACCAGCTGCTCGGGACCGTACGCGTAGAGGACGTTCCGCTCCTCGAAGCGAGTGGCACCCTCGGGGTCGTCGAAGTAGGTGTACTCACCGACCTCGATCCGCGGGTCGGTGACGAGCGACCGCAGCAGGACGACCCGGTCGTGGCCGGCGAGCGGGTGAAGGAGGGCGGGGTCGGGGATGGCAGTGGCGGTCATTCGGCTCCTCTCGTAATGCGACAGGAATCGCATTACGATCAGCATGGCATGACCGCCACCCCACAGCAAGAGTTAACGCGACTGGAGTCGACTTTGACCGAAGTGACCAACCCCGAGCAGCCACCCCGCACTCCCACCCCGCGCCCCGGTGGCCGCACCGCACGGGTCCGGGCGGACGTGGTCGCCGCCACGCTCGCCGAAGTCACCGAGAAGGGGTACGACGGCCTCACGGTCGAGGCGGTCGCCACCCGCGCCGGCGTCCACAAGGCGACCCTCTACCGGCGATGGGGCGGCGTGGACGGACTGGTCGCGGAGGCCCTGGCGTCCTCCGCCGACCAGCCCTGGCCGCTGCCCGACACCGGCGACTTCCGGCAGGACCTTCGCCGGATCACCGAGGAGGTGTTCAGCGTCTTCACCGATCCGGAGCTCGGCCCCACGCCGACCGCGCTGATCTCCGCCGCCCAGCGCTCCGACGTCGGCGCCGCCGCGCTACGCGCCTTCTTCGCCGCCCGCCACCGCCAAGCCGCCGAGGTGGCCGAACGGGCCGTCGCCCGCGGCGAGCTGCCCACCGGAACGGACGGCGACGAGGTCGTCCGGGCCGCGACCGCCCCGCTCTACTACCGCCTGTTCGTCACCGGCGAACCGCTCGACGCCCGCACCGCCGAGCGAGCCGCCGACGCCGCCGCCCTCGCCGCCCGCGCAGGACTGTTCGCTTCCCCTCCGGCCGAACCCGACGACCGCAACGACAGCGACGACCGCAACGACCGCAACGACCGCAACGACGGCGACGGCGACGAAAGCAGCCAGGCCTGAGCAACCACGACCGGCAGGACGACCGAGACGACCGGAGCAGGACAACCGACACCACAAGGACGACCGCAAAGACCTCACCGATCCGAGCGCCCCCACCCCGACCCGACCAACCCCGAGGGCCATTGACGCGCCATCACCCCGGCGCCACCACACCCGCCCCGGGCGTCCCGCCCCCTACCGCGGACCCACCCACCCGTGGATGATTCCTCCATGACAATCCAGCCGTCCACCACCCTTCGGAAGGCCCGTCACGTGAATCGCAAGCACTGGGCGCTGGTCGCCGCCGCCACCGTCCTCCCGCTCGCGGCGAGCACCGGCACCGCCGTCGCCGCGCCCTCGGACGCCCCCCCTGCTCCGAGCGCGGCCTGCACCTACACACCGGCCGTGCCGGCCGACAACTCCAAGGGCATCCCGGTCTTCGACGCCCGGAAAGCGGCTCAGCCGTACCGCGCGACGCTGAGGACCAACCAGGGGGCGATCACCTTCGAGGCCCTGACCGACAAGGCGCCCTGCACCACCTTCTCGTTCCGCTTCCTCGCCGAGCACGACTACTTCGACCGCACCCACTGCCACCGGCTCACCACCCAGCGGATCTACGTCCTGCAGTGCGGCGACCCGACCGGCACGGGCAGCGGCGGGCCCGGCTACTCCTTCCCGGACGAGAACCTCACCGGGGCCACCTATCCGGCCGGCACCGTGGCCATGGCCAATGCCGGTCCGAACACCAACGGCAGCCAGTTCTTCTTCGTCTGGAAGGACACCAAGCTGTCCCCCGCCTACACCCCGTTCGGCCGGATCACGGCCGGTCTGGACGTCCTGCAGAAGATCGCCGCCGCCGGCGAGGACGACCAGAACAACCCGGGCGACGGCTTCCCGAACGTCCCGGTGAACATCCGGCAAGTGAAGATCAGCAAGCGCTGACACCGGCGACGCTCGCCTCCCGTACGGTGACAGCAGCAACGACACCGCAGGGGAGCAGCACCGCATGGACAGCCGGATCTGGGAGAGCGTCGACCACCTGGTCGCATGGCTGGACGAACAGAGCACCCAGTCGCCGCAGGAGGAGCGCCTGCTGCGGCTGCTCAAGCTCTCCGAGGAGGTCGGTGAGGTGGGCGCGGCGGTGATCGGCGCCACCGGCCAGAACCCGCGCAAGGGCGTCACCCACACCTGGGAGGACGTCCAGCACGAGCTCTGTGACGTCGTCTTCAGTGCCCTGGTCGCGCTCCGCACGCTCACCCCGGACGCGTCCCGGGTGTTCGCCGAACGCCTCGCCTACGTCGAGCAACGCTCCGCCGCCGCCCGCCCCCTCCCGGAGAGTTCGGAACGGCGGGAGACGGCGGAGCAGCCGGAGACGGCGGAGCAGGCGCAGCCGACCCGAGGGGCGACCGATCCGGAATGACCGGGCCGCAAGACGGAAGCCCCGGCACAGCCCGGGTCGCCCGCGGCGGCCCGGTGCACGCCGCCACCCCGTAGCCCGCCCCTCAGCTTCTCAGCCCATGCCCCGACCCGGCTCCCCGGGCCCCGGGCCCCCGGCCCCAACCCCGGCCTCGGCCTCGGCCCTGCCCCGGCCCTGCCCCAACCCCGGGCCTTGCCCCGGCCCGGACCACGGCTCATCAGGCGTTGGGCGCGACCCGAGTCAGCCCGTTGATCACGCGGTCCATCGCGTCGCCGCCCTGGGGGTCGGTGAGGTTGGCGAGCAGCTTGAGGGTGAAGCGCATCAGCAGCGGTCGGGGCAGGCCGTGCTGGGCGGCCAGCTGCATGACCTTGGGGTTGCCGATGAGCTTCACGAAGGCGCGGCCCAGCGTGTAGTAGCCGCCGTACACGTCCTTGAGGATGCGCGGGTAGGCCTGGAGGGCGCGCTCGCGCCCCCCGGCGGTGACCCGGGCCAGGGCCTGGGTGATGACCCCGGCGGCGATCTGGCCGGATTCCATCGCGTAGGCGATGCCCTCGCCGTTGAACGGGTTGACCATGCCGCCCGCGTCGCCGACCAGCAGCAGGCCGCGGGTGTAGTGCGGCTGCCGGTTGAAGGCCATCGGCAGGGCGGCGCCGCGGATCGGGTCGGTCATGTTCTCGGGCGTGTAGCCCCACTCCTCGGGCATGCTCGCGCACCAGGCCTTGAGGACCTCGCGCCAGTCGAGTTCGCCGAACGCGGAGGAGGAGTTGAGGATGCCGAGGCCGACGTTGGAGGTGCCGTCGCCCATGCCGAACACCCAGCCGTAGCCGGGCAGCAGCTTGCGCTGGCCGTCGCGGGTGTCCCACAGCTCCAGCCAGGACTCCAGGTAGTCGTCGTCGTGGCGCGGCGAGTTGAAGTACGTGCGGTAGGCGACGCCCATCGGGCGGTCCTCGCGCCGGTGCAGGCCCATGGCCAGCGAGAGCCGGGTGGAGTTGCCGTCGGCGGCGACCACCAGGGGGGCGCGGAAGGTGACCGCTCGCTTCTCCTCGCCCAGCTTGGCGGTGACGCCGACGATCCGGCCGGTGCGGTCGTCGAGGACCGGCCCGCTCACGTTGCAGCGCTCGTAGAGCCGCGCGCCGGCCTTCTCGGCCTGGCGGGCCAGGAGTTCGTCGAAGTCGGCGCGCTTGCGGACCAGGCCGTAGTCGGGGAAGGAGGACAGTTCGGGCCAGTCCAGCTCCAGCCGGACGCCGCCGCCGATGATGCGCAGGCCCTTGTTGTGGAGCCAGCCGTTCTCGGTGGAGACGTCGATGCCCATGTCCACCAGTTGCTTGGTGGCGCGCGGGGTCAGCCCGTCGCCGCAGACCTTCTCGCGCGGGAAGGCGGTCTTCTCCAGCAGCAGCACGTCCAGCCCGGCCTGGGCCAGGTAGTACGCGGTCGTGGAGCCGGCCGGTCCGGCGCCCACCACGATGACGTCCGCGGTGCTCTCGACCGTGCTGTCCGGCTTCGTCAGATCGGCTGCGGTCTCGGACACGTGGACACACTCCTGGAGCTGCGGCGGGGGGACGGCGGCTTTTGTTCTCCGGCAGTCTAGTTCCGCTCACGCCGTCGGCGGCCCCCGCGCCCTGCCCCGCCGGGCTACGTGGTCTTGTAGCCCCGGTGCAGCGCCACGATCCCGCCCGTGAGGTTGCGCCAGGCGACCTTCGACCAGCCGCTCGTCTGCAGCTTGGCGGCCAGCGAGGGCTGGTCCGGCCAGACCCGGATGGATTCGGCGAGGTAGACGTACGCGTCCGGGTTGCTGCTGACGGCGGTCGCCACCGGCGGCAGCGCGCGCATCAGGTACTCGGTGTAGACCGTGCGGAAGGGCGTCCAGGTCGGCGTGGAGAACTCGCAGATCACCAGCTTGCCGCCGGGCTTGGTGACCCGGTGCATCTCGCGCAGCGCCGCCTCGGTGTCCTGGACGTTGCGCAGCGCGAAGGAGATCGTCACCGAGTCGAAGGTGTCGTCGGCGAACGGCAGCCGGGTGGCGTCGCCGGCTGTGAGCGGCAGCTCGGGGTGGCGGCGCTTGCCCTCGGTGAGCATGCCGACCGAGAAGTCGCACGGGACGACCGTGGCCCCGGCGTCGGCGAAGGGCAGCGAGGAGGTGCCGGTGCCGGCCCCGAGGTCGAGTACGAGGTCCCCCGGTCCGGCGGCCACCGCCTCGGCCACCGCCCGGCGCCAGGCGCGGGCCTGGCCGAGGGAGAGCACGTCGTTGGTGAGGTCGTACTTGGCCGCGACGTCGTCGAACATGGCGGCGACTTCGTGCGGCTGCTTGTCCAGAGAGGCTCGGGTCACGGACCCATTGTTCACCCTGGAACGGACGCGCCGGTCAACGGGGCGCACCGGTCGCCGTCCGGCGGCGTCAGTACACCCCGCCTCGGCCGCCCGCGCGCCGCCCGGCGGCGTCAGTGCACCCCGCCTCGGCCGCCCGAACGCCGCCCGACGGGGTCAGTGCACCCCGCGTCGGCCGGCCGCACGCCGCCGGCGGCGGGAGCGCTTGCCGTGGGTGATCGCGGGCATCCCGTCGGCCAGCGCCTCGGCGGCCAGCGCGAGGTTGGCGGTGAGACGGCCCTGCCCGTTGCGGACCGCGACGGTCCTCCGGTGCCGGCGGATGCGCAGCACGCAGATCGCGAAGAGCACCACGGCCACCGGCACGCTGAACCGGGCCAGCCCGACGCCGACCGGCTGAGGGTAGGTGTCGCCGCAGATCCGTACGGCTCCGGGGTCGTCGGCGGCGTGCTCCAGGCAGATCGTGTCGCCGATTCTGGCGCCGTCGGCCAGCGGCAGCGCGGCAGCGGTGTGCGGCTGGCCGCTCACCTTGTAGGTGACCGCGCTGTAGGTGCCGCCGCCGGTGGGCAGCTGGGTGACGACGCCTTCGACTCTCACCGGGTGTGCCCCGATCCGGTCCGCCTGGTCGGCCTGACGCCAACCGAGCAGGCACATGCCGACGGCCAGCACTGCGCTGAGCACGGCGGCGAGGTACCAACCACGGCCCAACCGCGGGGTGCGCGGCGGGGGAACGGTCGCGGTTCGCATGGTTCCTGTCCTGGCTTGCCTCCGGGGCCCGCCTGTGGCGCGGCCCCGCCGCCCGCGGGCACGGGCGGTGGTGTGGTGAGGGTACGGAGTGAGCTGTCCGGGATCGTATCCGCTGGCGGGCCCTCAGGTCACGGCGAAGGGGCAATCACCCCCCGGGGTGAGTACCGGAGTTCGGGTGCACACGAAGCAAGTGCCTTGCGCAGCAGGGCGATCCGCCTACTGACGAGTACGTCATACCGGTTGGCTCCCGCCGTCCGTCACCGTCGGCGGTACACCAACCGCCCGCCCAGGACGGTCGCCAGACAGCCGCCCGCCCGCGGCCCGGAGTTCCCCTCTTCGTCAACGGCGGAACCTCCGGAGGCCTCCTGGACCTCCGCCTCACGGACCTCCGGAAGCCCCGAAACCTCCGGAAGCCCCGAAACCTCCGGAAACTCCGAAACCTCCGAAACCCCCTGGGCCTCATGGACCTCACGAACCCCGGCCCCACGAACCTCCCCAGCCTCCTGGAGCTCGAAGACCGCGAAGTCCGCCCGCCCGCCGGCCGTCACCCGCCCGTACACGGCCCGCCCCAGCGGCAGCACCGCCAGCGGATCCAAGGGCGCCGCCCCGGCCACCGCGCCCCCCGACGGCTCCCCCGCACCCGCCCCGGCCACCGCGCCCCCCGACGGCTCCCCCGCACCCGCCCCGGCCACCGCGACGCCCGACGGCTCCCCCGCACCCGCCCCCGCCGAAGGCTCCCCCGCCCCCGCCGAAGGCTCCCCCGCCGTCGCCCGCAGCCCCGAACGCGCGACCGCCGCCCGCACCGACGGCCGCTCGAAGGGCCCGGCCACCGCCGTCACCCCGTAGCCGAGCATCCGCTGGAGCCCCCGTCGTGCGCTCGCCCCGCAGCGGGTCTCGTCGGCACAGCCGGCCAAGCCGTCCGCGAGCGGTTCGACGCCGATCTCCTCCCGCGGGTCCGGGTGGTAGTCGCGCTCCAACGCCCGCTGCCCGTAGGGGTTGCGCAGCCCGGGCGTGAGCACCGCCCGTCCCCAGTCCCGGACCCGCGCCGCCGGGTGCGCAGCCGCCAGCTCGGGGTAGGGCCCGACGGCCTCGACGTGCTCGCCGCGCACCACCACCGCCCCGTCGGCGAAGGACGGGGCGGTGGGGTCGGCCGGGTCGGGCAGCACCAGGGCCGCCCGGTGGAGGGTCAGCACCGGTCCGGACTCAGTTGTCCAGGATCTTCAGCTCGGGGTGGGCGGTGCCGCCCTCGATCGCCGTGGAGGCGATGTGCGAGGCGACCCGCGGGTCGACCGGGTCGTTCGCCGGGTCGTCCAGCACCCGCAGGTGCTCGTACGTGGTCGAGCGCTGCGCGGGGACGCGGTCGGCGGCCCGGATCAGGTGGATCAGCTCGGTGAGGTTGGAGCGGTGCTTGGCACCGGCCGCCGAGACGACGTTCTCCTCCAGCATGACCGAGCCGAGGTCGTCCGCGCCGTAGTGCAGCGACAGCTGGCCCGCCTCCTTGCCGGTGGTGAGCCAGGAGCCCTGGATGTGGGCGACGTTGTCGAGGAACAGGCGGGCGATCGCGATCATCCGCAGGTACTCGAAGACGGTGGCCTGGGTCGAGCCCTTGAGGTGGTTGTTCTGCGGCTGGTAGGTGTACGGGATGAAGGCCCGGAAGCCGCCGGTGCGGTCCTGCACCTCGCGGATCATCCGCAGGTGCTCGATCCGTTCGGCGTTGGTCTCGCCGGTGCCCATCAGCATGGTGGAGGTGGATTCGACGCCGAGGCCGTGGGCGATCTCCATGATCTCCAGCCAGCGCTCGCCGGACTCCTTCAGCGGGGCGATCGCCTTGCGCGGCCGCTCCGGCAGCAGTTCCGCGCCGGCGCCGGCGAAGGAGTCCAGGCCCGCCTTGTGGATCCGGGTGATCGCCTCCTCGACGGAGACGTCCGAGATCCGGGACATGTGCTCGACCTCGGAGGCGCCCAGCGAGTGGATCACCAGCTGCGGGAACTCGGCCTTGATCGCCGAGAACGCGCGCTCGTAGTACTCCACGCCGTAGTCCGGGTGGTGGCCGCCCTGGAACATGATCTGGGTGCCGCCGAGTTCGACGGTCTCGGCGCAGCGGCGCAGGATCTCGTCGAGCTCGCGGGACCAGCCCTTGTCGCTCTTCGGCGGCACGTAGAAGGCGCAGAACTTGCACGCCGTCACGCAGACGTTGGTGTAGTTGATGTTGCGCTCGATGATGTACGTCGCGATGTGCTCGGTACCGGCGTAGCGACGGCGGCGCACGGCGTCGGCGGCGGAGCCGAGCGCGTGCAGCGGCGCCGAGCGGTAGAGCTCCAACGCCTCCTCCGGAGTGATCCGGCCACCGCCGGCGGCCCGGTCGAGCACGGCCTGCAGGTCGGTGCTGGACGCATCGAGGGTGGTCGCTGCGAGCTCGGTCACCTGGCGGCCTTCTCTCTCTCAAGTGCTACGGGGGTACGGCCGAACCAGCCTACGCCAGGCCTTTCGGACACCCTCAGCCCGCCGTCCCGTTCACCTTGTGCATCGTCCCGACGGGGTTCCCGGCGGCCGGGTCGGCGGAGCTGAACCTGATCGTCCCGTCGGCCTGGAGGGTGAGCGTCTCGGTCTCGGCGCCTCCGGTGCAGGTGCCGGGGAGCGAGGAGCGCACCAGCCGCGACTGGAAGACCAGCTTGGTGTCGGAGACCGACCTGAGCGTCCAGGCGCCCTCGCAGCTGATCGACACCAGGCCGGTGACGGCGTTGCGGCTGGTGGTGGCCTCCTGGCCGATCGCGGCCGGACGGACGGTGAGGGTGGTGGTGCCGCCGGGCAGTCCCTTGTCGGTGACCATGTCCCCGGTCCAGGTGCCCAGGAAGGCGGCCGGCACCGCGTTCGGTCCGCCGGTCGCGGCCGCCGACGGCGACGCGGAGGGGGCCTGGCCCGTCGACGGTGCTGCCGACCGGGACGCCGAGGCACCGTCCGTGCCGCCCGGCACGAAGGCCCCGGGCGAGGCGATCGCGTCGCTCGGGTCGATCGACGGGACGGGCAGCGGCCCCACGGCCGGAACCACCGGATCGTCCCGGTGCCATTGCTCGTAGAGTCCGTACCCCACGCCCGCGAGCACCGCGGCCGCCAGCACGGCCGCCGTGGTGAGCCGGGCCGGTCGCCGCCACCACGCCTTCTCCGGTGCCGGCTGACCGAACCCGCCCGGCGGGTAGTAGCCGGCCGGCATGGTCGGCGTCGGCACCACCTCGGCCCCGTCCGCGCCCCCGGCGCCCGGCCCGCCACGCACGCCCCCGGCAACGCCCACGCTCCCAGCGCCGGCCTCCGCAACCCCCCTGCTGTTCTCCGCGCCCTTCCTGTTCTCCCCGCTCCCCCCGCTCCCCCCGCTCCCCCTGCTCCCCCCGCTCCCCCTGCTCTCCCCGTTCCCCTTGCTCTCCCCGCTCCCCCTGCTCTCCCCGCCTCCCGCGGCTTCCGCCGGCTCGTCCTCCAGGTCCAGCAGTTCCACCGCGCTGCGCCCCACCCCGGCCGCGAGCGCCGACGGCAGGAAACCCCACAGCCGGGCGGTGCCCGCGCCGTCCGGGTCGAGCCGGGCCGCCAGCTGGGCGGGCGTGGGCCGGGCAGTCGGGTCCTTGGCCAGGCAGTCGAGGATGATCGTCCGCAGCGGCTCGGCGGCCCCGGTCACGTCCGGTTCCTCGTGGAGCACCCGGTACAGCAGGACGGCCGCGCTGACCCCCTCGCCGAAGGGGTGCACGCCGGTGGCGGCGAAGGCCAGCACGGCACCGAGCGAGAAGACGTCCCCGGCCGGACCGACCTGTCGCCCGTTCGCCTGCTCCGGCGACATGAAGCCGGGTGAACCCACCACATAACCCGATCGAGTGAAACCGCTGGTCGCATCCAGCGCCCGGGCGATCCCGAAGTCGATGAGTCGCGGCCCGTCCAGGGTCAGCAGGACGTTCGACGGCTTGACGTCGCGGTGCACCAGGCCGAGCCCGTGCACGTGGGCGAGTGCCTCGGCGAGCCCGACCCCGAGGCCGCGGACGGCCGGGTCGGGCAGCGGCCCGTACTGCTGGACGGCGGCGGTGAGCGAGGGACCGGCGACGTAGCCGGTGGCGCCCCAGGGCCGCTCGCCTTCGGTGTCGGCGTCCAGGACGGGCGCCGTCCAGCTGCCGCCGACCCGCCGGGCGGCGGCCACCTCCTGCCGGAACCGGGCGCGGAACTCGGCGTCGTCCGCCAGCTCGGGACGCACCACCTTGACGGCGACGGTGCGCCCGCCGGCCGTCCGGCCGAGGTAGACCCGGCCCATACCGCCCGAACCGAGCCGCCGCAGCAGCCGGTACGCGCCCACCTGACGCGGGTCGTCCGACCCCAGTGCCCGCATGCCCCGCACGCTCCCCTCGCCCTCGCCCTCACCCCCGGACGCGCGCCCCCAAGGCGGTCCCGGCCGCGTGCGCCGCCTCCGGCGCACCCGGGGGCCACCCGCCGGACACGTCTCGGGAGCAGACCGTACCGGTCCGGGCCGACCCGGGGCGCTCCGGAACCCTCGGGGAGGGCAGCCGCTTCCACGCGGAACAGACGGCAGCCGCTTCCGCACCGGAGGAACAGCAGCCGCTCCCGCACGGAACAGGCGCCGGCCGCTCCCCTACGGCAGGGGCGTCCGCCGCCTCCCGAGGTCCGCCGACGGGTCCTGGCGCCGGGAGCCGCCGCCCGGCGTCACCGACCGGCCGGCAGGGCGGCCGGCAGCGCAGCCGGCTCCAGCAACCGCACCGCCACGTCCGGCTCGAATCCGCTGTCGTACGCGACCCGCCGGGCGAACTCGGCGACGCCGGCCAGCTGCCGCTCGCCGAGCGAGAAGTCCAGTGCCTCGCTGAAGTACCGCTCCAGCACGTCCGGCCCGAAGGACTCCCAGCGGGCGGCCTGCTCGGCGACCTTGGCGGCCTCCACCAGGGAGAGGTCGCGGGACTCCAGGAAGGCCCGGTGGACGGCCGCGGTCAGCTCGGGGCGGCGCTCGGCGAACTCGCGGCGCACGGCCCAGACCGCGAAGACGAACGGCAGGCCGGTCCACTCCTTCCACATGGCGCCCAGGTCGTGGACGGTCAGCCCCAGGTCGGCGGCCTGCCCGAGGTAGGCGCGCAGTGCCGGGTCGCCGATCAGGACGGCGGCGTCGGCCTCGGCCAGCATCGCGCTGAGCTCCGGCGGGCAGCTGAAGTAGTCCGGACGGACGCCCTCGCGCTCCTCCAGGAGCAACCGGGCCAGTCGGACGGAGGTGCGGCTGGTGGAGCCGAGGGCGACCCGGCGGCCGTCGAGGTCGGCGAGCGGGACCTTGCTCACGATCAGGCAGGACATCACCGGGCCGTCGCTGCCGACCGCGATGTCGGGCAGCACCAGCAGGTCGTCGGCGTTGCGCAGGTACTCCACGCAGGTGATCGGCCCGATGTCCAGGGAGCCGTCGACCAGCTGGTCGCTCAGCTTCTCCGGAGTGTCCTTGGTGAGGTCGAGGTCGAGCAGGTTGCCGGTCCTGGCAAGGCCCCAGTAGAGGGGGACGCAGTTCAGGAACTGGATATGGCCGACCCGCGGCCTGACCGGCGTGTTTTCCTGAGGCTCCCGCGTTTGCGCGTCCGCTGCCACTGCGCCGCTCCCTTGCTGTTCGTACGCCTCCCCGCAGGGTATGCCCAGTGGTCACGACGGTCGGCACCGGCCACCCGACACGCCCGGGTGCGCCCTCAACAGGCCTTCCCCCGCCCGGCTCCCGGCCTTCACGACACGCGCCGTCCGCACCACGAGCGACCCCTGGTCGTCACAGCGACCGCATGCTAGCGTTGCCCTCAGTTGCAGTTTGATTCCCCTTGCAGTACTTGAAGCCTGCGGAGCATGTAACCGCAGGCTTTTTGTAGTTTTTCAGCAATATCGAAAAACTTCGGACTCGTCCGGAGGCAGGGCGATCAGCGCAGCGGACCGGGTGTCACACGGTGTGGCCCCCGACACGCATCGCAAGGAGAACGGCATGGCTCAGGGAACCGTCAAGTGGTTCAACGCTGAGAAGGGCTTCGGATTCATCGCCCAGGATGGCGGCGGCCCCGACGTCTTCGTCCACTACTCCGCCATCAACGCGAACGGCTTCCGTTCGCTGGAGGAGAACCAGACGGTCACCTTCGACGTCACCCAGGGCCCGAAGGGCCCGCAGGCGGAGAACGTCACCGCTGTCTGACAATCCTCTGATGTTCTGATCGCTCGGGACCCGTACGGGTCCGCCGGCGGCTCCCGACAGCCGTCACCATGAGCACAAGAGCAGCACCCAAGGGGGCCTGCCCATCGCGGCGGGCCCCCTGCCTTTCCCCAGGGCCGGCCGACGGCCGCCCAGAAGCCGACGGCCGCCCAGAAGCGGAGCACCCCACCACAGCGGGCCACCCACGCGACGAGGGCCTGTTCCCGGCACCGTACGGCGCCGGGAACAGGCCCTCGTCTGTCTGGAACGTCTGGAACACACCTCCGCGGAGGCCCCGTCGATGGGCTCCGGTCAGACCGCGGCCGGCGTCTTCACGCCCGCCTGCTCCGGGGCGACGGCCTTCGGCGCGTCCTCCTCGTACAGGTCGCCGGAGGGGTTGTTGTACGCCGCGACGTCCAGGATCTTCTCCCGTGCGGCGACCACCACCGGCACCAGCGCCTGGCCGGCGACGTTGGTCGCGGTGCGCATCATGTCCAGGATCGGGTCGATGGCGAGCAGCAGGCCGACGCCCTCCAGCGGCAGGCCCAGGGTGGACAGGGTCAGCGTCAGCATGACGATCGCGCCGGTCAGGCCCGCGGTGGCGGCCGAGCCGACCACCGAGACGAAGGCGATCAGGACGTAGTCCTTGATGCCGAGGTCGATGTTGTAGACCTGGGCGACGAAGATCGCGGCGACGGCCGGGTAGATCGCGGCGCAGCCGTCCATCTTGGTGGTGGCGCCGAACGGAACGGCGAAGGAGGCGTACTCGCTGGGGACGCCGAGGCGCTCGGTGACGCGGCGGGTGACCGGCAGGGTGCCGACCGAGGAGCGCGAGACGAAGGCCAGCTGGATCGCGGGCCAGGCGCCCTTGAAGAAGTGCAGCGGGTTGAGGCCGGCGGCGAAGCGCAGCAGCAACGAGTAGACGACGAACAGCACCAGCGCGCAGCCGACGTAGATGTCGAGGGTGAGCGTGGCGAAGGGCTTGAGCAGGTCCCAGCCGTACTTGGCGACGGACTTGCCGATCAGGCCGAGGGTGCCGAGCGGGGAGAGCCGGATGACCCACCACAGGGCGGTCTGGGTCAGCTCCAGCACGGACTCGCTGAGCTTGAGGACGGGCTCCGCCTTGGCACCGAGCTTGATGATCGCGGCGCCGACCACGACCGCCATGAAGACGATCTGCAGGACGTTCACCTTGACGAAGGCGTCGACGATGTTGGTCGGGAAGATCCCGGTCAGGAAGTCGATCCAGCTGCCCTGGGAGTCGAGCGCCTTGAGGCCCTCGGTCTTCAGGTTGGTGCCCTGGCCCGGGTTGGTCAGCAGGCCCAGGCCCAGGCCGATGGCGACCGCGATCAACGAAGTGATCATGAACCAGAGCAGGGTGCGGGTGGCCAGGCGCGCTGCGTTGGTGACGCCCCGCAGGTTGGCGACGCTCACCACGATCGCGGTGAACACCAGCGGCGGCACGGCCAGCTTCAGCAGCTGGACGAAGATCTTGCCGATCGTCTCCAGGGTGGTGGCCAGCCAGGAGATGTCGGCGGCGCGGGCCAGGTAGCCGAGGGCGACGCCGAGCACGAGGCCGGCGACGATCTGCACCCAGAACGGCGTCTTGCGGATGCGGGTGAGCACGGACGGCGACGAGGTCGCCTCGGGCGCTGTGGACATGGGGGTGCGACTCCGGGGGAGGGCGTTGCTGACGGTGGGGTGTGGGCGGAGCAGGCGGCACGGCAGGGGGCCGGACGGGAGAGGTCGCGGACCCCGTTCAGGGGCGTGCCGCCGAGATACAGCTCGAGCCGGCACGGGGCGTGGCGCGACAACGGCGCGGGCTGTCCACAGCACCGGTCAGAGCGCACGGGCGGGCGGCGCCGGGCAGCGGGCCCGGGCCGTGCATCCGCAGTGCGTCTGAGGTGGTCACGGCCGATACGTTAGCAGTAAAGGTTTGAGATGTTCAAAGTAGTTGTTTGAGATCGGGCGACAACCGGCCACCCCTCGCCGGCGATCTCCGGACACGAACGAACCTGACGCCCCATCAGTTCTGATCCCGGGGCGGATTGACCGGGCGCAGTTATACGTATAACCTTCACGGTGTCCCCGCCCCCTCCCCTGCCCTGACCGGAGAACACCACCGATGGGCTACCTCGCCCTGCTCCGCGCCCCGCACGTCACCCGACTCCTGCTCGGCACCCTGCTCGGCCGCCTGCCCGCCGGTATGACCGCCCTGGTGATCGCCCTCGCCCTGCGCGAGGCCGACGTCCCGTACAGCCGGATCGGGCTGGCCACCGCCGCCTACGCGATCTCCGCCGCGGTCGGCGGGCCGGTGCTCGGACGGATCGTGGACCGCACCGGCCAGCCGCGCGTCCTGCTGGTCTCCGCCGTGGTGGCCGGCGGGGGGTACGCGCTGCTCGCCCTCGCCCCGGCCTCCCCGCTCGCCGCGCCGCTCGGCGCCGCCGTCGCGGGCCTCGCCATGCCCCCGTTGGAGCCCTGCCTGCGCTCGCTCTGGCCGGACGTCGTCGACGAGGAGCAGCTCGACACCGCCTACGCCTTCGACTCCGCCTCCCAGCAGGTCCTCTACGTCGCCGGACCGCTGGCCGTTGCCGGGATCTCCGGCCTGTTCAGCCCCGTCGCCGCACTCTGGGTGGCCGCCGGGCTCGGGCTGGCCGGCGCGCTGATCGTGGCCACCGCCGGACCGGCCCGCGACTGGCGCGCCCCCGCCCGTGGGCACTCCGCCGGACTGCTCGGCCCGCTGCGCTCCCCCGGCCTGGTGCTGCTGCTGATCGGGCTGGCCGGCGCCGGCTGGGCAGTCGGCGCCCAGAACGTGCTGTTCATCGCCTACGCCGAGCGGCACGCCGACGGGCTGCCGGGTGGCGGCGGCACGCTGCTGGCCCTGGCCGCGCTCGGCGGCCTGCTCGGCGCACTGGCCTACGGCGCCGTCAACTGGCGCCGGACCACCGCGACCCGCACCTGGATGATGGCCCTCGCGATGGCCGCCTCCTACCTTCCGCTGGTGGCACTGCCCGGCCCGTACCCGATGGCCGCGCTGGCCTTCCTCTCCGGCATCGTGCTCGCCCCGCTGCTGGCGGCCGCCTTCGTGCTGGTCGCCGAACTCGCACCGACCGGGACGGTCACCGAGGCCTTCGCCTGGCTGGTGACCCTGTTCGCCACCGGCAACTCGCTCGGCTACGCCGTCTCCGGCCACCTCGCCGAGGGCTCGCTCCGCTCGGTGGCCCTCTGCGCGGCCGGCGGCATCGCACTCGGCGGCCTGCTGCTGTTCGCCGCCCGGGGCTCGTTCCGCACCACCCCGGTCACGGCGGCGCCGCAGCCCGTCCCGGTGGGCTGAGCGGCCCCCACGAGCGACTGCGCCCGCCGGGGGTCTGGCCCGGCGGGCGCAGTCCTGTCAGCCGGGGACGGCCGACGGCCCCCTGGCGTCCCCGCGAACGCTCACGCCACGGCTCAGCGCGCCATCGGCGACAGCCGGGTCCGCAGGGACAGCCGGGTCAGCCAGGTCCGCAGGGCCAGCAGGTCAGCCGGGACAGCCGGGTCCGCAGAGCCACTCGGGCCAGCCGGGTCATCTGCCCGACCGACCAGGACGACGCACCACCCGGCGAGGTGCTCAGCGCGCAGCCGGGGCGGTCGAGGAGCGCAGCACCAGGGAGGTGGCCAGCGGCGCGACCGGCTCCACCCGCTCCCCGCGCAACAGCCCGGCCAGGGCGGCGGCACCCGCCCGGCCCAGTTCCTCGCCCGGCAGGTCCACGGTCGTCAGCGGCGGCGCGAGCAGTCCGGAGACCGCGACGTTGTCCATGCCGACCACGGAGAGGTCGTCCGGCACCCGCAACCCCCGCTCGGCCGCGGCCTGGTAGACCCCGGAGGCGACCACGTCGTCGTCGCAGATCACCGCGCGCGGACGGTCCTCCCGTTCCAGCAGCTGACCCGCGACGCTCCGCGCAGCGGCGTACCCCTCGTTCAGACTGACCCCCAACTCGAGGACGTCCAGGCCGAGTTCGCGCACCGTCTGCTCGAAGGCCGCCTGCCGGACCCGGAAGGTGTACGCGGCGTGGGTGGAGCGCAGGTGGCCGATCCTGCGGTGGCCGAGGGCGGCCAGGTGCTCGACGGCCGCGCGCATGCCGCCCGCCACGTCGAGCTCGACGGTCGGCCGCGCCCGGTCGGTGCCGGGATCGGCATCCAGGAAGACGGCGGGGGTGTCGGCGGGCAGCTCACCCAGCTGGCTGTCGTCCGGGGAGCAGATCAGCAGGCCGTCGAAGCGCCCGGCGGTGGCGGCCTCGGCGAGCGTGGCGCTGCCCCAGCCCGAGCTGACCACGACCGCCAGCCCGTGCCGGCCGGCCTCGTGGTGGACGCCCTCCAACACCCGGCCGAAGAACGGTCCCTGGAGGTTGGGCACGGCCAGCATGATCATTCCGCTGCGGCCCAGCCGCAGCTGGCGCCCGGCCGCCTGCGGGCGGTAGCCGAGGCTGCGGGCGGCCTCCCGGACCCGCTGGCGGGTGGCCTCGGAGACCCGCCGCCCGGCCTCGGCGCCGGAGAAGACCAGCGAGACGGTCGCCTGCGAGACCCCGGCGAGCCGGGCCACGTCCCGCCCGGTGGGGCGGCGTACGGGAGCCGGCCACGTCCCGGCCCCGCTCCCACCGGGCCGGTCACGGTCACCGGACCGCTCGTCGTCAGCGGGCCGCTCGGCGGCGGCACGGGGATCGGCAGCACGGGAACCGGCGATGTCGGAATCGGCGACGTCGGAATCGGCGGAGCGGGGATCAGCGGGCGGCACGGGCGGGCGGCGGCGCTGCGAGCCGGGTCAGTTCCGGCCTGCGGTGGCCGCGCGGGTCGCGTCGTCCACCGCGTCCTCGGCGGCGTTCTGCGCGGCGATCCGCTCGGCGGTGCGGCTGCGCAGCCCGGCGACCTTGGAGGAGATCTGCGAGGACATCTCGTCGCGCTGCTTGCTCAGCAGCACGTAGCTCAGCGGCGCGGAGGCGACCGCGGCCAGCAGGAACAGGAAGATCACTCCGGCCTCGCCGCTGACCGGGATGACCTGGAAGTGCCCGAGCAGCAGGGCCACCAGCAGGCAGCCCAGGAAGAT
This sequence comes from Kitasatospora sp. NPDC048194, assembly GCF_043202455.1. Taxonomy (NCBI): domain Bacteria; kingdom Bacillati; phylum Actinomycetota; class Actinomycetes; order Kitasatosporales; family Streptomycetaceae; genus Kitasatospora; species Kitasatospora sp. NPDC048194. The sequence goes on from NZ_JBIDAK010000009.1 coordinate 161,926, forward strand.
GCTGACCCGCATGGAGGTGTAGCGGAGCGTGGCGTGCGACTTCTGCGGGCCGTTGCTGCTCACTGGGACACTTCCTTCTCGTTTCGGGCCGGCGGGTCCTCCAGTCAAGCATGCCTGACGGCGGGAGCGGGTCAGGGGTCCGCCGTACCCGGCTGCCGCGGCCGTCCGGCGGGCCGGATCAGCGCAGGTCGAGCCACATGGTGATGTCGTCGCGGTCGTCACCGGGAGCGACCCGGATCGCGGCCGGCACCCGGCCGACCTCGCGGTAGCCGCTGCGGGCGTAGAAGTGCTCCAGGCCCATGCCGCCGCGTGCCGTCAACCGCAGCGATTCCAGACCCCACTCCCGGGCGACCCGCTCGGCCTCGGCGAGCAGCCGGGCGCCCAGGCCGAGGCCCTGGTGGTCGGGGTGCACCATGACCCGCTTGAGCATCCGCCAGTGCGCCATCGGCTCGAACCGCATCGACGCGAAGACCAGCATCCCGACCAGCCGGCCGGTCGCGCTGTCGTGCGCGACCAGCAGCCGGTCGGGGCCGTCCGGGGCGATCCCGGCGAACTGGCGGTCGGCGGTGTCCCAGACCTCGTCCTCGGTGACCGGCGCCACGAAGCCGACCGCGCCGCCGGCGTTGGTCACGTCGGTCCACAGCCGGACGACGGCGGTGCGCAGATCGGGGTCGAGCTTCGGGTCCAGGGTGAAGGTGAGCGCCATGATGCGGAGCCTAGACCTCCGATCGAACACACCGGCGAACAGCCCGCACGACCGGACGGACACTGTTCACCGGACGGACACCGTTCACCGGACTGATGCCTACGACCAGGCGCCCACCACCGGCCGGCCGCAGCCCTACGGCAGTGCGGCCACCGCTCGCTCCGCCGGGCGTCCGGTGCACAGCGCCAGGCAGAGCCCGACCGCGACCGCGCACAGCGCGCCGGCGCCGTACCAGGTGAGGTCGTAGTTCCCGAGCGCGTCGCGGGCCAGGCCGGCCAGCCCGGCGACGACGGCCGCGCCGATCTGGTGGGCGGCCAGCACCCAGCCGAAGACGATCGGGGCGTCCTCGCCGAAGTGGCGGCGGCACAGCGCGACGGTCGGCGGCACGGTGGCCACCCAGTCCAGGCCGTAGAAGACGACGAAGGCGGTGATGGGCGGCTCGAGCGAGCCGGCGAGCAGCTGCGGCAGCAGGAGCAGCGACATGCCGCGCAGCCCGTAGTAGACGGTGAGCAGGAGCCGGGAGTCGACCCGGTCGGTGAGCCAGCCGCTGAACACGGTGCCGGCCACGTCGAACAGGCCGATGAGGGCGAGCAGGCCGGCGGCGGCGGTGACCGGCATGCCGTGGTCGTGCGCGGCCGGGATGAAGTGGGTGCCGACCAGGCCGACGGTGGTGGCGCCGCAGATCGCGAAGGAACCGGCCAGCAGCCAGAACTGCCGGGTGCGGGCGGCGTCGCGCAGGACCCGCAGCGAACGGGCCAGGGCGCGGCCGCCGTTGGCGGGGGCGGGTGGCGCCTCGGTCGCGCCGTACGGGAACAGGCCGATGTCCGCGGGCCGTTCGCGCATCAGCAGCAGCACGGGCACGGCGACGGCACAGGCGGCGAGCGAGACCACGACCACGGCGGCGCGCCAGCCGTGGTGCTCGACCAGCCAGGCGCCGACCGGCAGGAAGACCAGGTTCCCCGCCGCTCCGGCGGCCGTCAGCACCCCGGTGACGAAGCCCTGACGGGCCTGGAACCAGCGGCCGGTGATGGTGGTGGCGAAGGCGCCGGCCATCGAGCCGCTGCCGAGGCCGACCAGCACGCCCCAGCAGAGCACCAGTTGCCAGGGCTGGCGCATCAGCATGGTGAGTCCGGCGCCGACCGAGATGGTCAGCAGGGCGCAGACCACCACCAGGCGCACGCCGAAACGGTCCATCAGGGCGGCGGCGAAGGGCGCGGTGAGGCCGTAGAGGGTGAGGTTGACGGAGGTGGCGCTGGAGATCGTCCCGAGCGACCAGCCGAACTCGTTGTGCAGGGCGTCCATCATCAGGCTGGGCGTGGAGCGGAAGCCGGCCGAGCCGAGCAGGACGAGCAGGGCGACGCCGGCCACCACCCAGGCGTAGTGCACCCGGGGGCGCTTGGCGGGAACGGGCCGGTCGGCCACGGGCTCGTCGGAAACAGGCCGTTCGGCCTCGGCCCGGTCGGAAACGGCCCGTTCGGCCTCGGGCCGGTCGGAAACGGCCCGGTCAGGACCGGGACGGTCAGGAGCAGTGGGGGCGGGGACGCTGCGTTCGGTCACGGGGACGAGTGTCCCGAGCGGCCGGCGCCCGGACGAGTGGCCTGAATGACAGCTTTCGCAAGGATCGGGCCACGACTCCGGCGTACCCTGGCCCGGAGCCACCCACCGCCGGAAGGACAGGACATGGCGCACCTGGTCGCGGTACTCGCGCTGGAGGGCGTGATCGCCTTCGAACTCGGCATCCCCGCCCGGATCTTCGGCAGCGCGAGGGACGGCGACGGGCAGCCGCTCTACGAGGTGGCCACCTGCACGGTGGACGGCGGCCCGGTCGGCACCAGCACGGACTTCCGGATCGCCGTCGACCACGGCCCGGAACTGCTGGAGCGGGCCGACACCGTGGTGGTGCCGGCCTCCCGCGACACCTCCCCGAGCGTGGTCGACGCCGCCTTCACCCCCGAACTGGCCGCCGCGCTGCGCCGGATCCGGCCGGGCACCCGGCTGATGTCGATCTGCACCGGCTCCTTCCTGCTGGCCGCGGCCGGTCTGCTCGACGGCCGGCCGGCCACCACCCACTGGAGCTACACCGACCGCTTCGCCCGGATGTACCCGCAGGTGAAGTTGGATCCGGACGTGCTCTACACCGACGACGGCGACGTCCTCACCTCCGGCGGAGTGGCCGCCGGGGTGGACCTCTGTCTGCACGTGGTGCGCCGCGACCACGGCAGCGCCGTGGCCAACGCGGTGGCCCGCAGCTGCCTGGTGCCGCCGTGGCGGGAGGGCGGTCAGAAGCAGTACGTCGAGGCCCCGAGCCCGGTGGAGACGGGCGTCCTCAGCACCACCGCCGTCCGCGCCTGGGCGCTGGAGCACCTGGACGAGCCGCTGTCGCTGCGCCAGCTCGCCGACCGGGCGGGCATGAGCGTACGGACCTTCACCCGGCGGTTCCGGGAGGAGACAGGCGCCAGCCCGGGCCAGTGGATCACCACCCAGCGCACCGAGCGGGCCCGCCAGTTGCTGGAGCGCACGGACCTGACGATCGACCAGGTGGCCCGGGAGTCCGGGTTCGGCACCGCCGCGTCGCTGCGGATGCAGCTGCGCGGCCGCCTGGACGTCGCGCCGAGCGCCTACCGGCGCACCTTCCGGACGGTGCCGGCCGGCGGCACCGGGCCGGCCGTGCGGCGCGCTTCCTGAGTGACGCCGGGGAAAGGACGGACGGGTGGCCGGAATTGAACGCTTCCCGGTCGCACCCGGACGGCAGCCGGCCGCGCGCACCCCCAGCGCGGCGCGGCGGGCCACCGTCCGATCGCGACGCGCGGGCCGCGAGCCCGCGCCGGGCCCTCCGCACTCGCCGAGGAACGGCCCGCGACCGGCAGCCCACGGCCCCTTCTGCTGACGCGTTCCCCCTGGACAGCAGCACCGTGGCGGCGGACGGACTTCCCTCGGCGTCCCCTCGCAACGGAGAGCCGCACCCAAGCGTGATCAGTCGGATACGTCACGTCAATGGGTAGTCCGAAATTCGGAATGGTTGCGTCACCTTTCGGCCGGTGATCAGCACCGGCCGACTACCGTGCCGAAAGCCGTTATTGCGCCAAAGCCGCCCAGTCCGCGCCCGCCAACGGGTCCGCCGGGCGTGCATCGGCACCGATCTCGCACCACACCCGCTTGCCCGTACCGTCCGGGTGCCAGCCCCAGCGTTCGCAGAGCAACTCGACCAGTTCCAGACCCCGGCCGTTGGTGGCGTCCTCGTCCGCGCCCGCGTGCCGCGGGGCCGGGGCCGTCCGGCTCGCGTCGGCCACCTCCACCCGCAGCGGGCCGGCCGGACGGGGCTGCGCCGCGTCACCGGCCATCGGCAGGCAGAGCCGCAGCACGGCCGGACAGCCGGTGTGCACCACGGCGTTGGTCACCAGCTCCGAGACCACCAGCACCACCGTCTCGGCCATCGGCGCGTCCGGGTCCACACCGTGGTTCAGCAGCCGCGAGCGCACCCACCGACGGGCCCGGCCGACCTCGGCGGGGTCCGCCTGCACCGCAAGCTGTACCTGAAGAACCTGCACCGCTCCACCACCCGCACTCGCAGTTCGGCCGTCGTCCCGATCGGGCCGGGTCGGGCCCGGATCGACCGGCCGACGGCCCTCGCACATCGCCCGTTGCCACCCGGGCCCGGCCGGGCGCTCGCCGACCCGTCCGCCCGGCGCCCACTCGTCCGCGCCAACTCGCCGGCCGCGCAGCGGCGCGACACGAATACGCCTCAGGATGGGTGGGCGGACGGACGGCAGCAAGGGCTTCGGGCATATTCCGGCGATCGGGGGACGGGGCAGTGCATACTGTCCCGTTCATTCTCGCGAGCCTCGCACCGGCGCTCGCCCGGCCCGGTCCGACCGGCCGTCACCCGGGGCGCCTCCGCCGGTCCGCCGCGGACACGCCCTGGCGGGAACCTACCGCCGGACGACCCCCGCGCCCGGCCCGCCACTCGCGAACCACCCGTACGACATATGTCCAGCGGGCATCGAACAGCCCCACCGCCGGACGCCCTTCGCCGAGCGCCCCGCCTCCGGATGCCCCGCCTCCGGATGGCCGGCCACCGGGCGCCCCGCCTCCGACACCCGCCTCCGGGCGCCCCGCCGGCACTCCGGCCGTCCGCCCGCGTTCCGGGGCGGACCATCCGCAAGGCGGGGTTCCGTTCTTGCCGGATTCCCTCCCGCCGGCGACCGGCCGCGGGATACCGTTGGGTAACGCCAGCGGACCGGTCGGAAGGGTGGTTCCCGATGGCCACCCAGGACCGGAACCCGAGCTGGGACGAACAGTTGCGGTGGCGCCTCGCCCGCGGCGAGGAGACCGCCCTCGGCGAACTCTACGACCAGCTCGCGCCGATGGTGCACGGCCTGGCCGGCCGGATACTCGCCGACCAGGGGTCCGCGGCCCAGCTCACCCGCGAGGTGTTCGCCCACGTCTGGGAACACCCCGAGGACTTCGACCCGGCCCAGGGTTCGTTGCGCTCCTGGCTCGGCGCGCTCACCCACCGCCGCGCGGTCGAACGGCTGCGGGCCCGGCGGGCCGCCGAGTGGACCAGGGGCGGCGGCGCCGGCGCGAGCGAGGAGGAGATCCGCGCCGTTGCCACCGCCGCGCGCGTACAGTACGTGGTCGACTCCTTGCCCGGGCCCCTGCGTGTGACCATCGCGGTGACGTACTACGACGGCCGCACCTACCAGGAGACGGCCCGACTGCTGGGCATCAGCGAACAGGCCGCCAAGCAGCGGATGCGGCTCGGGCTGGAACTGCTGGCCACCGAACTGGCCGACGAAGCGGCTGACGAAGCGGCTGACGGACCGACCGGCGAGGCGGCTGACGGACCGACCGACGGAACCCCCGACCGGCGCGCCCGTCAGGACCGCGGCGAGGACCACGGCAAGGACGGCGGCAAGGACCGCGGCAGGAACGAGGACGGGAACGGGTGAACACCTCCGAGGAGCACCACGACGCGCTGCGCTCGCTGCTCGGCGCCTGGTCCCTCGGCGCCTGCCCGCCGCACGAGGCCGCCGAGTTGGAGCAGCACCTTTCCCGCTGCCCGGAGTGCGCCACCGAGGCGGCCCGACTCCGCGAGGCGGCCGGCTGGCTCTCCCTCGACGAACCGCTGGACCAGCCCGGCGCCCTGCGTCAGCAGGTGCTGGACTGGTGCCTGGCCCGTCGCCCGGCCGAACTGCCCGTCCCCGCCTGGGGGATGCCGTACACGGCGGAGACCGCCAAGCTCGACGCGCTGCTGCGCGACCTCGGCCCGGAGGAGTGGCAGGAGGTGGCCGAACTCCCGTGGCACGGCGGCACCGAGCGGCTGCGCCCGGCGGAGGTGCTGGGACGGCTGACTGCCGTGGACGGTGTGCTGGCGCTCGCCCTCGGCCTGCCCGACCCGCTGTCCACCGGTATCGGCACCCCCACCGCGGACGCCGCCGCGACCGCCACCGGCGCCTCCCCCGCCGGACCGCCCACCATCCGCTCCGCCGGGCCGTCCACCACCCGCTCCGCCGGGACGCGCCCGCCGGTCGAGCGGCGGGTGCCGCCGCAGGAGCCGGTCGCTCCGGCGCCGCGGGTCCCGCCGCAGGGCGGCCCGTACACCGCGATCACCGCGCGCACCGCCCGGCTGCTCGCCGACCAGGCCGGCCTGCCCCCGCAGTCGGTGCGCTCCAGGTGGCGGCGGCAGACCCACGACCTGGTGCGCGGCGCCGCGCTCGCCCCGCAGGGCGGGGCCCCGGTCGACCTCGGCTTCGCGGTGCTGCCGCTGCGGGACGCCTTCGTGGACCGCGCGCTGGAGTGCTACGTGCACGGCGAGGACGTGGCCCGCGCGGTGGCCTACCCGTACGGGCCGCCGGCTCCGCAGCACCTGCGGCAGATGGTGGGGCTGGTGGTCCGGCTGCTGCCCCGGGCGCTGGCCGGGCTGCGCGCGGCCCGCCCCGAGCACGCCGGGGCGCCGGTGGCCTCGGTCGGCGGGCCGCCGACCGGCGCCGCCGCGGGCGGCCGACGGCTGCGGCTGGTGGTGGACGGCCCGGCGGCGGGTGAGTGGCTGGTGCCGCTGGACGCCGAGGAGACCGGTCCGGCGGGCGGGGAGCCGGTGGCCTCGATGGTCCTGGACGGCCTGGAGCTCTGCCAGTTGGCCGCCGCGCACCGCGACCCGGACCGGCTGCCGGTCGGCGAGCACGGCGACCGGGCCGCGGTGCGCGAGGTGCTGCACGCGCTGCCGCTGCTGTCCCGACGATGAAGCGGCAGCGCCTGTCCCGACGGTGAAGCGGCAGCACCGCAAGAACGGCGCACCGCAAGAACGGCGCGCCGTGGAGCAGCGGTCAGGCGAAGACGACCGTGCGGGTGCCGTCCAGCAGCACCCGATGCTCGCTGTGCCACTTGACCGCGCGGGCCAGCGCCTGGCACTCGACGTCCCGGCCGAGCGCGACCAGCTGGTCCGGGCTGACGTCGTGGGTGACCCGGGCCACCTCCTGCTCGATGATCGGCCCCTCGTCCAGGTCGGCGGTGACGTAGTGCGCGGTGGCACCGATCAGCTTCACACCGCGGGCGTGCGCCTGGTGGTACGGCTTGGCGCCCTTGAAGCTCGGCAGGAAGGAGTGGTGGATGTTGATCACCCGGCCGGACAGCTCGGTGCAGAGCCGGTCGGACAGCACCTGCATGTAGCGGGCCAGCACGACCAGTTCGACCTCCTCCTTGGCGACCAGGTCCAGCAGCTGCTGCTCGGCCTCGGCCTTGGTGTCCCTGGTGACCGGAATGTGGTGGAAGGGGATGCCGTAGCTCTCGGTGAGGTCCTGGAGGTCGGTGTGGTTGGAGACCACCGCGGCGATCTCCACCGGCAGCGCGCCGATCCGGGTGCGGTAGAGCAGGTCGTTCAGGCAGTGCCCGAACTTGCTGACCATGAGGATGATCCGCATCCGCTGGTCGGTGGGGTGGATCTGCCAGTCCATCCCGAAGGAGGCGCCGATCGCGGCGAAGCTGGCCCGCAGCTTGTCGGCGGTCACCGGCTCGGACGCTGAGAAGTGCACCCGCATGAAGAACAGGCCGCTGCCCCCGTCCCCGAACTGCTGGCTGTCGATGATGTTGCAACCGGTCATGAAGAGGTAGCTGGAGACAGCGTGGACGATGCCCTGCTTGTCGGGGCAGGACAGCGTGAGGACGTACTGGGCGCTGGCCGGCTGCTGTTCCACTGGGGGTATCCCGTCCTGAGGTCGTTGCGGTTGTGGACGGTCCAGCGTGTCACATCCTGGACAGCCGCCGCCCCGCTGCCCGTACTGCGGGACGGCGCTGCCCGCCGGAGCGCCTCAGACCTGGGTCAGGATGCGCAGCACTTCGAGCGACTTGGGCGCCGCGTCCGGGTCGTCCCCGTCGCCGACGGCCAGTGCGACGTGCGCCTCCCGGGCGGCCCGGACGGTCTCCGGCCAGCCGGGGTGGCCGAGGTAGGCGGAGGCCGGGGCGTCCGCGCCGACCTCGTGCAGCGTCTGCACGGCGCGCAGCACCGCGACGTCGACCAGGGCGGCCTCGGCGGAGTCCCGGAAGATCGTGCCCACGTACTTCTCCGCCGACCAGCGGTCCAGCCAGGTGTCCTCGACGAGGCGGTAGACGGCGTCGGTCACGTCCCCGTACCCCTCGCGGCCGGCCAGCCAGGTCTCCTGCTGGAAGCCGGGGTCGGACAGCATGTGCAGCGCCGAGCGCAGTCGGGCGCGCCAGCGCCACCAGGGCAGGTCGTTGAGCGGCATGCCGCCCATGGTGCTGGAGCGGTGGCCCGGACGAGAAGGGTTTCGGGCGGACCGATGCGAAGAATCTGTGCTGGCGGACATGGTCGACGATCGTACGTTCCCCGTCCGTTCGTACTCCACTCCCGATCTACACGCGTACCGCATCGGATTTCAGCTTCCGTTCGCCGTTCGTTCGCACTTCGGCCCTCTCGCCTTGTGGCTCCGGGGCTTGGCTGGATCCGGTGCGCCGGATGGCGCCCAGAGAGGGAAGACCGATGACCAGCCGAAGGGACTCGCTCCAGGATCGTCCCCCGATCGTCCGCCGCCGCCGTCGCCGGCGCCCGATCGCCGCCGCGGTGAGCGCCGCGGCACTGCTCCCCGCCCTCTTCTCGGCCTCCGCGTGCGGCGGACCGGCCGGTGCCTCCACCACCGACGACGCGCTGACCGTGATGACCTGGGCCCCCTCCGGCACCGGCTCGGCGAACCGTCCCGGGATGACCGCGCTCGCCCAGGCGATCGGCAAGGACGTCAACCTCAAGGGCGGCCTGAACGGCCACCGGTTGAACGTGATCACCTGCAACGAGCACAACACCGCCGACGGAGCCAAGGCCTGCGCCCAGCAGGCGGTGGAGGCCAAGGCGGTCGCCGTGGTCGGCTCCTACAGCCAGTGGGGCGACGCCTTCATGCCCGTGCTGGAACGCGCCGGCATCCCGCTGATCGGCGGGTACGGGCTCTCCCAGCCCGAGTTCTCCAGCCCGCTGTCCTACCCGGTGGACGGCGGGATGCCCGCGCTGATCGCCGGCAGCGGCCGCCAGCTGGTCGAGGCCGGCTGCAAGGCCGTCGCCCTGATCCGCCCGGACACCCCGGCCGGCGACAGCCTGCTCGGCTACCTGGGCAACGCGCTCAAGCCGGCCGGGATGAAGCTGCTGGACGTCAAGGCTCCCGAGCAGTCCTCCGACTACACGCCGGTGGCCCGCAAGGCCATCGGCAAGGACGAGCCGGGCAACTGCGTCACCAGTGCCATGGCCGCCGAACCGACCGGCAACCTGCTGGACGCCTACCGGCGGCTGTCCCCGAAGAACACCCGGATCGCCTCGGTGATCGGCAGCGTGCAGCAGTCGGTGGTCGACTCCACCGGCGGGGACAGCGGCCCGCTGGCCGGCGCGTTCGTCGCCAGCTGGTACCCGCCGGAGTCGGCCAAGACCTGGGACGGGCTGCGCGGGGTGGTGCGCGCCGACACCACCGGCGGCCAGACCATCGACGTCTCCGACCCGGGTGTGCAGACCACCTGGGTCGCCTACGAGGTGTTCCGGGCGGTCGACGACAAGCTGGCGGCGGCCGGGAAGCCGACCACCGCCAAGTCGATCGCCGCACTGCTGGACAGCGGCGAGGGCATCGACGTCGGCCTCACCCCGCCGCTCAACTGGGGCACCACCAACATGCTGCCCAGCACCGAGTCGCCGCGGCTGGTCAACACCTGGATCACCTACCAGGTGGTCAGGAACGGCCGGATGACCCTGCAGCAGCCGGGCTTCGTGGACATCCGCTGGGTGCTCACCGGGAGCCGGCCCCCGGCCTGACCCGGGCCCGACCCCGGCCCGACCGCAGCGGGGCGCGAACGGGCGGGTCCTTCCGGGCCCGCCCTGCTCCGTTCCCGGACGGCCGCGGCGCGGACGGCACCTTCCCGGACGGCTGCCCTCCCCGACGCCCGCCCAACGGCCGCCCTCCCGGACGGCCGCCGCCCCTACAGGTCGCCGTCGCTGCGGCTGGGCAGCCCGGCCTGGGTGGCGATCGCGTTCCACAGGGTCGAGGCCTGCTTCTTCGCGGTGGTCGCCGTGCCGCTGGCCTGGACGGCGTTCTTGTAGTGCTGGTTGCCGGTGTCCGGCTTCTTCGGGTCGCAGGAGGACTGGGCGTCGGTCGCCCAGGCCGCGTACTCGTCGTCGGCCTGCGCCGAGGCCGTCCAGGCGGCGTTGAGCTGGTCGACCAGCTGCTGGCCACCGGGCAGCTTGTCGGTCTTCAGCTGGCCGAGCTTGGTCTGCAGCTCGCGCCGCTTGCCGGCCGCCGCGGCCAGGGCCTGCTGCGACTCGGGCAGTTTGTCGCACTTCTGCACCGAGGCGACGGCGGACACCACCGAGCTGCGGCTGTCGCTCGCCGTGCCCAGCAGGTCCGAGAGCGGCTGGGCCTGGGCCTTGACCTCCGGGTCGACCGCGGCGCCGGAACCGCTCGCGCTCCCCTTGCCGGAAGCGCTGCTGCCGGCCGCGGCCACCGGGGTGGTCTTCTGGGCGCCCTTGGTGTCGCCACCACCGCTCATCAGCACGGCGACCAGCACGCCGGCCGCCGCGCAGCCCGCCACCACACCGCCGATGATCAGCTTGCCGGACGGGCGGCCGCCGCGGAGGGACCCGCCGCCCTGGGTGGCGTCCGGGTCCGCTCCGTGCCCGCGGGCCTCCTCGCCGTAGCCCTGCGCGGCGTACACCGGCTGCTGCGGCGGCTGCGGGGCGTAGCCCTGGTACCCGGGCGCGGCCTGCGGCGGGACGCCGTAACCGGGCTGCTGCGCGGGGTAGCCGCCGCGCGGGTCGGCGGCCGGGTACGGCGGCAGGTGCTGGGTCTCCGGGGCCTCGGGCTGCGGGACGCCGTAGCCCTGCTGCGGTGCGGCGCCCCACGGGGGCTGCTGGGCCGGGACGCCCTGGGGCGGCATCGTGTGCGCACCCTCGCCGAGGTACTCCGGCTGCCCGGACGGCTGCCCGACCGGCGGCACGGCCGTGGGGCCCTGCGGTTGGCCCGGCTGACCCTGCGGCTGGCCCGGCTGGCCCTGGGGCTGGCCGGGCTCGGGGCGGAACAGGTCGTCCAGGTTGAAGTCCCCCGAGTTGGGGTACGAGCGGCGCTGGCTCAACGCGATTCCTCACCTGGGCCGGACCGCGCGCTGACGGCGGACCACATCTCGTCGGTTCTTGGGAGCATCACAGTTCCTTGGACGTCGCGCCCACGCTACCGGTTCGCCTCACCGGGTGACCACGTGGGCGGGACAATCCCACACGCTCCCTGCACAGACGGTCTCTGGTCCGCCTCCTGCTCTCCGTCAGGCCGCCTCCGCGTCCGCCCGGGCGTGGAACTCGCGCACCACCCGCTGCTCCCGGTAGGGCTCCAGCCGGCGCCGGAACTCGTCCAGGTACTCCACGCCCCGGTTGGAGCGCAGCCCGCTGAGCAGCCGCACCGCCTGGGTGCCCGTCTCGCAGGCGCGCTCGAGGTCGCGCTGCTGGAGCTGGGCGGTGGCGAGCAGCACCAGGTCCACCGCGCGGCGGCGGACCCGGGTCGGCGGGTGGAGGTCGAGCGCCCGGCGGGCGTAGTGCTCGGCCTGGCCGGCCTGCTCCAGGTCCCGGTGGCAGTGGGCGAGCTCGTCGGCGAGGTAGGCGTCGTCGAAGTGGGCGATCCAGTCCGGGTCGTCCTCCGGGCGGCGCTTCTCCATCATCTCCAGTGCCTTGGCCGACACCGCCTCGCAGGAGCGGGCGTCGCCGAGCAGGGCGTGGCCGCGGGCCTCGGCGGCGTAGAACATCGCCATCGCCGTCGGTGTGGCGACCGTCCGGGCGCCCTCCTGGGCGGCGCGGGCCAGCTGGGCGATCTCCCGCGGGTTGCCGAGGGTGGCCGCCAGGTGGCTCATCGAGGCGGCCAGCACGTACCCGCCGTAACCGCGGTCGTCGGCGGCCTGGGCCAGCCGCAGGGCCTGGATGTAGTAGCGCTGGGCCAGCCCGGGCTGTCCGGTGTCCACCGCCATGTAACCGGCCAGCTCCGTCAACCTGGCCACCGCGGCGAACAGTTGGCGGCCGGTCTCCTCCCGGTAGGCGCCGCCGAGCAGGCCGGAGACGACCGAGTTGAGGTAGTGGACGACCACCGGGCGCACGTGGCCGCTGCCGAAGCGGTGGTCCAGGTCGACCAGCATCGCGGTGGTGGCCTTGACCGCCGCCACGTCGGTCGGGCCGACCCGCGGGCCGCCGGTGCGGGCCACCACCGGGTCGGGCGGGGTGATCAGCCAGTCCCGGCTGGGCTCCACCAGGGCGGACGCGGCGACCGTCGCCCCGGTCAGGAAGTCCCGCCGGCCGACGTCACTGCGCCACAGCTCGCACACCTGCTCCAGGGCGGCGTTCAGGGTCGGCGCGAACTGCAGCCCGATGCCGGAGCTGAGGTTCTTGCCGTCGGCCATGCCGATCTCCTCGACCGACACGCTGCGGCCGAGTTTGCGGCCCAGGGCCTCGGCGATCACGGCCGGAGCCTGCCCGCGCGGCTGCTGCCCGCGCAGCCAGCGGGCCACGGAGGTCTTGTCGTAGCGCAGGTCGAGTCCGTGCTCCGCGCCGCACAGGTTGACCCTGCGGGCCAGACCGGCGTTGGAGCAGCTGGCCTCCTGGATCAGTTGCTGCAGACGCTCGTTGGGCTGTCGTGCGACGAGTGGTCTCGCGGCCATTGGGCTTCGCCTCCCCACACCCTCCGGCCCTGGCCGGCGGGCGACGATTCTGCTGATCTGTTGCCGACTGTCCGACCGTCCAAGGAATCTGACACCAGGTTAGCGATCAGCAACGCCAGCGGGATACCCACGGTGACGGGCCGCACCCCCCACGCGCCCTGGGAAATGCTTCCGTGCGCCCCCGCTGCGCCGGGCTCCGCCCGCCCCAACTCGGTCGAGTCACCGGTTCGGGTGACATTGCCCGGATGCACCCGACCGGGGCTCCCAGGGCCGTAACCAGCCTCACGCACGGTAGTTGAGCAGCCCGTGGAAGAGACCCCCGACGCCCCCGGCCAGGACAAGAACGCCGGCCTGCCCCCGCTGCTGATCGAAGCCGTCGGCTACGCCGAGAACCGCCACTGGGAGGTGGCCCCGGGCGCCTGGCTGATCGACGGCGACGGACCCGCCCGCTGCTCCTGCGGCGACCCGCGCTGCGCGCTGCCGGGCGCCCACCCGCTGGACGCGGACTGGGCCCGCAAGGCGAGCGCCGGGCCGGGCGCGGTGCGGCGCTGGTGGACCGAACGGCCCAAGGCCTCGATCCTGCTGCCCACCGGCCGGTCCTTCGACGTGCTGGACGTGCCGGAGACCGCCGGGTGCCTGGCACTGGCCCGGATGGAGCGGATGGACCTCCAGCTCGGCCCGGTCGTGGTGCTGCCCGCCTCGCCCGGCCGGGTGGGGCGGCGGCTGCACTTCCTGGTGCTGCCCGGGGTCGCGGCCAAGCTGCCGGAGATGCTCCGCAAGCTGGGCTGGCCGCCCGGGCGGCTGGACCTGGTCGCCCGCGGCGAGGGGGACTGGACGATCGCCCCGCCCTCCCGGGTCGGCTCCACCGGCTACGCCCAGTGGGCCCGCTCCCCCTCCGCGCTCAACCGCTGGCTGCCGGACGCCGCGGAACTGATCAGCCCGCTCGCCTACGCCTGCGGCCGCGAGGCCCCTGCGCACCGGGACCAGGTCGTCCAACCGGCGGGAGTCTGACTCCGCGGAGCCGCCCCGGAACCTGCCGCTCTGCGCCCGATCGGGTGAGGGCGTGCGCCGCGCGGGACCACGCGCACGAGTGACGGGCCTTGTCTCCCACCGGAGGCGGGGCCCGTCACACGCATGTGCGGATAAGACCTCGGTCTACCCGCTGGTCAACCGGAGAAGCCCCTCGGACGAGTGACAGCGCTCAAGGATTGCCATGATCGGCCGAGGGGAGGAATTGCGGTGTGTGGGGACGCCGGAAGGGTCGCTCGGACGGGGAAGCCGGGCGAGGCGGTGGAGGGGAGAACCGGGAGGGACGGGAGGGAGCGGAGGGGACGGGAGGGAGCCGGGGAGGACGGGAAGGGCCCGCTGCACGGGGAGCAGCGGGCCCTGATCGTCGGTGCGCGCGCCGGCCGGGCTCAGGCCTGGGCGACGAAGACGTGCTGGGCGATGTCCTTGCCGAGCTCCGCCGCGTTGTCCCCGGTGCCGACCAGCACCCCGGCCACACCGGTGCTCACCTTGACCGTGGAGCCCGGTCGGACGCCGGCCCGGCGCAGGGTGCTCATCAGCTCGCTGTCCGTCTGGATCGGCTCGCCGATCCGGCGGACCACCACGTCGGCCCCGGCGTCACCCGGCTTGACGGTGTCCAGCGGGACGAGCGCGGCGTCGAAGCCCTCGCCCTCGGCCTTGGTGTCGCCCAGCTCGTCCAGGCCGGGGATCGGGTTGCCGTACGGGGACTGCGTCGGGTGGCCGAGCATGGCGAGCACCTTGCGCTCGACCGTCTCGCTCATCACGTGCTCCCAGCGGCAGGCCTCCTCGTGCACCTGCTCCCACTCCAGGCCGATCACGTCGACGAGCAGGCACTCGGCGATGCGGTGCTTGCGCATGACGCGCACCGCGAGCCGGCGGCCCTCCTCGGTGAGTTCGAGGTGGCGGTCCCCCGCGACCTGGAGCAGGCCGTCGCGCTCCATCCGGCCGACCGTCTGGCTGACCGTGGGACCGCTCTGCTCCAGGCGCTCGGCGATCCGGGCGCGCATCGGGACGATGCCCTCTTCCTCCAGTTCCAGGATGGTGCGAAGGTACATCTCAGTGGTGTCGATCAGCCCAGACATCGCCGCTGGCTCCGTTCTTCGGTGTCCTCACCGCCAATTCTGACGTACCGCACCGACAACCGGGCCCGCCCGGGGGCTTCCGGTGCCCGTTTTCGTTCCTGTTGACAGCGGTGCCGCCGGGGCGCGACCGTGCTCGCCGTAGCTTTCTCCACTGGCGGTCTGGACCACCCCGGCCGTCCCACCCGGCCGGCGCCCCCACCGGCAGAGAGCGGAGGCAACCGATGGACGACCTGGTCGGCAGGTACTTCGACGCCGCGATCGACCACCTGCGGCGGGTCCGCGACGAGGAGGCCGACGCCATCGAGGCCGCCGCCGCCCTGCTCGCCGAGGCGGTCGCCGAGGGCCGCCGGGTGTTCACCTTCGGCGCCGGGCACTCCTCGCTGCCCGCCCAGGACGTGGTCTACCGGGCCGGCGGGCTGGTCCCGATGAACCTGCTGAACGTCCCCGGGATGGCCGGGGTGACGATGATGCCGGCCCCGCTGGCCAGCGCCCTGGAGCGGGTCTCCGGACTGGCCACCGCCACCCTGGACCTCACCCCGGCGACCGCCGGGGACCTGCTCTTCCTGGTCTCGCTGTCCGGCCGCCAGGTGATGCCGGTGGAGCTGGCCCGGCACGCCCGGGACCGCGGCCTCACGGTGATCGGGGTGACCTCCCTGGCGTACCCGGGCGAGGTGCCCTCGGCACACCCCTCCGGCGACTACCTGAAGGACCACTGCGACGTGGTGCTGGACAGCAAGGTCGCGGTCGGCGACGGCGAGCTGACCCACCCCGGCGCCGAGACCTCCTTCGGGCCCGTCTCCACCATCGTGACCAGCGCGCTGATGCAGGCCGTGGTCGCCTCAGCGGTCGGCCGGCTGGCCGACCGGGCCGCCGCCGGGGACGCCCCCGCCCCGCCGCTGTTCCGCTCCGGCAACGTCCCGGGCGGCACCGAGTGGAACGCCGAGCAGATGGCCCGGAACGCCGAGCGCATCCTCTACACCTACTGAGGCACCCACCGAGGCGGCCACTGCGGCGGCCACTGCGGCGGCCACCGAGGCGGCCACTGCGGCGACTGACGGCATCCGCTGGCGCCCACCGGCACCTGCCGGGGCACCTGCCCGGGCGCCGCCGCCACGGCCGCCGGCCCGCCACCCGCGCACACCCTGGGTGTACGCCCGAACACGCGCCGTACCGGACAACCACCGGGGGCTTCCCGGCCATTGCGGGCGGCCCGGGGGCCGGCGAGGCGTACCGGGAAGGCGCCCGGGGCAGGACAGCGGTGCGACCGGAGCGACGGGTGGGGGCCGAGCATGGCGTCTGGGGCGGAACGGACGGGGTGGGTGCGCGAGCGCGAGCTGCTGCCCGAGTTCTTCTGGGCCGCCGACGCGGCCTCGCTGCGGGGCCAGCGCCGCGCGGTGCTGCTCTCCGCCTGGGAACTGCTCCTGCTGCTGGCCGCCGCCGCGACCGGCTCGGCCGACGGCGAGCCCTGGGCCTGGCCGGCGGCCGGCGCCTACCTGGGGGCGGTGGTGCTGGCGGTGGTGATCAGCCGGCAGAACCCGGAGGGCCTCTGGTACCAGGGCCGGGCCGCCGCCGAGTCGGTGAAGACGCTGGCCTGGAAGTTCGCCGTCCGGGCCGACGCCTACCGGCCGCCGCCGCGCAGCCTGCCGGACGCCGAGGGGCTCTACCGCTACCAGCTCGCCCGGGTGCTCGGCGCCTTCCGGGACGGCCCGGTGGCCGTCCCGACCGGCGGCGTGGAGGCCGCCGGGATCACCGAGGCCATGCGCCGGCTGCGCGCCCAGCCGCTGGCGGTGCGCCGCGAGGTGTACCTGAACGAGCGGATCAGGGTGCAGCAGGACTGGTACCGCGGCAAGGCCCGCTACTGCGCCCGGGCCGGGTACTGGGCCGGTGTGCTGGGCGTGCTGCTGCCGGCGCTGGGCCTGGTGCTGGCGGTGCTGCGGGCGCTCGGAGCGTTCACCTACGACGCGCTGGGCACCGTCTCGGCGGTGGCCGCCTCGGTCACCGCCTGGGCCCAGCTGCGCCAGTACCGGCCGCTGGCCGCCGCGTACGCGCTGGCGGCCGACGAGCTGGAGCTGATCCGCAGCCAACTCGCCCGTCTGGACCTCGAGTCGGCGGACGCCGAGGAGATCTGGGCCCGGCTGGCCCGGGACGCCGAGGACGCGGTGTCCCGCGAGCACACCACCTGGCAGGCCCGCCGGGAGGTGCGCACCACCACGGACCGGGAGCACTGAGGAGGAACGCGTGGCGTTACGGATGGTCAAAACGGCGGACGGTCGCGCCCTCGCCGTCGAGTCCCTCGGCGACCCGCGCGGCCGTCCGGTGTTCCTGCTGCACGGCATGCCGGGGAGCAGGGTCGGCCCGCACCCGCGCAGCACCGTGCTGTACCGGCTGGGGGTGCGGCTGATCTCCTACGACCGGCCCGGGTACGGCGACTCCACCCGCCTGTTCGGCCGCAGGGTCTCCCACGCGGCCGCCGACGTCCGCACCATCGCCGACGAGTTGGGGCTGGACGGCTTCGCGGTGCTCGGCCGCTCCGGCGGCGGCCCGCACGCGCTGGCCTGCGCGGCGCTGCTGCCGGAGCGGGTCGCCCGGGTCGCGGTGCTGGTGGGCCTGGCGCCGCGCAACGCGGCCGGCCTGGACTGGTACGCCGGGATGACGCCGTCCAACGTCCGCGCCTACCGGGAGGCGGACCGCGGGCACGGCCGGATCGCCGACGCGATGGAGTTCCGCTCCCGCCAGATCAAGGACGACCCGGTCCGGCTGCTGAACGGGTTGCGCACCGAACTCTCCGCCGCCGACCGGGAGGTGGTCGGCGACAGCGGCCTGCGCCGGATGCTGCAGAGCAACTACCGGGAGGCGTTCCGGCACGGGGCGGACGGCTGGATCGACGACATGCTGGCGTTCACCGCCGACTGGGGCTTCGAGGTCGACTCGATCCGGGTGCCGACCTGGCTGTGGCACGGCGCCGACGACCAGTTCTCACCGGTCGACCACTCGCGCTGGCTGGCGGACCACATCCCGGGCGCGGAGCTCTTCCTGGAGCCCGGCGCCGCGCACTTCGGGGCGTTCCGGGTGATGACCACCGCCCTGGCCTGGGCCGCGGGTTAGCCTCGCCGGCCCCGCTCAGGCCTTCACCGGGGTGAGCGGTCCGCGCCCGTCCAGGACGGCCGTGATGTTGTCCACCGCGAGGCCGCCCATCGCCTGCCGGGTGCGGACGGTGGCGCTGCCGAGGTGCGGGACCAGCACCGCGCGCTCCTGGGCGAGCAGCGCGGCGGGGACGTCCGGCTCGTGCTCGAAGTTGTCCACGGCCGCGGCGAACAGCGCCCCGGACTCCAGCGCGGCGGCCAGCGCCTCCTCGTCCACCACCCCGGCGGTCATGCTGACCACCACCGCGCCGCGCGGCAGCAGCGCCAGTCGGCGGGCGTCCAGCAGGTGCCGGGTGTCCGCGGTGCACGGGCAGGTGACGACCAGCACCGTGGAGGTGGCGAGCAGGTCCTCCAGCGGCTTCCACTCGGCGCCCTCGGCCTCCTCGGGCGGCAGTTCGCGGCGGTTGTGGTAGCTCACCGGCATCTCGAAGGCGCGGGCCCGGCGGGCCACCGCCTGCCCGATCCGGCCCATGCCGAGCACGCCCAGCGGGGTGCCGGCCAGCTCCAGACCGAGCAGGAAGTTCGGCCCCCAGGTCCAGGGCGTGCCCGAGCGCAGCAGGCGCTCCCCCTCGCCGAGCCGGCGGGTGGCGGCCAGCAGCAGCGCCCAGGCCGTCTCGGCGGTGGCCGTGGTGAGCACGCCGGGGGTGTTGGTGACGACCACGCCGCGCTCGGCGCAGGCGGCCACGTCGATGTTGTGGTAGCCGACGGCGTGGTTGGCCACGATCTCCAGCTGCGGGCCGGCCGCGTCCAGCAACTCGGCGTCCACCCGGGTGTTGAGGGTGGTCAGGACGGCCCGGCGGCCGCGCACGGCGGCGAGCAGCTCGGCGCGGTCCATCTCCTCGTCGGTGTCGCGGCAGGTGACGGCGTACCGAGCGGTGAGCCGTTCGAGGACGCCGGGCGCGAGGCGCCGGGTGACCAGGACGGGGGGCGGGGTGTCCATGCGCACCTCTCCGTTCGCTCGCTGCGCTCGCACACGGCGCAGCGTACCCCGCCCCCGTCGCCCGCCTACACCGGCTGCGGTTCCAGGTCCCGGTTGATCCGCTTCCAGCCGCGCGCGGACACCGTGTTGGGGTGCTCCTCGCCGAACTGCCGGATCAGCTCGGCGATCGCCCGGGCGCGCAGCTCGGCGGCCTGGGTGTGCCGGCCGGCCGCGCGCAGGGTGATCGCCAGGTTGGCCTCGCAGGCCACCGCGTCGGGGTGCTGCGGGGAGTAGCGTGCGCACAGGCCCGCGTACGCGGCCCGGCCGAGTTCCTCGGCGAGTTCGGTCTGTCCGGCGTCACCGTAGGCGTTGGCCAGGTTGATCACCGCGTTGAGGGTGTACGGGTGGTCCGCCCCGACGGATCGGGTCAGTCCCTCGACGGTGAGCCGGCCGCGTTCGATGGCGCCCTGGACGTCGCCGCTGCCGCGCAGGTAGATGCCGAGGTTGTTGGCACAGGCCAGGGTGAACGGGTGCTCGTCGCCGAACAGCCGCCGGTGGCCCTCGTAGACGGTGGCGCAGAGGTCCCGGGCGGCCTCCTTGTCGCCCGAGGCGCTGTGGTCGGCGGCGAGGTTGAGGGCGCAGGCCAGCGCGTCGGGGGCGTCGGCGCCGTAGCGCTCCAGGTAGCGCTCGTAGGTCTCCTTGGTGATCCGCCGCGCCTCGGCGAGCTGGCCGATCCGGCGCAGCGAGACCGCCAGCGACTTGGCGTTGCGCAGGTTCTCCGGGAGGTCCGGGTCGAGCACGTCGCCGAGGTCGGAGGTGACCTCCTGCAGCAGCTCCACCGAGCCGCGGTAGTCGCCGAGTTCGCGCAGGTCGCGGGCGAGGTTGGACTTGGTGGACAGGGTGTACGGGTGCTTGGGGCCGAGCACGGCGGTGCGCCGGTCGAGGGTCTCCTGGTCGAGTTCGCGGGCGGCCTCGCTGTTGCCGACCAGCCGGTAGTCGATCGCCAGGTTGTTGGCCATGGAGAGCGTGCGCGGGTTGTCGTCGCCGAACAGCTCCCTGAACTGCTCCAGGATCTCCTGGTCGAGGTCCAGCGCGGCCTGGAACCGGCCGAGCGCGCGGCGGTCGGCGCCGAGCGAGCCGGCCGTCATCAGGGTGTACGGGTGGTGCTCGCCGAGCAGCGCCCGCTGGCGCTCCAGGGTCGCTTCGTCCAGGGCCAGCGCCTCGGCGTAGTTGCCCTGGGAGCGCAGCACGTTGGCGAGCTGGAAGCGCAGCAGCAGGGTCTGCCGGTCGTCCTCGCCGAGCTTGCTGGTCCACTCCGCGTCCAGGGCGTGGCCGAGGTCGCGGGCGCGGTCCAGCTCGCCGCGCTTCCACAGGTAGCGGACCCGGTCGATGAGCAGCTGCCGGGTGTCCGCCTCGTCGCAGTTGTGCGCCTTGGAAGGCGACAGGTGCGGCCAGATCTCGTCGAAGGCGGGCCAGTTGGCCGGGTCGTCGGTGTCGCCGAGGACGGGCCGGGCGCCGGTGAGGATGCGGTGCACCTCGTGGACGGCGATCTCCTGCTCCTCGTCGGTCATCCCGGCCCGGATCACCGCCTGGACGAGCCGGTGCACCTGGAAGCTGTTGCTGCCGGCGTCGACCTTGGCCAGCGCGTAGCGGCCGATCGCCTGGATGACCTTGCCGAGCATGAACTTGTCGCGCAGGTCGGCGTCGTACCTCACCAGCGCCCGGATCATCTGGTCGCTGTAGAAGAGGTTCATGGAGATCGGTTCGGGTGCGAAGAAGGCGCACAGCTGCAGCAGTCGCACCGCCGCCGGGGACTGCTGGCGCAGTCGCCCTATCGAGACGTTCCAGGTCGCGGCGACGGGGGTGGGGTAGTCGGCGGGGCGGCCGACGGCGAGCGCCCGGGCCGCCTCGGCGTGCAGCTGGGCGACGTAGGTGTCCACCGGCGTGCCGGTGGTGTCCAGCCAGGCGGCGGCGACCTCGACGGCCAGCGGGAGGTCCCCGACGGCTTCGGCGACCCGGTCGGCGTCCGCGCGGGAGAGGCTTCGGGCGCGCCGGGACAGGTGCTCGACGCTCTCGCCGCGGGTGAAGACGTCGACCTCCAGCGCCTCGGCGTGCCCGGTCCAGGCCTGGTTGCGGGAGGTCACCAGGATGTGGCCGGAGCCGCCGGGGAAGAACCGGCGGATCTCGGCGGGTTCGTCGGCGTTGTCGAAGATCAGCAGCCAGCGCGAGGTGGGCACGCCGCGGCGCAGCGCCTCCCGGGCGGCCTCGGCGGCCTCGGTGACGGAGTCGCCGACCCGCAGGCCCAATCGGCGGGCGAGTTCGGCCAGCGCCGGGGCGACCAGCTCGGTCTGCTCGGCGTCGATCCACCAGACCAGGTCGTAGTCGGACATGAAGCGGTGGGCGTACTCCAGCGCGACCTGGGTCTTGCCGACGCCGCCGAGTCCGTAGAGGGTCTGCGGGGTGGGCAGCACGGCGGCCATGCCGCCGCGCAGCTGGTTGCGCAGCTGCTCCAGGACGGCGGCGCGACCGGTGAAGGAGGGGTTGCGCGGGGGGACGTCCCACACCGCGGGCTTGCTCCCGGGGAAGCGCGGGCCGCCGCTGGGGGCGTCGCCGAGCGCGGCGTCGCCGCGGCCGAGCGCGCGCAGCAGGCTCTGGATCGACTGGGTCTCGTCGCGGCCGACCAGGTCCACCGGGTTGCGGTTGCTGAAAGGCGCGGTGAGCCGGACGTCGCCGACCCGGACGGGCAGCAGCTGGCGCCGGGTGCCGGAGGGGTCGGAGCTGACCACCGACTCCCACAGCGCCCGGGCCTGCGGGGAGCGCTGGTAGGCGGGCGAGAGCACGGCGACGGTGCGGTAGGCGGAGTCGATCCCGCGCTCGGTCTCCTCGCGCGGGTCGGTGCCGGCGCTGAGGTCGCGCGGCAGCACCCGGAAGCCGGCCCTGGTCAGGACGGACTCGATCCAGTCCGCCCACATCCGGTCCTCGGGCACGTACGACAGGTAGAGGTCGGCGGGGACGGACGGGCGGCGGCGGGTGAACGCGTCCACGTAGCGCAGCCGCACCTCCTCGTCCACCGGGGGCAGGCCGGTGGCCCGGCCCTCGGTGATCACGGCGGTGAGCCGCTCGCAGGCGGCCAGCATCGAGGTGGGCGTCCCGGTCTGGTCCCCGAAGGTGGCGAGGATCTCCTCGTAGGCGTAGAACGGCCGGTACGGGATCTCCACCGAGCCCCAGTACTGGGCGAGTTCCTCGCCGGTCAGGCCGGCCGGCAGGCCGTCGAAGCGGACCCGGGCGAGGGCCCGGCCGGCGTCCGCCTTCTCCTTCTCGCCCTCGTCGATGCGCATCGGGACGGGCAGGATGCGGATGCCGCGCTCGCGGTAGCGGTCGTGGATGTGCTGGGCGATCCGGGAGGCGCCGTCGATGGACTGGTCGCTGAGGGTGAAGCAGACCACCAGGTCGTCGGGCATCTGGACGGTGCAGATCTCGGCGATGTCGGACAGGCCCGTGCGGGAGTCGATCAGCACGTAGTCGTAGCGCTTGGCCATGTCGGCCTTGAGCGCGTCGAAGAACTGCCCGCCGTCGAAGCGGTCGTAGAAGATGTCCCAGTCGAGGTGGGTGACGGCCTCGGAGTAGTCGCGGTTGAACTGGCCCGCGGAGAGGAAGTCCAGGCTGCCGCCGGCCGGGAAGTGCGGCCAGCTGAGCGAGATCGCGTGCGGGCTCACCCGGGCGAAGTCCAGGTGCCAGCCCTCGGCGTGCTCGACCGGGCGCAGCGCCTCCTCGCGGTACTCGGCGATGAGGTCCATCATCCCGGTGGTGCCGGCCAGCGAGGCGGGGTCGAGGAAGGGGTGGAAGAACTTGGCCAGGCCGGGCGCCTCCAGGTCCCAGTCGACGGTGAGCACCCGGAAGCCGTTGGCGGCCAGGATCCAGGCGGTGTTGGCGAGCGCCATGGTGCGGCCGGTGCCGCCCTTGTAGGAGTAGAAGGTGATGATCCGGCCGTTGCGGTCCTGCTCGGCGGCCCGCTGCTCGGCCTCGCGCTGGGCGGCGAGTTCGGCGGAGCTGAGTCCTCCGAGGCGGAGGTTCCTGGTGCGGTTCTCGCTCATCGGTGTCCTCGTCCTCCCAGGGGCGCCATCCCGTCATCGGGGTCATCGCCGTCGTCACGGTCGGGGTCGTGCGGGTCCGGGCCGAAGGAGTCGACGCGGTGGCCGCCTGTTTCGAAGCCGTTCCGGCCGTGCGGGCCGTTCCGGCCGTACGCGTCCTGCGAGTCGTACGGGTCGTGCGCGTCGTACGGGTCGTGCGCGTCGTACCGGTCCTGCGCGTCGTACGGCCCGCGCGGGCGGTGCGGGCCGTCGGGCCCTTCGGGGCCGTGGAGGTCGTCCGGGCCGTGCGGACCGTCCGGGCCGTCCGGCCCCTCCGGGCCGTAGCCGCTCGGGCGCCGGAAGGCCTCCCGCAGGCTCGGCCGGGGCCTCGGCGGCTCCTCCGGTTCGGTCCTGGTGCGGCCCTCGAAGGCGTACTTGGCCTTCATCGCCGCCCGGGGCAGCGCGTCGTCGAAGTCCTCCAGGGTGTTCAGCCCGGTCGGGCCGGTCACCCCGAGGAAGCTCGGCCGGCTCGCACGCCGGGTGATCCGCAGGGTCTGGTCGCTCAGCTCGACCAGCTCGCGGCCGCCCCGGTCGCACTCCGGGTCGTCGGTGTTCCAGGGCTCCAGCACGCTCACCCAGGTGGCGTCGCAGCGGTCGAAGCGGCGGACGAGCTCGCGCCGGCGCGGGTCGCGCAGCGCCCAGCGGTCCAGCAGCAGCAGTCCGGGGGCCTCGGCGTTGCCCTCGATGATCGACTCGACCTCGTCGTCGAACTCGTGGACGGTCGGCTGGAACCCCAACTGCCGCGCGAGGCGCACCGCGTGCTGGGCGATCGGCGAGCCGACCGGGCGGTACGGGTGCCAGTCGGTCCGCTTGGCGCCGTAGAAGTCGGGGTTGCGGTCCGGCGGCAACTCGCCCTGGTGGTAGGTGAGGACGGAGATCCGCAACTGCTTGGTCGGCGCGGTGACGTTGAAGGCGCTGGGCAGGCCGTTGAAGTCCAGCCGCCGGCCGACCGGGATCACCGTCTCCTCCGCCACCTGCACGATCCGGGCCGCCAGCCGGTGCACGGCCAGCTCGTAGGCGGCGCGGAAGTAGCTGAGCTTCATCAGCGCGTAGAGGCCCTCGGTGGCGTAGTCGGGCCCGAAACTCGCGTGGTTGAACTGGAGTTCACTGGCCACCGTGGGGAGGCGGTAGCGGCTCATCGGCGCCCACAGCACCGGGACGATTCCGCTGGTGCGCTCCGAGTCGATGGTCGCCGGGTAGACCGGACGGCGGGTGAAGGCGTGCCACTCCTGGCCGCACGGCACGCTGTTGAAGTACCGGGGGGAGTACAGCGGTACGAACACCCGGCAGGTCGCCAGTTCCTCGGACAGCCGGTCGGCCCACAACTCGCCCTGGTGCATGGACTCGTCCATGAAGCCGACCGGCACCCCGGCCGGGACGGTGGTGAGTTGGAGCACCGCCTCGCACAGGTCGCGGTACAGCTGCCGCACCCAGTGGTTGGGGTCACCGGCACCGCGGGCGCCGGCCTTCGGGGTGTGCGCGTAGGAGAGGAAGAAGTACGGCCGGGCGTCGTCCTCGTCCCAGCCACGGTCGTTCACACGCGCCTCCCCCGGGCCCGTCGGCAACCTGGTTCCCGCAGCCCCCGTGCGCGGGGTCTCAGTGTAGGAACGACTGACGCCCCAATGGAATAGCACAACGTCTCGCACGAATTGACATGACCGAAACGATGCCGCTGCCCCCGCCCTCCGGCAGTAGCCTCGTTCCGGCCACCCCGGACGATCAGGAGAGCCGCCCATGGACCACCTCGACTGGCAACGCTCGACCTTCAGCAGCGACCAGCCCAACTGCCTGGAGATCGCCTCCGAGGGCGATCTCGTCTACATCCGCGAGTCCGCCGACCCCACCCGCGTCGTCACCACCACCCGCACCAAGCTGAACGCCTGGATCCTCGGCGCCAAGGACGGCGAGTTCGACCACTTCGTCGGGCTCTGAGCCGCGGAGAGCGCCGCCCGCCGCCGCCGATGCACCGCCGGTCCACCGCCGGTCCACCGCCGCAGGACGCCGGATATCCCGTGGCGCGTCCGGCGGCGGGCGGCGAAGATCTCGGCATGCACGCCTTCCTCCGCACCGAGCGGCTCGTGTTGCGCCCGTTCACCGAGGCCGACGCCGACCACCTCTTCGCGCTGGACAACGACCCCGAGGTCATGCGCTTCATCAACGGCGGTGCGCCGACCAGCCGGGAGGAGATCGGGACGGCGGTCCTGCCGCGCCTCCTCCACGACTACCCGTGCCTCGGCACCCGCGGCTTCTGGGCCGCCGAGGAGAGGGGCACCGGGACGTTCCTGGGCTGGTTCGAGTTCCGCCCCCTCGACGAGCACAGCTGCGCCGTGGTGGAGCTCGGGTACCGGCTGAACCGGGCGGCCTGGGGCCGGGGCCACGCCACCGAGGGATCGCGGCACCTGATCGACAAGGGCTTCACCGACCTCGGCGTGGAGCGGGTCACCGCGAACACCATGGCCGTGAACACCCGCTCCCGGCGCGTCATGGAGAAGTCGGGCCTGTCGTTCCTGCGCGCCTTCACCGGCGACTGGCCGGACCCGATCCCCGGCTCCGAGCACGGCGAGGTCGAGTACCGGCTCACCCGGGCCGAGTGGCAGCAGCGCCGGTAGCCGGGGCGACAGCGCCGGTAGCCGGGGCGGCCGCCCCGGGGAGGGCGTGCTGCCTTCCGGTCAGGTGCGGCGCGGCGGGCTCAGGCGCGGGCGCGCAGGATCCGTTCGGCGAGGTCGACGGCCTCCCGGACGGGCACCAGCCGGCATTCGGCGTCGCCGACGCGCCCGGTGGTGACGCCGGAGGCGGCCGCGAGGACGTGGCCGCCGAGTTCGGCGAAGTGCACGTCGTCCAGGTCGGGGGCCTCGAAGGCGACCCACCCCTGCGGTGCGACGCAGCGGTACTCCCGGAGCCGGACGCCGGGCAGCCGGAGGTCCGCGAGGTGGAAGGCGGTGAAGTTGGCCATCGGAACGCCGATCATCAGCACCCGGGCGTCCAGGTCGTACAGCCGCCCGAGCGGGGAGTCCGGGCCGAGGTGGGAGGTGAGCGGGTGGCGGCCAGTGATCTCCTGCGCCCGTGGGCCGAGCGCGGCCCAGGAGGTCTGGGGGTGGCCGCTGCGCAGCGCGCCCGGACGGGTGCGGACGGCCTCCGAGAGCGCGCCCATCGTCGGGGAGGCCGGGGTGGTGGCCGGGTCGAACCGCGGCATCCGCGCCCGGTACGCCTCGGCTTCGGCCGGGGCGAGCCCGGCGACGGCCTCCTGGTGGATCCGCGAGGTGGAGGAGTTCTCCGGGGTGGCGGTGTAGGCCACCAACGTGCCGTCCGGGCCGAGCACGTCGAGCAGTGCGTCGACGACGCCCGCGGCCCCGCCCGGCACCGGCCCGAGCGCCCGTAGCGACGCCTGGACGTGCAGCACCGTCCCGGGGCGGACCCCGAGTCCGGCGAAACCGTCGGCGAGTGCGGAGACGGACGTCACGGCCACTCCTTCGGATCAGGCCTCGGCGGGCTTCAGCTGCCCTCGCTCCAGGCGCGCCCGCTCGGCATCCCGCTCGGCCGCAGCCGGCAACGGCACGGCGAGCCACGGGGAAAGGCTCTCCCGCATGCCGTCCGCGAAACCCCGGCCGAGCGGTGTCAGCGCGCCCGACTCCGCCAGTCGCTCCACCGCCTCCGCCGTGTACCGCCGCCAGAGCGCGAACCGGGCCCGTGCCCGGTCCGCCGCCTCGCCCGGCAGCCCGTCGTAGGCGGCCGTGCGCGTGCCCCAGTACTCCGTCACCGCCAGGTGCGCGTAGGTGCCCTGGAGCAGTCCCTCCAGCGGCCGGGGGTCCGGCCGCCAGGGCGCGAAGTACAGCCGGTCGTCGGCCCGGTCGTGGAGGTCGAAGAGGTCCAGGACGGCGCCCAGCTTCACGTGCTGGAACTCGTGCGCGAGCAGCAGCGCCAGGGTCGGCGCCGTCGAGGGCCGTGCGATGCCGACCGCCCCGTACGCCTGCCGGGCCGCCGAGCTGACGTCCCGGCCGTCCGGACCGGGCCGCAGCGGGGTCACCGTGGCCAGTCCGGTCCGGATGCCCTCCGCGTACTGCGGCAGGTCCCGCCCGAGCAGCTCCCAGGCCTCGCGCAACGCGCCCGTCCAGCCGAGCAGTTCGCCATCCGACAGCCGGTCGGTGACCGGGTGGTCGTAGCTGTCCCGCAGCGGGTCGAGGTCCTCCAGCGCGACCGTCCACCCGCCGGCCAGCCGGATCCGCCGCAGCGGCTGGTCCAGCGCGGTGAACACCGCCCCGTCGGAGGCCCGCACCTCCAACCCGTCCGCCCGTCCGGTGACCACCGCCTCCCCGTCCGGCACGGCGATCCGCCCCAGCGTCGGCAGGTGCAGCCATCCGCCGCGGACCGGCACCGGCACGGCGTCGCCCCGCCCGGCCCGCACCGCCGCCGCCGCGGCCAGCGCCGCCAGCCCGCCGAGCCCGACCGACAGGTCCCCGGCGAGCCGCCGGGCGGCCCACGCCCGCGCGTACGGGTGCGCCAGCACGGCGTCCACGGCGGCGGGCGCCGCGACGTCCAGCTCCGACAGCAGCGCCCACGCCTCGGCCCGGCCCCTTCCGGAGGCGTCCCAGGCCGCGGCCAGCATCGCCCGGGTGAGCGCCGACTGCGCGCGGGACAGCGCCCGTACGGTGTCCTCGCCGCCGTGCCCGCGGGCCAGCTCGTCGAGTTGCGCCGCGGTGAGGGCGGCGGCGGGGGCGACGGTGGAGGCGGTGGGCGGCAGTGGCGGTTCGCCGCCCGGTGCGGGTACTGACACGGGACTGTCCTTCCCGGCGATGCCGTTGATGAGCGCCATGAGGTCGCCGCAGTAGACCGAGGGGTTGTCGAAGCCGTTGTCCGCCCGGTACCGGTGGGCGTAGAGGCCGCCACCGCAGGAGCGGACCACCGGGCAGGCGCGGCAGGTCGGGCTCAGCCCGTCCGTGCCGGTCTGCCGGGCGGCGATGCCGGGGTGCAGCGCCACCTGGTCGAGGCTGTGCGAGAAGACGTCGAGCCCGGTCTCCGGCGCGCCGTCGTACGCGGTCTTGAGGCTGTCCGCCTGTTCGAAGCTGCCGTCCGTCTCCAGTACGACGAGGTCGGAGGGCTCCAGTCCGAGGGACTCGGTGAGGCTGGAGAGCCCGCGCAGCGTCCGGTGCACGGATTCGAAGGTCCGGACGGCGAACGGCCGCCCGTCCTCCTCCCACAGCGCGTGGACGGTGAGCAGCCAGTCCGCGTACGGGGTGCCACCGCTGCCCGCCACGCGCTTCGGCGGTTCCTCCCAGGTGGCGTGCGGCAGCAGGAAGTCGACGGCGGGGGGCGCCAGTTCGGCCAGCGCCCGGTACACCGCGACCGGGTCGTTCTCGATGTCGACGGTGCACAGCAGCCCGGCGAACAGGTGCCGGTACTCGGGTCGGCGCAGCCGTTGGACGGCCCGCAGGACCATGGGGTGGCTGCTGCGGCCGTCGGCGAAGCGCCGGTGGCGGTCGTTGGAGGCGCGGTCCCCGTCGAGCGAGATGCCGATCCTCACGTCCAGTTCGGCGAACAGCTCGCAGTAGGCGTCGGAGAGTTGGACGCCGTTGGTGTGGATGCGCAGGTCCAGCGCGCAGCCGGGCGGCAGGGCCGCCCGGAGCGCCTCGGCGGCGTGGCGCAGCCGGTCCGGGCCGGCGAGCAGGGGTTCTCCCCCGTGCAGGACGACCCGGACGACGGGCAACCGGTGGGCCGCCGCGTGCTCGCCGATCCGCTCGGCGACGGCGTCCAGGACTTCTCGGCCGATGACCTTCGGGCGCCGCCGCCAACTGGTGTCGGCGTGCTCGTACACGTAGCAGTGGTCACAGGCGAGATCACACCGGCTGTGGACCTTCACCACGAACTGGGTGAAGGGCCGGGGCGTCGGCTTCATGGTCGGTCGGATCCTGCTCGGCCGCCGGGTCGGCCGATCAGATCGAGGAGTTGAAGGCCGCGACCGGCACCGCACCCGCTCCGGTGTCGGGGAGGGCTCGCCGGATCCTCGCCGAGAGCTCCTCGGCGCCGAGCTGGGCGAGGTCGGCGAGCGAGGGCCGTTCGCCACTGGCGATCGCCTGAGGCTCCGTCAGTTCCGTGTGGGGCGTGGTGTCCAGTGCGGGTGTCATGTTCGTTTCTCTTCCACGATGGGGGTTAGAGAGAAGCAGAGCCGGGTATACACGTCGGCTTGGTCGCAAGGGTACTGCGGGCGTGCGAGCCGCAGCGCTCCCTTCCACGGCACTACCTGCCCGTTACCCCCTTCGTACTGCGAAGTCTCGCCGAAAGTTCACCTGTTCGGCGGTCGCGCGAAGGCACCTGACCGGCGCATGGACCGCCCGCCGGGCCGGGCCCCGAGCCCACCGGGCGGTCGGTCCGCGCCCGGTCACGGACAGAGGCGCTCCACCCGCCACCCCGTGGGCCGGGTCGGGTCGGCGAGGTAGCGGAGGCGGTCGTGCAGGCGGTTCTCGCGCCCCTGCCAGAACTCGACGACCTCCGGGACCACCCGGTAGCCGCCCCAGAACGGCGGGACGGGCACGCCCTCGCCCTCCGGGTAGCGGCGCTCCAGTTCGGCGTAGCGCTGCTCGAGGACGTCGCGGCCGCTGACCGGGCTGGACTGTTCGCTGGCCCAGGCCCCGAGTTGGGAGCCGTGCGGGCGGGTGCGGAAGTAGGCGGCGGTCTCGTCCCGGCCGACCTTCTCGACCGGCCCCTGGACGATCACCTGGCGGGCCAGCGAGATCCACGGGAAGAGCAGCGCGGCGTACGGGTTCGCGGCGAGCTCGGAGCCCTTGCGGGAACCGTAGTTGGTGTAGAAGACGAAGCCGCGCGCGTCGTACCCCTTGAGCAGGACGGTGCGCGAGCTGGGCCGCCCGTCGGCGTCGGCGGTGGAGAGCACCATGGCGTTGGGCTCGAGCACCCCGGCGTCGTCCGCCTCGTGGAACCAGTGGGTGAACTGGCTGATCGGCTCGGGCGCGAGCTGCTCCTCGACCAGGCCCTCGTGGACGTAGTGCCTGCGCATCACGGCGAGGTCCGGACCGGGGCGGGCCACGTCGGCCGGGGTCCGGTTGGCGGGGCTCTGGGGCGTCGGCTGGGCGCGTTCCGGGGTCTGCACGCCAACATCATCCCGTACGACAAGCGGCCGGCACCGCTACCTCCGGACGAACCGCAGTCGGGGATAAGGTGTCTCGCCACCGCTTGGCCGTCCGTCACAGGGGGAATTGTCCGGAACCGGGTGTTTGGTTCCGGGGGTCTCCCGGGCACGACCGACCCTTGACGGAGAAGTCAAGCGGGCCTGCGGGAAACATCACCACGGTGGTGTATGGCGCAATGCACCCCGTGCCTGTCACTCTGGCACGGAGTGCCAACCACGATTCGGTCACTGGCGCGCCGCCCCACCACGGTGAAGCGCCGATCGCAGAGCTGAAGGAGCCGTCGTATGTCCGACTTCGTACCCGGGCTTGAGGGAGTCGTCGCGTTCGAGAGCGAGATCGCCGAACCCGACCGTGAAGGCGGAGCGCTGCGGTACCGCGGCGTCGACATCGACGACCTGGTCGGCCACGTCTCCTTCGGCCACGTCTGGGGCCTGCTGGTGGACGGCAAGTTCAACCCCGGCCTGCCGGCCGCCGAGCCCTTCCCGATCCCGGTGCACTCGGGCGACATCCGGGTCGACGTCCAGTCCGCGCTCGCCATGCTCGCCCCGGTCTGGGGCCTCAAGCCGCTGCTCGACATCTCCGCCGAGGAGGCCCGCAACGACCTCGCCCGCGCCGCGGTGATGGCGCTGTCGTACGTCGCCCAGTCCGCCCGCGGCCAGGGCCTGCCGATGGTCCCGCAGAGCGAGATCGACAAGGCCGAGACGGTCGTCGAGCGGTTCATGATCCGCTGGCGGGGCGAGCCGGACCCGAAGCACGTCAAGGCCGTCGACGCCTACTGGACCTCCGCCGCCGAGCACGGCATGAACGCCTCGACCTTCACCGCCCGCGTCATCGCCTCCACCGGCGCCGACGTCGCGGCCGCGCTCTCCGGCGCGGTCGGCGCGATGTCCGGCCCGCTGCACGGCGGTGCGCCCTCCCGCGTGCTCGGCATGATCGAGGAGATCGAGCGCACCGGCGACGCCGTCAAGTGGGTCAAGAACGCGCTGGACAAGGGCGAGCGCCTGATGGGCTTCGGCCACCGCGTCTACCGCGCCGAGGACCCGCGCGCCCGGGTGCTGCGCCGCACCGCCAAGGAGCTCGGCGCGCCGCGCTTCGAGGTCGCCGAGGCGCTGGAGAAGGCGGCGCTGGAGGAGCTGCACAACCGCCGCCCCGACCGCGTGCTGGCCACCAACGTCGAGTTCTGGGCCGCCATCATGCTGGACTTCGCCGAGGTCCCGGCGCACATGTTCACCTCGATGTTCACCTGCGCGCGTACCGCGGGCTGGTCGGCGCACATCCTGGAGCAGAAGCGCACCGGTCGCCTCGTGCGCCCCTCCGCGCGCTACGTGGGCCCCGGCCCGCGCCGCCCCGAGGAGATCGAGGGCTGGGACGCCATCGCCCACTGAGCACGTCCGGCGGACGGCCGCGCTGCCCCCGCACACCACCTCTGACCAGCGGGTCCGGCCTCGGCCGGGCCCGCTGTCGGCGCCCGGCGGAGAGCCGGGACCGCAGTCTCAGCCGGCGGACGGGCGTACCCGGGGCCGGCCCCCGGCCGGTAGGCTGCCCGCGTGGCTCAGATCCAGATCCCCGCTGACATCAAGCCCGCAGACGGCCGTTTCGGCTGCGGACCGTCCAAGGTGCGCCCCGAGGCCCTGAGTGGGCTCGCCGCCACCCAGACCTCCCTGCTCGGCACCTCGCACCGCCAGGCCCCGGTCAAGAACCTGGTCAAGCGCGTGCGCGAGGGCGTGAGCAGCCTCTTCTCGCTGCCGGACGACTACCAGGTCGTCCTCGGCAACGGCGGCTCCACCGCCTTCTGGGACATCGCCGCCTTCGGCCTGGTGCGGGAGAAGTCCCAGCACCTGGACTTCGGCGAGTTCTCCTCGAAGTTCGCCTCCTCCGTCAAGGCCGCGCCGTGGCTGGCGGAGCCGACGGTGATCAAGACCGCCCCGGGCACCCACCCGCTGCCGGTCGCCGAGGCCGGCGTGGACGTCTACGGCCTCACCCACAACGAGACCTCGACCGGCGTCGCGATGCCGATCAGGCGCCCGGCGGGCGCGGACGAGGGCTCGCTGGTGCTGGTGGACGCCACCTCGGGCGCCGGCGGCCTGCCGGTGGACATCACCGAGACCGACGTCTACTACTTCGCCCCGCAGAAGTCCTTCGCCTCCGAGGGCGGCCTGTGGCTGGCCACCTTCTCCCCCGCCGCGCTGGAGCGCGCCGCCGAGATCGCGGGCTCCGGCCGGTACGTCCCGCCGTTCTTCTCGCTGCCGACGGCCATCGACAACTCGTCGAAGGACCAGACGTACAACACCCCGTCGATCGGCACGCTGTTCCTGCTGGCCGACCAGCTGGAGTGGCTGAACGGCAACGGCGGGCTGGACTGGGCCGTCGCCCGTACGGCCGACTCCTCCTCCCGGCTGTACGGCTGGGCCGAGAAGTCCTCCTTCGCCAACCCGTTCGTGGCGAACCCGGCCGAGCGCTCCCAGGTGGTCGGCACCATCGACTTCGACGAGTCGGTGGACGCCGCCGCGGTCGCCAAGGCACTGCGTGCCAACGGCATCGTGGACACCGAGCCGTACCGCAAGCTGGGCCGCAACCAGCTGCGCATCGCGATGTTCCCGGCGATCGACCCGGCGGACGTCGAGGCGCTCACCCAGTGCATCGACTACGTGGTCGAGAAGCTCTGACCGCACCCGGACACCGGCACGGCTGAGGGCCACCGCCTGCGGGCGGTGGCCCTTGCGTGTGTCCGGCCTACCGGTTGACGAGTGAGCTGATCAGCACGATGACCAGCAGCAGCACCAGGGTGCCGGAGACGATGCGCATACGAGTCTTGGGATCCACGGTCAACGAGCGTACCTCCGGCTCGCACCCGGGCCGACCGGCGCCCTCAGCTCCAGTCCGCCAGCGGCCAGGAGCGCAGCGACTCGTAGCGGACGGCGCCGCCCTCCTCGCGGCTCTCCATCAGGTGCAGCTCGACGGCCTCCCACTCCGGGCCGGAGTACGGCGCCAGCGCCGCCGCCAGCGTGTCCAGCTCGGCCGCCGCGACCCGCTGGACGGCCCGCCGGTGGCCGCGGTGGGAGCCGGCCCGGGCCAGCGTGAGGTGGGGGTGGAAGCCGAAGGCGTCGGTGTCCCCGGTGAACTCGGCGACGGCCCCGGTGACCGCCTCGGCGAGCCTGCGCAGCGCCCAGGTCTGGCCCTCCACCCCGGCCCAGAGCACCCGGTCGCCGAACCGGCCGGCGCCCGCGATCCGCAGCCGGTGCGCCGGGTGCACCTCGGCGACGGCGGCCAGACCGCTCTCCAGCTCCGGCAGCCGCTCGGCCGGCACCTGGCCGAGGAAGGCGAGGGTGAGGTGCCAGCTGGCGGCGGAGGTCCACCGCAGCCGGTCGGCCCCGGGCAGGCCGTGCAGGGGGGCGACCGCGTCGGCCAGCTCCTGGAGTGCCGGGATCGGCGGCAGGACCGCCGTGAACAATCTCATGGGCCCATCCTCCCGCTCTTCCCACGCCCCCGAACCTGGGCTAGAACGGGTTCATGATCGATTCAAGCGGCGTGAAGATCCGCACCGGAGGTCCCGAGGACGTCCCCGACATCCTCGCCCTGCTCGACGGAGCCGTGGCCTGGCTGGCCGACCAGGGCCGCACCGGCCAGTGGGGCGACCGGCCCTTCTCCACCGACCCGGCCCGCGCGGAGCACATCGCGCAGTACGGCGCCGAGCCGTTCCTGATCCGCCTCGCCGTCGACGGCCAGGGCCGTACGGTCGGCTCCTGCGTGCTCTCCGAGGAGCGCGGCCGGTACGTGCCCGCCGTGGACGAGCGCGAGCTGTTCGTCCGCAACCTGGTCACCGACCGCAGCCGCAAGGGCTCGGGCATCGGCGCCGCGCTGATCGCCGACGCGGTCGAGGAGGCCCGCCGGCGCGGCATCGGCCTGCTGCGGGTGGACTGCTACGCCGGCGCCGACCGCCGACTGGTCGCCCAGTACCGGGCGCTCGGCTTCACCGAGACGGAGAGCTTCGAGGTCGAGCAGCCGACCGGTGTCTGGCCGGGCCAGGTGCTCGCCATCCGGCTCTGACCCGGCGCCGCCGGGCGCCCCTCGGGCCCCGGCCCGGACCGCAGAGGACCCCCGGGGCGGGCCCCGGGGGTCGGCAGGACGACGGTCGCGGCCGCCACCACCGGCACGGCGTCACGACCAGCAGGCCGCCACCACCGGCACGGCGTCACGACCAGCAGGCCGCCACCACCGGCACGGCGTCACGACCAGCAGGGCGTCACCACCGGCACGGCCGCGCCGCAGCCGTCAGCAGGCCGGGGCCAGCTCCGCCTTGCTCGCCGCGCGGGTCCGCGGCACGACGGCCACCACCCGGCCGCCGCGGCCCGGGTGCAGGTCGAAGCGCACCCGCAGGTCCGCGCTGCGGGCCAGCGCCAGGCCGACCGCGCCGGCCGCCAGCGCGGAGACCACGCCGCAGGCCAGCAGGCCCAGCCGGGGCCCGTACGAGGCGGTGACCCAGCCGACGATCGGGGCGCCGATCGGCGTGCCGCCGGTGAAGACCAGCACCAGCAGGCCCATCACCCGGCCGCGCACCTCGGGGTCGGTGGCCAGTTGCAGCGTGGAGTTGACCGAGGTGTTGAAGCTCAGCCCGAACACGCCGATCAGCGTCAGCAGCAGCGCGAAGGTCCAGTAGTCGGGCGCGAAGGCCGCGACGACCTCCAGCAGCCCGAAGCCCAGGGCCGCGCCGACCAGGCGGCGCAGCCGCGGCGCGCCCCGGCGGGCGGCGAGCAGCGCGCCGGCCAGTGAGCCGACCGCCATCGCGGTGTTCAGCAGGCCGTACTGCCCGGCGCCCACCTTGAAGGTGTCGTAGGCGAAACCGGACAGCAGCGTCGGGAAGTTGAAGCCGAAGGTGCCGATGAACCCGGCCAGCACCATCGGCCAGAGCAGCTCGGGCCGCTCCTTCACGTAGCGCAGGCCCTCGCGCAGCTGGCCCTTCTCGCGGGCGATCGGCTCGGTCGGGCGCAGTTCGCCCTCCCGCATGGCGAGCAGCCCGCCGATCACGGCGGCGAAGGACAGCGCGTTGACGGCGAAAGCCCAGCCGCTGCCGACCGCGGCGATCAGCAGGCCCGCGACGGCGGGGCCGACGAGGCGGGCGGTCTGGAAGTTGGCGGCGTTCAGGCTGACGGCGTTGGCGAGGTCCTTGGGCTCGACCATCTCGGAGACGAAGGCCTGCCGGGTCGGGTTGTCCACCACGGTGACCAGGCCGAGCAGCAGCGCGAAGGCGTACACGTAGTAGGGCGTGACGATGCCGCTGACGGTCAGCACGGCCAGGCCGGCGGCGAGCAGGCCCATGGTGCCCTGGGTGTAGATCAGCAGTCGGCGCTTGGGCATCCGGTCGGCGAGCACACCGCCGAACAGGCCGAGCAGCAGCATCGGCAGGAACTGCATGGCGGTGGTGATGCCGACGGCCAGCGGGCTGCCGGTGAGGCTCAGCACCAGCCAGTCCTGGGCGATCCGCTGCATCCAGGTGCCGGTGTTGGACACCACCTGGCCGGCGAAGTAGTAGCGGTAGTTGCGGACGCGCAGGGAGGAGAACATCCCCCCGGGCCTGGTGAAGCGGGCGCCTGTGGGGGACGGGGCCGCGGAGCGGCCGGGAGCGGCGGGGTCGTCCGCCGCGGTGCGTTCGTCGGGGTCGTCGTCGCCGTTGCCGGGCAGTCCCGTCGGAGCGGGGGCCTGGGCGTCGGCGGCCGCGGGGCCTGCCGCGGCGGGGTCGGTGGTCGGGTCGTCGGTACGGATGGCGGCGGCGCTGGCTGCGGCCGGCGGTGTCACGGTGGTCTCCCCTCGCGGCGGGGGGGGGGGGGGGGGGGGGGGGGGGGGGGGGGGGGGGGGGGGGGGGGGGGGGGTGCCGGGGGGGCCCCCCCGGGGGGGGGGGGGGCGGGGGGGGCGGCCGCCCCGCTCCTGGTGTCGGTGGTCGGTCCTGCGGTGATGCGGTGCTCCTTCGTCTCCCGGCGGCCGTGGCCGGGTTCGGTGTGCCTAGAGGTGTGCGAGTTTGTAGAGCACGGGCGCGGCCTCGCGGAGGACGGCCCATTCCTCCTCGTCGAGCCCTTGGGCGAGCTCGGCGAGCCAGGCGTTTCGGCGCCGGCGACTCTCCGCGAGGATCGTCTCGGCCTGCTCGGTGCTGCTGACGACCACCTGGCGGCGGTCCTCGGGGTGCGGCTCCCGCCGCACCAGCCCCTTCTCCTCCAGCATCGCGACGATCCTGGTCATCGAAGGAGGCTGCACGTGCTCCTTCCGGGCGAGCTCACCCGGCGTCGCCTTCCCGCACCGGGCGAGGGTGCCCAGCACTCCCATCTCGGTGGGACTCAGCGACTCCTCCACCCGTTGGTGTTTGAGTCGTCGGGAGAGGCGCATGGTGGACGACCGCAGCTGTGAGATCGCTGCGAGGTCCTGCTCGGACATCTCGGGCATCTCTTTAGCTTACGTCATTACTCTCGCTAAAGAAAAACGCGTTCCCGCCGTGCCGGAAGATCGGCCCGGTGCCATATTGGTCATGAGGTCACCACTCCCGCTCAGGAAGGGCCGACCAGCCATGTCCGACGTCGCCGCCGAGCCGCCCGCGCCGTACGTGCCGTACGCGCCCCCCGCGCCGTACGAGCAGTCCGCCACGCCCGCGCCGTCCGGGCGGGGCACCCAGCCCGGGCGGGGCGACAGCGGCTTCGCCCGGCTCGCCATGGTCACCATCGACTGCGCCGACCCCGTCGCGCTGGCCTCCTTCTACGGGGAGCTCCTCGGCTGGGAGACCCGGCACGTGGACGAGCACTTCGCGATCCTGGACAACCCGGAGGGCGGCAGCCCGCTCGGCTTCGGCCGGGTGAGCGGCTACCGGCCGGAGCCGTGGACCGAGCCGGACGGCAGCAAGCACTTCCACCTCGACTTCTACGTCGACGACCTGGACGAGGCGACCGCCAGGGCCCTCGAACTCGGCGCGACCGAGCCCGGCTACCAGCACGGCCGCACGCTGAAGGTGCTGATCGACCCAGCGGGGCACCCGTTCGGGCTGGCTCCGCTGGAGTAACCCACAAGCGGGGCCCGAAGGCCGTGCAAGGGCCCTGTCAGGGCTTGGTGCCGAGATCATGCAGACTGCGTAAAGGTCCACCCTGACCTGGGACTTCGTGAAACCCTGAGCCTTGTGCGACCGGCGGGTAGTGGCTACTGTCCCCGTTGTCAGGGGCACCACACGCCAGGGTCTCCCCATGGCGGAGCCCCCTCCGCGCCCACCTCCGCGCGCCCCACCGACCCCCGTATCCGGTCCCCCGCCTCCGCCCCGAGACCCGGCGCCCGCATCCCCGCAACCGTCCTGGGAGCTCTCTTGGGTGAGATCCATCATGCCGACCACGGCTGGGTGACACCGGCGGTCTCGTACTTCGTCGCCTGCCTCGGGGCCTTCGTCGCCCTGCGCAGCGCCCGCTGGGCACTCGTCTCACACGGCCGCACCAAGGCGGTCTGGCTGCTCTTCGCCTCGACCTCGCTCGGCGCCGGCATCTGGTCCATGCACTTCATCGCGATGCTCGGCTTCTCCGTCACCGGGGTCGAGATCACCTACCAGCCGGGGCTGACCGTGCTCAGCCTGCTGGTCGCCGTCGCGGTGGTCGGCATCGGGCTGTTCACCGTCGGGTACTGGCGCCGCCGGCCCCTCCTGGCGCTGCTGGCCGGTGGGCTGACCACCGGACTGGGGGTCGCCGCGATGCACTACCTCGGCATGGCCGCGATGGTCCTGCCCGGCTTCCTCCACTACGACCGGTTCACGGTGTGGCTGTCGGTCGCCATCGCGGTGTTCGCGGCCACCGCCGCGCTCTGGGCGGCGCTGAACATCCGGGGCACCCTCGCCGTGCTGGCCGCCGCTCCGGTGATGGGCGTCGCCGTCTGCGCGATGCACTACACCGGGATGGCGGCGCTGTCCGTCCGGCTGGACCTCTCGCACTCCACGCAGAACGGCGTGATGGCCCTGGAGTTCATCTTCCCGCTCGGGGTCGGGCTCGGCTGCTACGTGTTCTTCGGCGCGCTGGCCTTCGCCGTCTCGCCGAGCAAGAACGCCTCCCAGCCGGTGCTGGTCGGTCCGGCGGCCCCGCTGCCGCCACGTGCCTCCTTCACCCCGGGTGGCACCGGGCCCTCCCGGGTGCCGCCGCAGCAGCCGCGGCGGCCGGTGGGCGAGGCCCGCGCCCGGCGCTGACACCGGGGAGCAGGAACGACGACGTCCGGCCGGGGTCCCACCCCGGCCGGACGTCGTCGCTCCTGCCCTGTCCTGCTCCGACCCTGCTCAGGGCCGGCCCCGGTCCCGCTCCGGGCCGGCCCTGGGCGCCGCTACCCGCCAGTCACTCCGGCCGCCCGAGCAGACCGGTGAGGTGCTCCGGCGTGGCCACCGGGCAGACCTTGTGCACGAAGTCCCGCCGCAGCGCGTGGTACGGCTCGCCCGCCCGGTAGAAGTTGGCGTGCATCCGGCGCAGTTCCTCCGCCCGGTACTCGGCCAGCGGCTTCGTCTCCTCGTCCTCGGCCCGGCGGCGCTTCTTGTCCACCAGCCGCCCGGTGAGCTCGGGCGAGGCGGCCAGCCGGGAGGCCTCCCGGGCGACCCGGCGGCGGAACTCGCCCGCGTCCCCGCCGAAGGTCCGGTCCACCAGGCCGATCCGGCGGGCGTGCTCGGCCCCGACCGGCAGCGCCTCGGTGGTGAGCCGCTCGGCCTGCTCGGCGCCGACCCGGGCGGGCAGGGTGTACGTCCAGTACTCGGAGCCGTACAGGCCCATCAGCCGGTAGTGCGGGTTGAGCACCGCCGACTCCCGGCACCACACCTCGTCGGCGGCGAGCGCCATCATCAGGCCGCCGGCCGCCGCGTTCCCGGCCAGTGCGGCGACGGTCAGCTTGTCGCCGGTGGTCAGGATCGCCTCGACCAGGTCGTCCATCGCGTTGATGTTCTCCCAGGACTCCAGCGCCGGGAAGGCCGCGCCCTCGATGACGTTGAGGTGGATCCCGTTGGAGTAGAAGTCCCGGGGTGCGCCGAGCACCAGCACCGAGGTGGGCCGGTCGGCGGCCGTGCGGTAGGCGGCGAGCAGCCGGCGGCACTGCTCGGTGCTCATCGCACCGCCCGCGTAGGCGAACTCGAGGTAGCCGACGTCGCCCTCCTCGCGGTAGCGCAGCTCCGACCAGGTGTCCCGGCGGCCGGCCGCGGCCGGCGTCACCGGCACCTCGCGCACGCGGTGCAGCTCGTCGGCGAGCACCGTCGCGGCCGGCAGCTTGAAGGTGGCCGGCCCGCCGGGGGTGCGGCGCGGGCGCAACTGCGGGATCCAGACCGCGCCGTCCACGGTGGCGCGGCAGATCGCGCCGTCCCGGGTGGCCAGGACGGCACCGGGCTCCGGGCCGCGCAGCTCGTCCTCGGGGTGGCCGCCGTGCAGGAAGAACTCGCGGCCGTACAGCTCGTCCAGCACGCCGGGCTGGGAGTCGGCGGCGCGCAGCTTGCGCAGCACGGTGGCGGTGTCGTCCTGCTCCCAGTCGATCCGGCGGACCTCCTGGCGCAGGAAGGGCCGCAGCTTGCCGCGCACGTCCGGGCGGCTGTAGTCGAGCGGTTCCGGGGTGAACAGCCCGCCCTCGTACCGCTGGACGGCGAGCAGGACGGCCTCGACGGCGGCGTCGGCCACCTCGCCCCGGTACAGCTCGCTCTTGCCGCAGTCGGGCACCGGGAACTCGACGGACGCCCAGATGTCGCCGGCGTCCATCTCCTCGACGGCCTGCAGCACGGTGACGCCCCAGTGGGAGGCGCCCTCGGTGATCGCCCAGTCGAGCGAGGAGGGGCCGCGGTCGCCCTTCGGGCCCGGGTGCACGATCAGGACCGTCCGGGAGGACCAGATGTCCGCCGGGACGGCCTTGGTGAGCATCGGGCAGAGGATCAGCTCCGGGTCGACCCGGGCCACGGCGGCCCGCATCTGGTCGTCCCCGAGCGCGAGTTGGACGGCGACCTGGTGGCCGCGCTCGCGCAGCTCGGTGTGGACGCGCTGGGTCAGGCTGTTGAACGCCGTGGCGATCAGGAGAATGCGCAAGGGGGCCTCCGGGCAGCGACTTCGGGTGCGCGGTGGCGATGAAACCAGGGCATGGACACGTAACGGTTACGTTCGGTGCCTCAGCGCCCGACCCTCACGCATCCCGCACACCTGTGCACCCCGCTTCGCGGTATCTCCCCAGCCCCTCCCCCCGCGTCGCCTACCGCGGGAACGCCCGGCGGGCCCGCCAGGTGGTGTGCTCGCGGGAGACCGCGTCCTCCGCCTCCGCGGCCAGCCGGGCCCAGCGCGCTTCCGCGTCCGGCGCCCGGAGGTCCAGGTCGGAGAGCTGGTTGCCGACGTTCTCCAGCTCGCGCGCGGCCAACTGGTAGGCGGCGGCCAGCGGGCGCAGCTGCTTGAGCTGCGTCCAGGCGATGATCGCCGCGGCCGCCGCCGAGCTGGCGCCGAAGACGTGCACCTCCAGAGCGCCGGTGGCCTGGGCGATCGCCGCCGCCGCACCGATGATGATCAGCGCGGCGATGCCCAGCCCCCAGGAGACCGCCTGGGACTCGCAGGACTCGGCGCGCGAGCGGTACCAGGTGCGCTGGCCCTCGACCCGGGTGCGCAGGTAGAGCGTGCGCCGGGCGGTCAGGCTGTCGGCCCGGGCGCGGCGCATCTCCTCGGTGATCTCCGGGACGGTGCCGGGCGGCACGATCTCCGGGTCCTCGAAGGCCCGCAGCACGTCCTCGACCTGCAGCAGGTAGCCGCGGTCCGCGTCCGCCGACTCGGCCTCGCCGTCGAACGGCCTGGCCCGGACGGTGTACTTCCAGGCCAGCGTCTTGACCGACTCGGCCGCCGCCCGGGCCTCGTACCAGCGGCCCTGCGGGTTGCTGCGGCGCAGCCGGGACCAGAAGTAGCCGGCGACCAGGAACGCGGCCACCGAGAACAGTGGCTTGATGTCGCTGTCGCCCTTGTGGTCCGGGCCGGGGAGCGACCCGATCAGCGCGGCGATCACCAGCATCGCGATGAGTCCCCGGTGCCACCGGAGCGTCTCGCGTTGCCCGTCCAGCGAGGCCTTGTCGGCCCGCCAGAACAGTTCCGGCAGCAGCCTCGCCTCGACTCCCCCGGGCGGATCCTGTTGCACCATGGGTCGAGCCCCCCTCCCCCTTCTCCGTCCAGGCAGTATGCCCACGGCCAACTGCCCTACACGGTCGCCTTTTTGACAACCGCCCGGCGCCGCAGGACCTGCGGTGATTGCCTCGCGGGCCGGTAACCGGTAGAACCGGTTACATGCCGTTGCACTGGAAGCTCGTCATCGACTGCACCGATCCGCACCGCCAGGCCGCCTTCTGGGGCGCCGCCCTCGACTACACCGTCGAGGACCACAGCGCCCTGGTCGCCCGCCTGCTCGACGCCGGCGCCGTCACCCCGGAGGCCGTCACCGAACTCGACGGCCGGCCCGCCTGGCGCACCCTCGCCGCCGTCCGCCACCCCGAGGACCCGTACGACCCGGCCTCCGGCACCGGCCTCGGGCGCCGCATCCTCTTCCAGGCCGTCCCCGAGGCGAAGCAGGCCAAGAACCGCCTCCACCTCGACCTCCACCCCGGCCCGGCCGAGCGCGCGGCCACCGTCGCCCGCCTCCGGGCCCTCGGCGCCACCGTCCTGCGCGAGGTCAGCGAACCCGCCGGCACCTGGACGACCATGGCCGACCCGGAGGGCAACGAGTTCGACGTCCAGTGACGCCGCTGCCCCGCC
Organism: Kitasatospora sp. NPDC048194; assembly: GCF_043202455.1. Lineage (NCBI taxonomy): Bacteria > Bacillati > Actinomycetota > Actinomycetes > Kitasatosporales > Streptomycetaceae > Kitasatospora > Kitasatospora sp. NPDC048194. Next base: position 203,986 of record NZ_JBIDAK010000009.1, read on the forward strand.
CTCCGGGCCGGAGGGCGGGGCAGCGTTCAGCCGGGCAAGCCGGCCTGTGGGGCGGGGGCCGCGTGGGCGTCAGAGCAGGCCGAGGGCCGGCATCAGGTAGTAGAAGGCGAACACCGCCGCCACCGCGTACAGCGGGGCCGGGACGCTGCGGGCCCGGCCGGCAGCCAGGCGCAGGATGCAGAAGGCGATGAAGCCGAAGCCGATGCCGTTGGTGATCGAGTAGGTGAACGGCATCATCACGATGGTCAGGAAGGCCGGGATCGCGATGGTGTAGTCGGCCCAGTCGATCTCCTTGACGGAGTTCGCGAGGATCAGGAAGCCCACCGTGACCAGCGCCGGGGTGGCGGCCTGGGCGGGGACCATGGTGGCCAGCGGGGTGAGGAAGAGCGCCACCATGAAGAGCAGGCCGGTGACGATCGAGGCGAAGCCGGTCCGGGCGCCCTCGCCGACGCCCGCGGTGGACTCGACGAAGCAGGTGTTGGCGGAGGCGGAGGTGGCGCCGCCGGCCGCGGTGGCGATGCCGTCGACCATCAGGACCTTGTTGATGCCCGGCAGGTCGCCCTTCGCGTCGAGCAGGCGGGCCTCGTCGGCGACGCCGAGGATGGTGCCCATCGCGTCGAAGAAGCAGGACATCAGGACGGTGAAGACGAACAGCACGCCGGTCAGCACGCCGACCTTGGAGAAGCCGCCGAACAGGCTGACCTTGCCGACCAGCCCGAAGTCGGGGGCGGCGACCGGGTTGCCCGGCCAGGTCGGGACGGTGAGGCCCCACTTGAGCGCCGGGATGTCGGCCGCCTGGTCGATGACCAGGGCGAGCACGGTGGAGGCCGCGATGCTGATCAGGATGGCGCCGGGCACCTTGCGGATCACCAGGACGAGGGTGAGCACCAGGCCGAAGACGAAGACCAGCACCGGCCAGCCGAGCAGGTGGCCGTTGCCGCCGAGCTGCAGCGGGACGGTGGTGTGGGCGGCGTCCGGGATGCGGCTGACGAAGCCGGAGTCGACCAGGCCGACCAGGGCGATGAACAGGCCGATGCCGATCGCGATGGCCTTGCGCAGCCCGAGCGGGACGGCGTTCATGACCCGCTCGCGCAGGCCGGTGGCGACCAGCAGCATGATCGCGAAGCCGGCCAGCACCACCATGCCCATGGCGTCCGGCCAGGTCATCTTCGGCGCGAGCTGCAGCGCCACGATGGTGTTGACGCCGAGGCCGGCGGCGAGCCCGATCGGGACGTTGCCGATCACGCCCATCAGCAGGGTGGTGAGGCCCGCGGTGAGGGCGGTGGCGGTGACCAGCTGGGCGCTGTCGAGGTGGGCCCCGGTCATGTCCGTGGCGCTGGCCAGGATGATCGGGTTCAGCACCAGGATGTACGCCATGGTGAAGAAGGTGGCGACGCCGCCGCGGATCTCGCGGGGCAGGCTGGAGCCGCGCTCGGTGATCCGGAAGTAGCGGTCGAGGGCACCCGTCGGGGGCTGGGGTGCGGCGTCGGGTTCGGGCGACTCGGTGGTCGGCTGGACCACTGGCATGGCGGGGAGTCCTCTGTGGGGGAGCTGAGGAGAGGGGGGAGACCGCCCGGGGCGACGGTGGCCGGGCGTAGACCAAAGTATGGTTTCCGGATCGCACCCGCGCTATCTTCGCGCGTAGAACCCCAGATCGGCGGGGCCGTGCCGCCGGGGCCCCCGCCCGGCCCGCGGCGCACCGTACGCTAGGCCCCATGCCCAAGACGCCACTGCACCCCTCGCCCCCTCCGCTGGAGGCCAACGACGTCGCCATCGTCAGCGGGGGCACGGTCCTGTGGTTCGTCGCCTTCCTCGTGCTGCTGCCCTTCCAGGGCACCCTCTCCGACCACGGGCACGGCACCTGGCCGTGGATCTGCCTCTCCGGCGGCCTGCTCGGCCTGATCGGCCTCTGGTACTGCCGGGCCCGCCGGGACGCGATCGCCCGCAGCCGCGCCGCCGAGGCCGCGCAGCGCGAGGCGGACGGCGACGGCTCGGGCGGCGGCACCGGCAGCGGTACGGGCCCGGCCACCCGGTCGGACTGAATGGTCCTTTAGTAGCACGCATCGGACAAAGGGCACCCGTAGAGTCGGTGCCATGACCCAGCCTGCCCAGCCCGCGGAAGAGCAGCCGGCCGACGGAGAGCGCCGGGACGGTGCGCACCCCCTCGGGTTGCTGCCCGGGCGGCGTGGCGGACTGACCGCCGCCGAGGTCGCCGAGCGGGTCGCGAGCGGCCGCGTCAACGACGTCCCGGTGCGTTCCAGCCGGTCCGCCAAGGAGATCGTCCGGGCCAACGTCTTCACCCGGTTCAACGCGATCATCGGCGTCATGTTCGGGATCATCCTGATCGTCGGCCCCCTCCAGGACGGCCTGTTCGGCCTGGTCATCGTGGCGAACACGGCGATCGGCATCTTCCAGGAACTGCGCGCCAAGAAGACCCTGGACAGCCTGGCCCTGATCGGCGAGGCCCGTCCGCAGGTCCGCCGGGACGGCACCGTCCAGCAGATCGCCGTCTCCGACATCGTCCTCGACGACACGGTGCTGCTCGGCACCGGCGACAAGGTCATCGTGGACGGCGAGGTCACCGAGGCGGACGGCCTGGAGGTCGACGAGTCGCTGCTCACCGGCGAGCCCGACCCCGTCCTCAAACAGCCCGGCGACCAGGTGATGTCCGGCAGCTTCGTGGTGGCCGGCGCGGGCGCCTTCACCGCGACCAAGGTCGGCCGGCAGGCCTACGCGGCCCAGCTGGCCGAGGAGGCGAGCAAGTTCACCCTGGTGAAGTCGGAGCTGCGCACCGGCATCGACAGCATCCTGCGGTTCATCACCTATCTGCTGATCCCCACCGCGCTCGGCCTGATCATCAGCCAGCTCGCCGTCGAGGGCCGGGACTGGCGCGAGGCCGTCCGCCGGATGGTGGCCGGCATCGTGCCGATGGTCCCCGAGGGCCTGGTGCTGCTGACCTCGGTGGCCTTCGCGATCGGCGTGATCCGGCTCGGCCGCAAGCAGTGCCTGGTCCAGGAGCTCCCGGCGATCGAGGGCCTGGCCCGGGTGGACACCGTCTGCCTGGACAAGACCGGCACCCTCACCGAGGGCGGCATGGACGTGATCGACCTGCGGGTGATCTCCGACGGCGGGCCGCCCGCGGTCGACGAGGCCACCGTCAAGCACGCGCTCGGCGTGATGGCCGGCGCCGACGCCCGGCCCAACCCCTCCATGCAGGCCGTGATCGACGCGTACGGGCGGGGCGACGGCCCGGGGCCGGGCGGCGACGGCTGGCGGGTGATCGAGGCGATGCCCTTCTCCTCCGCCCGCAAGTGGAGCGGCGTGCAGCTGCTGGAGCCGCAGGGCGGCGAGGCCAGCTGGCTGCTCGGCGCCCCCGACGTCCTGCTGCCCGCCGGGCACCCGGCGCTCGCCGAGGTGGACGAGCTGGGCGCCCGGGGCCTGCGGGTGCTGCTGCTCGGCCGCACGCCCGATCCGCTGGACTCCCCCGACCCGGCCGCCGGCCTCAGCCCGCTCGCCCTGGTGGTGCTCCAGCAGCGGCTGCGGGCGGACGCCGCCGACACCCTGCGCTACTTCGCGGGGCAGGACGTCCGGGCCAAGGTGATCTCCGGTGACGCGGCGGTCTCGGTGGGCGCGGTGGCCGGCCACCTCGGCCTGCCCGGTGCGGACCACCCGCTGGACGCCCGTACCCTGCCGCAGGACCCGGAACAGCTCGCCGACACGGCCGAGCGGACCAGCGTCTTCGGCCGGGTCACCCCGCAGCAGAAGCGCCGGCTGGTCGGGGCGCTGCAGTCCCGGGGCCACACCGTGGCGATGACCGGCGACGGCGTCAACGACGTGCTCGCGCTCAAGGACGCCGACATCGGCGTGGCGATGGGCACCGGCTCGGACGCCACCAAGGCGGTCGCCCAGATCGTGCTGCTGAACGACTCCTTCGCCACCATGCCCTCGGTGGTCGCCGAGGGCCGCCGGGTGATCGGCAACATCGAGCGGGTGGCCGGCCTGTTCCTGGTGAAGACGGTCTACTCGGTGCTGCTGGCGCTGCTGGTGATCTTCACCCATGCGCCGTACCCGTTCCTGCCCCGGCACTCCACCGTGCTGTCCACCCTCACCATCGGCGTGCCGGCCTTCTTCCTGGCCCTGGCCCCCAACAACGAGCGGGCCCGCACCGGCTTCGTGAAGCGGGTGCTGCGCCTCGCCGTTCCCGGCGGCGTCATCGCCGGCACCGGCACCTTCGTCGCCTACGCGCTGGCCCGCGCCAACCACACGACGGACCTCAAGGCCGACACCAGCGTGGCCACCCTGACGCTGTTCCTGATCGCCATCTGGGTGCTCGCCATCGTCGCCCGGCCGTACAACTGGTGGCGGCTGCTGCTGATCGGCGCGATGGGCGGCGCGTTCACGCTGGTCCTGGTGGTCCCGCCGCTGTCCGACTTCTTCCAGCTCTCCCTGGTCGGCGACCGCGACCCGTGGACGGGCGTGGGCATCGCGCTGATCTGCGGCGCGGTGCTGGAGGTCGCCTGGGCGTGGATGAAGCGCCGCGGCGCGGAGTGAGCCCGGTCGGACGAGCCGGGTCGTATGAGCCCGGTTCCAGGCCGCCCGCTCTAGCATGGCACCCGGAAGGGGGTGCCGGATGGCGCGCAGGGGTGGGGAGTTGGAGGCGTTCACCGCCTTCCTCGGCGGACTGCTGGCGGTCGGGCTGACGGCGCTGGCGATGGTCGGCGTCGGCCTGACGGACCGGCTCACGCCCGCACTGCGGGCCGCGGCGATGGTGACGCTCGGCGCGGTCTGGCTGACCGTCACCACCACCGTCTACCTGCGGCTCAAACCGCGGAACGGCTGAGCCCGCCGAGCCCGCCAGGTCGGCGGAACCGGCGGAACGGACGGGACCGGCGGAGCCCAGGCCCGCTCGACCCGGCCGGCCCGCCCGGCCCGCCGCTCAGCCCTCGAAGTCCCGCGCCGCCGACAGCTCGTACGCCCGGTCCGGCTCGCTGAGCGCGGCCAGCACCTCGAAGCGCCGGTGCCACTGCCCGACCGACCAGGCGAGCCCGGCCGCGAGGCCCTCCGGGGTGGCGGCGTGCAGCAGCCCGGGCACCGGCGGGACGTCGAACTCGTCGTCCTCGTCGGCGGCTTCGGCCTGCTCCGGGTCGTACGGCGGCTCCGGCGCGTCCGCCTCGTGGTCCCAGCGCCAGTCCACCGCGGCCTCGGCGCCGTCGGGGCCGACGACCAGCAGCTCCTCGTGCTCCTCGTAGACGACGGGGCAGCCGGGCAGCAGCTCCCGCACCACGGCCGGCACCCGGTGCAGCACGCCCTCGGAGAGCACCCGGCCGCCGGCCACCTCGCTGGCCAGCGACACGTGCAGCCGCTCGGCGAGGTCCGCGGCGAGCGCCGGGGCCACCGGCAGCAGCGGGTACGGGTGCAGGAGCTGGACCAGGTCGGGGGCGTCGGCGACGACCGCCTCGGTCGCGTCCACCACCACCGTGTGGTCCGGGCGGCGCCCGGTGTCCGGGTCCAGCGGCGGCAGCGCCCGCACGACGTCCAGCGGCTCGATCCGCTCCCGGTCGACCCTGGCCAAGGCGCTGTGGATGCCGTGCAGTTGGCGATGCCCGACCGCTGCGGCCGGGTCGGTGAGCCGGTCCAGCACCTCGTCCGGGCCGTGCGGCTCGGCGAGCAGGGCGGCCAGCGTGGTGCGCACCCCGAGGGCGTGCAGGAACTGCTCGTCCAGGGTGGTGCGCGCCTCGTCGTAGAGGCCGCGCAGCAGCGGGTCGGCCCCGGCGGCGCGCAGCCCGGCGGGCTCGCGGCCGTCCAGCACCGGGTGGTCGCGCAGCCACCAGGCGGTGTACGGCGGCAGGTCGGCGTAGGAGCCGTCCGGCAGCAGGGTGCGCACGGGAGTGACCACGGCGTCCCGGTACGGCGGGCGGGCCAGCGCGGCCAGTGCCTCGGGCCAGGCGTCGTCGTCGACCAGGTCGAGGTCGCGCACGGCAAGCAGTTCGGCGGCCACCGGCGGCACGCCGACCGCCTCGTCCGCGTGCAGCGCCTCCAGGACGTCCTCGGCCCAGTCGGCGAGCCCGTCCGGCGCCTCGTCCAGCAGGCCGGTGGGGTGGCCGCCGGCGGCCCGGTCGGCGGGTGCGGTCGGGTCGAGCCGCTCCAGGTCGTCCGGGTCGAGCACCACGTCCTCGGCGCGCACCAGCACGAAGTCGGCCAGGGTGCCGACGGCGGCGAGCACCTCGGGGCCCCAGCGTTCCAGCAGTTCGTCGTCCACCCAGCCGGCGTCCTCCTCGCGTGCGAGGGCGGCGAACGGGCTTCCGGGCAGCACGAGTTCGCCGGCACGGGCGGGCTCGCCCTCGTCGTCCAGCAGCGCCAGCCGGGCCAGCCAGGGGTGCTCGCCGGGTGCCGGGGCGGCGGCCTTGACCAGGGCCAGGACGGCGTCGGCCAGTTCCAGCGCGGCGTCCAGGTCGTCCTCGGCCAGTTCGTAGGAGCGGGCGACGGCCGCCCGCACCTCGGGGGTGTCCAGGACCCCGGCCGGGGTGGCGGTGCCGGCGCCGAGCTTGGCCAGCAGCGGGTGGGCGGCCTCCGGGTGGGCCAGCCGCAGGTCCAGCGTGGCGAGCGCCCCGGCCAGCGTCTCGGGGTAGCCGGGGAAGGCCGCCCAGTCGGCGTCCTCGGAGGGCAGCAGCACCCGCCGCGGCCCGGTGACGGTCCGCCCGTCGGCGAGCGGCACGGGCAGCGCGCCGAGCGCCTCCGGGTCGGCCGCGCCGAGCGCCGCGTACAGGTTGCGCCACCAGGCGGGGTCGCGGTCCAGACCGCCGAGCTGGTCGACCACCTCGGCCAGCGGCACCCGGCGCACGTTCAGCACCCGCAGCTCGGTGCGGCGTTCCAGCCCGGCCGGCAGCAGCCCGGGGAAGATCGGCGCCAGCGCCTCGACCACCGAGCCGTCCGCGCCCTCCAGCAGCGTCGCGTCCCGGGGCCGCAGCGCCGGCGTGCCCTCCTCGACGCCGCCGGGGTGGGGCAGGAACGGCGTGCCGGGCAGCCGGGAGAGCACGGCGGCGCGCAGCGCGTTGTCCAGCGGCCCCTGTCCGAGCGGGCCCGGCACCAGGCCGAGCGAGCCGAGGTCGGCGCCGCGGGCGCGGAGCAGGTCGGCGTAGCTGTCGGCGGCGCGCTCGGTGAGGAAGTCGGCGAGCGGGCCGGGCGCGATGTGCCGACGGGTGGAGTCCAGCGGGTAGGAGGCGATCAGCAGCGCCGGCAGGCCGATCGGCTCGTCGCTGGGGGTGGGCGCGTGCAGCACCGGCTCGACGGCGGGCCGCTGCGGGGTGCCGTCCTCGTCGACGGGAACGGCCCAGGTCACCGTCCAGTAGGGGCGGGCGCGCTCCTCGGTCGGCCGGTCGGCGAGCAGCTCCGGGTCCAGCCGGCCGGAGGCGCCGGCGGTCTGCCAGACGGTCTGGCGCAGCCGCCCGCCCGCGTCGTCCGTGACGGTCACCTCGGTGACGCCGTCCGGGCGCGGCTCGGCGGCGCTGCGGGTGAGCGTGCGGGTGCCGTCCGGGGTCTCCACCACGATCTCGGCGAGGCCGGGCAGGGTGAGCAGCAGCGCGTCGTCGATCCCGGCGAGCAGCCGGCGGGTCAGGTCCTCGGCGGGAGCGTCCCGCAGCGGCAGCACCACCACGGTGTCGTAGCCCTCGGGGGCGGGCCCCTCGGCCGCGAACGGCAGCCGCAGCAGCGGCACGTGGCCGTCCCGGGCGCGCAGCTCGTCGGCGAGCGCGGGCTGCGCCTCGGCCAGGGCCCTGGCCTCACCGAGCGACCAGCGCACCCCGCCCGCGGCACCCAGCACGGCGGGCTCGTCGGTGACGGCGAGGACGGCGGCGAAGCCGACGCCGAACCGGCCGACGGCGGGCGTCTCGCCGCGCTTGGAGGAGGCCCGCAGGGTGGACAGCGACTCGACGGCGGCCGCGTCCAGCGGCGCGCCGGTGTTGGCGGCGGCCAGCACCCCGTCGGCGAGGGTCAGCCGCAGCCGCCCGGGGCCGTGCCCGGCGCGCACCGCCGCGTCGGCCGCGTTCTGCGCCAACTCGACGACCAGGCGGTCGCGGTAGCCGCCGAGCGCCAGCTCCTCCTCGGCGTTGGCGTCCTCCCGGAAGCGGGCCGGCGAGGCGGCCCAGGCGTCCAGGACCCGCCGGCGCAGCGCGGCGCTCCCGAACGGGTCCGCGAGGTGCTCGTCCGTGCCGCTGCCGATGATCCGAGGTTCCACTGGACCTGCCGCCTTCCGCCACCCTGTACGTCGTAGGGGCATTCTTCCCTGCCCCACTGACTGCTCCCGACCACGGCCCGGCCCGACGGCCCGGCAGCGGCCCCACGGCGGTCCCACGGCGGCCGCAACAGGCCCCGCGAAGGCCGGGGACAGGCCTCACGACCCGGACGGCCGGATGACGGCCCGCCGCGCCCCGCGCCCGCCCGCGGGCGGGGGTCCCACGGGCGGCGGCGGGGAGCGGACGCCGCGGCAGCAGCGCCCCCCACCTCCGCGTACGGCGCGGCCCGCCCCACCGGTTCAGTGGGACGGGCCGTGCGGGGTGCGGGTGCGGACCCTGGGTCAGGAGTGGCCGAGCTCCTCGGCCGGGGCGTCCGGCTCGACCGAGCCGGAGGCGCGGTCCGGGTGCAGCTGCAGCGGCTCGACCACCAGCTCGTCCAGGATCAGCTCGGACGGCGCCGGCGGAGCCGGGATGACGGCCGCCTCGGAGTGCCCGCCGCAGCCGTACGCGAAGGAGACGATCTGCCCGTCGGCCGGGCCGAACTCGTTGCCGCACACGCCGAAGGCCTGTCCGAGCGAACCGCCGATCGGCACCAGGAAGCCGCAGCTGCCGCACGCGGCGGGGGCCGCCTGCGCCATCGGGGTCTGCGGGCCGTGGGCCTTCTCCCAGCGCTCGGCGGCCAGGTGCAGGCCGAGCCGGGAGAGCACCCGGCTGCGGCCCAGGCCGAGCTCCTCGGCGACGGCGTTGATCCGCGCGCGGGCCGGGGCGGGCTGGACGTGCGGGTCGGTGACGACGACATCCTCCTCGGCCGCGAGCGCGACCACGGAGTTCGGCGCGGGCTCGTCCTCGCCGGTCCAGCCGGGCTCCAGCCGCAGGTCGTCGGCGCCGGTCGGCAGCAGGTCTCCGGGGCCCATGTCCCCGGGGCGCAGCCGCTCGCTCCACGGCACCCACTCCGGGGCGAGCACGGCGTCGGGGCCGGGCAGCAGCACGACCTCGTCGAGGGTGACGTTCTTGGCGCGGGGCGCGCGGGCCACGGTGACGGCCCAGTGCCAGCCGCGGTAGGCCGCGTCCAGGCACTCGAAGTTGTGGGTGACGACGCGGTCGGCGTCCGCCTGCACGCCCAGGTGCGGACCGACCGCCTCCGGTCCCACGGCCTCCTCGGCGGCCTGGCGGGCGAGTTCGACGGCCTCGGCACAGAGCCGGTCGGGGGTACGGCTTCGCATCGCAGCACTCACGGCGTCGATTCTCTCCCAGTTCTTCTGTCGCCCACGGCGTGTTGCCTGTTTCGTCGCGGCTCGGTAGTCCCTCGTCCATTCTGCGCGACTCGGGGCCGCCCCGGGTACCGGCCGCGCCGCTCGACCGGTCTGCCGGCGCTCGGCGCCCGACGGGCGGACCCTGCGCAGGCTACCCGCCGGTCGGCGCCCCGGCACAGTCCGGGGCGGAGCCGAGCCCTCCGCGGCCGCGCCGAGCGGGGGCGTATTACGGCGTTGCCTCGGCGAATCTGGGGCAGGATGGGCTTGTGGCGGACGACGACCCGTCGCAGCACGCACTGCGCTCCTCGCAGGCCGGCGGCCCCGACGAGGCGGACGCCGTGCCGCGACAGCAGACTCCCGCCCCCGCCGCGGGCGAACCGCGGCCGGGGGCCGATGCCGCGGCGCCCACCACCCGGGTCAGCCTGGTCAAGCGGGTCGTCCCGGCGGCCGACGGCACCCCTCGGCCCCACCCCCTCGACCTCGGCGCGGACCGGGCCGGCTTCGCGGCCGGTCCGCCGGCCGAGGCCCCGGCCGCTCCCCCCGGCGAGGAGCCGGAGCAGGACGGCGACGAGACCCCCGAGCCCCGCCGCTCCTTCCTGGTCCGCACCGCCTCGGCCGCCGGTCTGCGCACCGGCAAGCTGGTGCGCTACGCCGGCCGCCGGATCCGCCGGGCCACCTCCGCCGAGGGCGCCGGCGAGTCCGGCCTCGCCAAGCTGATCGAGCTGCACGCGCTGAACTCCTTCGGCGACATGCTGATCACCATCGCGCTGGCCTCCACCATCTTCTTCTCCGTCCCCACCGGCCAGGCGCGCGGCCGGGTAGCCCTCTACCTGCTGATCACCATGGCGCCGTTCGCCCTGCTCGCGCCGGTGATCGGCCCGCTGCTGGACCGCATCCCGCACGGCCGCCGGGCGGCCATGGCGATGTCGATGCTCGCCCGGGCGGTGCTGGCCTGGACGATGGCCGGGGTGATCTCCGGCGGCGGCATCGCGCTGTACCCGGAGGCGCTGGGCGTGCTGGTGGCCTCCAAGGCGTACGGGGTGGTGCGCAGCGTCGTGGTGCCCCGGCTGCTGCCGCGCCGGCTGTCGCTGGTGAAGGCGAACTCGCGGGTGACCTTGGCCGGGCTGCTGGCCACCGGCGTGGCGGCCGGGGTGGGCGGGCTGCTGCACCTGCTCGGGCCGGGCTGGCCGCTGCGCGGCGCCTTCCTGGTGTTCGTGATCGGCACCCTGATGGCGTTCCACCTGCCGCATGAGGTCGACTCGGCGAAGGGGGAGCAGCGGGCCGTCCTGCACGCCGAGGTGCACGGCGAGGGCTCGCACCTGATCCACCACAAGGCGCCGAAGGTGAAGGCCTCGCTGCGCACCGTCGGCCCCTCGGTGGTGCTGGCGCTGCGGGCGATGGCGGCGATGCGCTGGCTGGTCGGCTTCCTGGTGTTCTTCCTGGCCTTCCTGCTGCGCACCGATCCGATCGGCGGGCTGCAGCCGACGCTGGCGCTGGGTCTGGTGGCGGCGGCGGCCGGGACGGGCAACGCGCTGGGCTCGGTGCTGGGCTCCTGGCTGCGCACCCGCGGCCCGGAGGCGACGGTCACCGCGATGCTGCTGGTGGCGGCCTGCGTGACGGCGGCGGCCGCGCTCTGGTACGGCGTGGTGACGGTCATCCTGGTCGCGGGGCTGTCGGGGATGGCGGCCTCGCTGGGCAAGCTGGCGCTGGACGCGCTGATCCAGCGGGACGTCCCGGAGGCGGTGCGGACCTCGGCCTTCGCCCGCTCGGAGACGCTGATGCAGCTGTCCTGGGTGGCGGGCGGCGGGGTGGGCATCGTGCTGCCGCTGAACGGGGTGCTGGGCCTGTCGATCGCGGCGGCGGTGGTCGGCCTGATGCTGCTGTGGACGGCCCACTCGCTGCTGCGGCTGGGCCTGCGCCGGCACCCGACGGCTCCCCGGGTGGCCTGACCGGGCCTGGCCGGGGCCGGCCTGGCTCCGAGCGGGCCGGTGCGGGGGCGGTGCGGGGGCGCTGCGGGCCGGTACGGCAACACGCGGTCGCCGACCCCCGCGTAGCGTGATCGGCCGGGCCCGGTAGATTCTGACGCATGAGCCTCAATGCCCGTGCCATCGCCGCCATCGGCGCCGTCGTCGTGGTCGGCGCCGCCACGGTGGGCACCTCCGTCGCGATCGCCGCCAACCAGACCGAGCACAACACCCACCGTGCCACCCTGACCGTCGGCAACTCCTCGATGACCATCGACCCGCTCTGCTGGAACGGCGGCAGCCCGCTCAGCGAGGAGCAGCAGCAGCAGTGCCAGGACACGGCCACCAACGCGCTCAAGGCCGGCACCCTCCCGTCGTCCGACGTGACCCCGAGCGACCAGGTCGGCGTCGGCGTCAGCCCGAACGTGGCCGACGCCGGCTGGTGGGCCTTCACCAACGGCGGCTCGACCACCCAGGGCGGCCGCTACAGCCTCTTCTCGTACGCCAAGGGCCCGACCTTCTCCGGTTCCCAGCAGGCCGCCAAGGTGCTGAACGCCAGCGGCAAGACCGTGGTCACCGTGGTCGAGGGCGACAAGAACTCGGACAACCCGATCGCCGTCTGGTACTTCCAGCTGAACACCCAGGACAGCTGACGGTCCTGCGATGACCGCGCACGTCCTGGACGCGCACCCCGAGCAGTCGGGCCCCGACCGGGCCCGGCTGCTCGTCGTCGTCGCGGTGGCCGCCGAGGCCGAGGCCGTCCTGCGCGGCCTGCCCGGCGGATCCGCCGCCCTGCCGCTGCCGGGGGGCGTGCTGCACCGCGCCGACGGCGCGCCGGTGGACGTGCTGGCCGCTGGGGTCGGTCCGGCCGCCGCCGCCGCTGCCGCCTCCGCCGCGCTGGCCGCCGGCCGGTACGGGCTGGTCGCCTCGGCCGGCATCGCCGGGGGCTTCGCCCCGCACGCCCCGGTCGGCGCCACCGTGGTGGCCGACGCGATCGTGGCCGCGGACCTCGGTGCCGAGACCCCCGAGGGCTTCGCCGACGTCACCGAGCTGGGCTTCGGCACCGTGCGGCACACCCCCGCCCCCGGCGCCGTCGCGCTGGCCGCCAAGGCCCTGGGCGCGGCCGCCGGCGAGGTCGTGACCGGCCCGGTGCTGACCGTCTCCACCGTGACCGGCAGCGCCCGACGGGCCGCCGAACTGGCCGCCCGCCACCCGGGCGCCGCCGCCGAGGCGATGGAGGGCTTCGGCGTGGCCGAGGCCGCCGCCCGGTACGGCGTCCCGGTCTTCGAACTGCGGACGGTGTCCAACCCGGTGGGCCCGCGCGACCGCACCGCCTGGCGGATCGGCGAGGCGCTGGCCGCGCTGGAGCGGGCCTTCGCCGCGCTGCCCGTCCCCGAACTGATCGAGGAGGCCGGCCGTGGCTGAACGGCTGAGCATCGCGTACTCGCCCTGCCCGAACGACACCTTCGTCTTCCACGCCTGGGCGCACGGCCTGGTGCCCGGGGCGGACGCCCCGGAGGTGACCTTCGCCGACATCGACGTCACCAACGGCCTGGCCGAGCGCGGCGAGCTGGACGTGCTGAAGATCAGCTACGGCGCGCTGCCGTGGGTCCTGGACGAGTACGCCCTGCTGCCCTGCGGCGGCGCGCTCGGGCGCGGCTGCGGCCCGCTGGTGCTCACCAGGCCGGGTGTGGACTCGCCCGCGGAGCTCGCCGGGCGGACGGTGGCGGTGCCGTCCGAGCGCTCCACCGCCTACCTGCTGTTCCGGCTCTGGGCGGCCGGGGCGGTGCCGGGCGGTTTCGGTGAGATCGTCGTCCTGCCGTTCCACGAGATCATGCCCGCCGTCCGGGACGGCCGGGTGGACGCCGGCCTGGTGATCCACGAGGCCCGCTTCACCTACCACCGGTACGGCCTGCACAGCCTGGCCGACATGGGCGAGGCCTGGGAGCGGGAGACCGGCCTGCCGATCCCGCTCGGCGCGATCGTCGCCCGGCGCTCGCTGGGCGCGGAGCGGCTGCGCGGACTCGCGGAGACGATCCGCGCCTCCGTCCGGCAGGCCTGGGCCGATCCGGCGGCCAGCCGCGCCTACGTGCTGGCGCACGCCCAGGAGATGGACCCGGCGGTCGCCGACCAGCACATCGGGCTGTACGTGAACGAGTTCACCGCCGACCTCGGCGAGGAGGGTTACGAGGCCGTCCGCGCGCTGCTCACCCGGGCCGCCGCGGAGGGGCTGGTGCCCCCGCTCGACCCGGGTGCGCTCGCGTTCGGGTAGTCCCGGCCGGTTCCCGGGCCGGACGGTGGCCCGGGGACCCTCAGACGTCGAACTGGTCGGCCACCGCGCGCAGCAGGCCGGCCAGCTTCTGGCCGGTGGGCTTGGCCGGGTAGCGGCCCCGCTGGAGGCCGGGCAGCACCGCGTCCAGCGTGGTGATCAGGTCCTGGACGATCGGCGCCATGTCGTCGGCGCTCCGGCGCTGGGCCGCTGCCACCGAGGGCAGCGCGTCCAGCAGCTGCACGGCCATCGCCTGGTCCCCGCGGTGGCCGGCGACCACGCCGAACTCGACCCGCTGGCCCGGCTTCAGCACGGTGACACCGGCGGGCAGCGCCTTGGTGTGGACGAAGACGTCGCCACCGTCGTCGCGCGACAGGAAGCCGAAGCCCTTCGTCTCGTTGAACCACTTGACCTGGCCGGTGGGCATCTCGAACAGTCCTCGAATGGGTGTGAGGGATCCCGGCCCTGGCCGGGGATCGCTGGGTGGTGTGGGAAGAAGGACGGCCGACCTCGGCTCGGCGCCCGCGGGCGCTCATGGTCAGCACGGTGTCAGGAGCAGACTAACCGTCCGTCACTGCCTCATCCGCGTTCCGCAAGGGATCGGCGCTCCAGGCCCCGCCCGGGGCATCGGGGGCGCGGGGATCTCACGGTCGCGGGCGACCCGGTACTGGCACGGCCGGGGCGGCGCTCTGCGCGGTCCATCGGCTCACACCCCCGGGTCTGAGGACACGGGACGCACCTGTAGCGCCCCTCGGCACCCCGTGCATACCCCCGCCCAGCAGGGATCAAAACGCATCGCTGCCGGGAAACTGCGCAACGTGACCGTCCCGCTCCGGTGGGCGGCTCCGGCGGCCGCTCTGCCAGACTGGGTGCGTCCAGTGCCGTCCCGGAGGAGTGAGCAGACGTGAGCAGCCAGAGCACCGACCCCGGCGACGTGTACGTCAGGGCCGGGACGGTCGTCTTCGCCCTCGGCGCGCTCGCCACCCTGATCACCTTCGTCCCGCTGTTCCTGCACCTGACGCCGCTGCCGACGGCCATGTACTGGCTGAGCATGCTGATGCCGGCCGGCTTCCTGGCCGCGCTGACCGGCCTGTTCGTCAACGCCCGGGCGCAGCGCCGCCGGGTCGGGCCGTAGCGGACCCGTTCGCCGCGAGGTGCCCGTCGAGCCACTCCGGGAAGCCGGTGAGGTCCGTGAGCACCACGTCCGCCCCGGCGGCCCGCAGCTCGTCGGCGCCGTACGGGCCGGTGGCCACGCCGACCGCGACGGCCCGCGCGTGGCGGGCGCCCAGGACGTCGCCGAGGTGGTCGCCGACGTAGATGCTCGCGCCCTGCTCGCGCAGTGCCTCGCCCTTGGTCTCCGCCCAGAGGTCGCCGATCACGGTGTCCGCCTCCAGCCCGGCGTGCTCCAGGTGGAGCAGGGCGTTCGGCTCGTACTTGCCGGTGATCACCGCGACCCGGCCGCCGTGGGTGCGGACGGCCGCGAGGGCGGCGTGCGCGCCGGGCAGGGCCGTGGTGGGGGCGAAGGCGTGGTCGCGGTAGAGCGTGCGGTAGCGGCGGGCGATCTCGTCCAGGTGTTCGGCCGGGAACCAGTTGCGCAGCTCGTCGAGCAGCGGCGGGCCGAGCCGGGTCACGGCCAGGTCGGCGTCGATGTAGGTGCCGGTCTCGGCGGAGAGCGCCCGGTAGGTCGCGTGGATGCCCGGACGGGTGTCCAGCAGCGTCATGTCGAGGTCGAAGCCGACGGTGAGCGGGGTGGTGCAGGTCGCGGGCATGCCGTCAGGCTACCCAAGGCGCACCGGCGGTGACGAGGTGATTTGCCCGCGCTCCGACGCGGACCTAGGTTGGCCCGAGCTGTCCGCGGGGAGGGCTCATGACCGGCACCACCGCACCACCGCAGGGGCGGCGCGCGCCCCGGCGCCGCATGCTGTGGCTCGCCGCCGCACTGGCCGTGCTGGCCGTCGCGGTGCTGCTGAGCCTGGCGGTCGGCAGTCGCACCGTCCCGTTGCCGCGGACCCTGGACGCGCTGCTGCACGGCGGTGACGGCGCCGACGCCGTGGTCGTCCGGCAGCTGCGGCTGCCGCGGACGGTCGTCGGGCTGGCGGTCGGCGCGGCGCTCGGCCTGGCCGGGGCCGTGACGCAGGGCCTGACCCGCAACCCGATCGCCGACCCGGGCATCCTCGGCGTCTCCCAGGGCGCGGCGGCGGGCGTGGTGGTCGCGATCTCCGCCTTCGGGGTCTCCTCGCTCACCGGGTACGTGTGGTTCGGCTTCGCGGGGGCGGTGGCCGCCACCGTGCTGGTCCACGGCCTGGCCGGGCGCGGCCGGGGCGGGGTGACCCCGGTCGGGCTGGCGCTGGCCGGCTCGGCGGTGTCCGCCTTCATCGCCTCGCTCGACACCCTGGTGCTGACCACGGACGCGGCCACCACGGAGCAGTTCCGCTTCTGGCACGTCGGCTCGCTCTCCGGGCGGACGGCGGACGTCGCCTGGCAGCTGCTGCCGTTCCTGGCGGTCGGCGCCGTGCTGGTGGTGGCGGTGGCCCGCGGCCTGGACGCGCTGGCGCTCGGCGAGGACACCGCGAGGGGCCTGGGCGCCAGGACCGGCCTGGTCCGCGCGGTCGGCGCGGTCGGCGCCACCGTCCTGACCGGCTCCGCGGTCGCGGCCGCCGGGCCGATCGCCTTCGTCGGCCTCGCCGTCCCGCACGCCGCCCGCGCGGTGGCCGGGGCCGACCACCGCTGGGTGCTCGCCTTCTCCGCCGTCCTCGGGCCGGCCCTGCTGCTGCTCGCGGACACCCTGGGCCGGGTGCTCTTCCCGCCGTCGGAGGTCCCGGCCGGGGTGATGACGTCCCTGGTGGGGGTGCCGGTGCTGGTGGCCCTGGTCCGCCGGCGGAAGGTGGTGGCGGCATGACGCCGGCGCCGCCGCGCGGCTCCTCGGCGCCCTCCCGGGTGCCCCTGGGCGGTTCCTCGGTGCCCTCCCGGGTGCCCCTGCGCGGGTACGCGGTGGTCCGGGCCGGGCGCGCGTCCTTCCTGCTGCACCGGCGCTCCGCGGCCGTCGCCCTCGGGCTGCTGCTCGCGCTGGCCGGGGCGGTGGTCGCCGCGCTGTGCCTGGGCGAGTCGGCCGTCTCCCCCGGCGAGGTGGTCAGGGTGCTGCTCGGGCGGCCGAGCCCGGACGAGCTGGTGGTCGGCGAGTTCCGGCTGCCCCGGGTGGTGGTCGGGCTGCTGGCCGGGGCGGCGCTCGGGCTGGCCGGGGCACTGGTCCAGACCGTCGCCCGCAATCCGCTGGCCAGCCCGGACGTGGTGGGCGTGACCTGGGGCGCGACGGCGACGGTCGTCGGTCTGGCGGCGTACGGGGTGGTCGGCTCGGCCGACCGGGCGCCGTACGCGGCGGTCGGCGGCGGGCTGCTGGCCGGGCTGCTGGTGTACGGGCTGGCGTGGCGGCGCGGGCTGCACGACCAGCGCTTCGTGCTGATCGGCATCGGGATCAGCGTCGCCCTGTCCTCGCTCACCTCGGTGTTCCTCACCAGGGGCGACGGCTTCCAGGCGCAGGCCGCGACGGTCTGGATGACCGGCAGCCTGGACGGCGCCGGCTACGACCAGGCCGGCCGGCTGGCCTGGGTGCTGGCGGCCGCCCTGCCGGTGGCGCTGTGGGCCGCGCGCGCCCAGCGGTCGATCTCCTTCGACGACGCCACCGCCGTCGGCCTCGGCCTGCGGCTGGGCCGGATCCGGCTGGGCTTGGCGCTGCTGGGCATCGTGCTGGCCTCCTGCGCCGCGGGGGCCGCCGGGCCGGTGGACTTCGTCGCGCTGATGGCCCCGCAGATCGCGCTCCGACTGGCCCGTTCGGTGCAGGTCCCGCTGTTCTGCTCGGCGTTGGCCGGCGCACTGGTCGTTGTCCTCGCCGACCTGCTGGCCCGGCGGCTGCTCGCGCCGACCGAGCTGCCGGTGGGCGTGGTGACCGGCCTGGTCGGCGCGCCGTACCTGATGTGGCTGTTGACCCGTTCCCGCCGTGGAGGCGCCTGATGACCGCTGGGACCCACCGCCTGGAGGCCCGGGGCCTCACCCTGGCCTACGAGGCGCGCACGGTGGTCGAGGGCCTGGACGTCCGCGTCCCCGACGGCCGGGTGACGGTGATCGTCGGCCCGAACGCCTGCGGCAAGTCGACGCTGCTGCGGGCCCTCGGCCGGCTGCTGAAGCCCGTCCGGGGCGCGGTGCTGCTGGACGGCGAGGAGCTGGCGCGGATCCCGACCAGGCGGATCGCCCAGCGGCTCGGTCTGCTGCCGCAGTCGCCGACCGCGCCGGAGGGCATCTCGGTGGCGGACCTGGTCTCCCGGGGCCGGCAGCCGCACCAGAGCTGGTGGCGGCAGTGGTCGGCGGAGGACGAGGCGGCGGTCGCGGAGGCGCTGGAGCGCACCTCCACCACGGAGCTGGCCGAGCGCAGCATGGACGAGCTGTCGGGCGGGCAGCGCCAGCGGGCCTGGATCGCGATGGCGCTGGCCCAGGGCACGGACATCCTGCTGCTGGACGAGCCGACCACCTACCTGGACATCGCCCACCAGGTGGAGGTGCTGGACCTGGTCCGCCGGCTGAACGTCGAACGC
The DNA here is from genome assembly GCF_043202455.1 of Kitasatospora sp. NPDC048194. NCBI lineage: Bacteria > Bacillati > Actinomycetota > Actinomycetes > Kitasatosporales > Streptomycetaceae > Kitasatospora > Kitasatospora sp. NPDC048194. Next base: position 222,289 of record NZ_JBIDAK010000009.1, read on the forward strand.
GGCCGGACGGTCGTCGCCGTGCTGCACGACCTCAACCAGGCGGCGCGGTACGCCGACCACCTGGTGGCGATGCGGGACGGCCGGGTGGTGGCGCAGGGCGCGCCCGGGGAGGTGGTGACGGCGGGGCTGGTGCGGGAGGTGTTCGGGCTGGACTCGGTGGTGGTGCCGGATCCGGTGACGGGCACGCCGCTGGTCGTCCCGGGCGCGCCGTGGGCGGCGTCGGCGGAAGCGGCAACGGCGGAAGCGGCGGAAGCGTAGGCGGCGCAGGTGCAGGCGCGCAGGCGGCGCAGGCGCAGGTGTCGCCGACGACCGCCGTGCAGGGGCACAGACGCGGGCGCGAGCGCGAGCGGGAGCCTGACGGAATTCCGGCCCCCATTTCGGACATAATCGACCCCGCTCCCGCCCGTAGCCGTGCCGCCTTCGCCGGAGGACCCGCCGATGCCCCGGATCGCCCGCCGTACGTTCCTCGCCGGCCTCGGCGGGGCCGCGCTCACGGCGTGCTCCTCCGGACGGTCGGCGCCGCCGGTGGCCGACAACCTCCCGGCGAGCGGAACGCCCTCCCCGACCCCGGCCCCGCCGGTCACGGTGAACGCCGCGACCGGCCCGGTGGTCGTCCCGGGCGAGCCGCAGCGGGTGGTGGTGCTGGACACCGATGTGCTCGACTCCGCGCTGACGCTCGGCATCACCCCGGTCGGCGCGGCGCTCCCGGCCGCCGACACCCGCTACCCGGACTACTGGCCCGCCTCCCGCACGGCGGGCATCCGGATGGTCGGCCCAGCCGGCGCCCCCGACCTCGCCGCCGTACGGGCCCTGCGGCCGGATCTGATCCTCTCCAACCAGGCCCGCGACGGCGACCGGTACGCGCAGTTGAGCGAGCTGGCCCCGACCGTGCTCACCCAGACCACCGGGGCCCCCTGGAAGGCCGACTTCCAGCTGCACGCCCAGGCGTTGAGCCGGGTCGCGGCGGCCGCGGCCTTCGTCGGCGCGTACCAGAAGCACGCCGGGCAGGTGGCGCAGGCGCTGTCGGCGGCGAGGCTGTCGGGACGCCGGGTGAGCCTGGTGCGGTTCACCGAGGGCGGCGGCATCCGGCTGTACGGGCGGCAGAGCTTCCCCGGGACGGTGCTCGCCGACGCCCAGGTGGGGCGGCCGGACGCGCAGAACGTCGACCAGTCGGACTTCGAGATCCCGCTGGACCAGATCGCCAGGGCCGACGGCGACCTCCTGCTGTACGCGACGTACGGGGATCCGGCGCGGGCGGGCGCCGACGCGGCACTGGCCAGCCCCGGCTGGCAGGCGCTGGGGGCGGTCAGGGCGCACCGGGCCTTCCCGGTGGACGACCAGCTGTGGTTCCAGGGAATCGGGTACACCGGTGCCAACTTCATGCTGGACGAGTTGCAGCGCTTCCTCGGGGCGTAGCCCGACTGCCGGGCATCGTCGGTCCACTGACGACATGTCGACTCGCCGAGGTTGTGCAGCGGAGCGGTGATTCCGCCACAATGGGCCGCCGATCACAACAATTCGCCCCGGGGGACACCACCATGTCAACTGCCGTAGCTCCGACCGCCCCTGCTCGGAAGGGGAAGGCCGCCGCACTCGGCTGGCTGATCAGCATCGCGTTCAACGTGGTCGCGCCGATCATGATCTACAACCAGCTGCACGACCACGGCTACAGCGAGGCCACCGCCATCCTGCTGTCCGGCCTCGGCCCCGTCGTCGACAGCGTCATCTACCTGGCCTGGCACCGCCGGATCGACGAGTTCGCCGTCGTCTCGCTGGCCTTCGTCGCCCTCACCCTGGTCGTCTCGCTGATCGGCCCGACCGACCCGAAGATGCTGCTGGCCAAGGACTCCTTCATCTCGGGCCTGCTGGGCGTGCTCTACCTCGTCTCGCTGGCCGCGCCGAAGCCGATCATGTTCTACTTCGGCCGCAAGTTCGCCACCGACGGCACGCCCGAGATGATCGCCTGGTGGAACTCGATGTGGCAGTACGAGGGCTTCCGGCGGGTCCAGCGGAACCTGACCGTCGTGTGGGGCATCGCCTTCGTCCTGGAGGCCGCGCTGCGGATCGTGTTCGTCTACACCCTCTCGCACGGCACGGTGGTGACGATCAACAACATCCTTCCGTACGCGGTGATCGGCGGCCTGGTCTACTTCACGATGACCTACGCCAAGCGGGCCAGCGCCCGGGGCCGGGCCGCCGCCGAGGCGGCCGCCGCGGCTGCCGCAGCCGCCTGATTCAGCGCGAACCCGCGTAGTGGGCGGGCGGGACGCCGACGGCCGCGGTGAAGTCCCGGGTCAGATGGGCCTGGTCGGCGTAGCCGAGCTCCACGGCGAGCGCCGCCAGGTCCAACCCGCCCGCCCGCGCGGCCCGTTCGGCGGCCTCGTGCAGCCGGGCCCGCCGCAGCACCCACTTCGGTGGGGCGCCGACGTACTCCGAGAACAGCCGCTGGAGGCTGCGGACGGTCACGCCGAGCTCGCGGGCCAGCTCGTCCACCCGGCACAGGCCGGGTGAGGCGGTGATCCGCTCGACGACGGCGGCGGCCTCCTCGGCCGCCGGGTCGGGAGCGGGCAGCCGGGGGCGGAGGAACTCGTCGACGAGCGCCGCGTACGAGTCGGCGGCCGGTTCGGTGGCGGTGGCGCGTCCAGCAGCCGGTTCGGCGGCGGGCTCGGCGCCCGGCTCGCCGAGGATCCGGGCGTTCAGCCGGTCCACCTCGGCGCCGAAGTACGTGGCGGCGGGGACGGACCGGTCCGCGAGGGCGCTCACCGGGTGCCCGGCGAAGGACCGGAAGGCGCCGGGGCGGAACTTCGCCCCCAGGACGTGCCCGACACCCTCCAGGCGCCGGACGAAGAGCGCGCGGTCCACCCCGTAGACCCGGGGCCGCGGCGCCTCGAAGACCAGGTGCACGTTCGGGTGGGCGAGCACCTTCTGCTCGTACGGAGGCCGGCCGGACAGGTCCCAGCGCACCAGCCAGTAGCACTCCACGAACCGTGCCACGGCGGGCTCGGGGGCCAGCCGCTGCACGCTGATCAGCTCGGCGGCCCGGGCCGGGTGGAGCACCCCGCGGCCGAGACCGGCGTCGGGCTCACGGCCGGACTCACGGCCCGCGGGCGCGGGCGCGGGCTCGGGGCGCTCGGGCACGGGCTCGGGCAGGTGCATGGCCACCAGGCTAGTCGTCGCATTTCTTCAAGACGCGCCCGCACCGGCCGGGGCATGCTGGTGCCATGAACGCTCACCCGATGCACCCCTTCCTGACCCGGGCCGCCTCCGCCGCAGCCGAGGTCGCCGCCGCCGTCCCGGCCGGGCAGCGGTTGGACGCGCCGACGCCCTGCCCGGAGTTCGACCTGCGGGCGCTGATCAACCACTGGGTGCTCTACACCTCGCACGGCCTGGAGCACCGTGCCCGGCGCATCGAACTGCCCGAGGAGCTCAGCGCGCGGGACTTCACGGCGGACGCCGACTGGCGCTCCGCGTACGCGGCGCAACTGGAGCGGGCGGTGGCGGCCTGGGCCGAGCCGGGCGCCTGGGAGGGCGACCTCGACCTCGGCGGCTCCCCCGTCCCGGCGGTCGGGATCGCCCGGATGCTGGTCCTGGAGCTGCTGCTGCACGGCTGGGACGTCGCCCGGGCCGTCGGCGGGGAGATCGCCGTCGACGACGAACTCGCCCGGCTGACCCTGGAGATCGTCGAGGAGAACGCCGCGTTGTACCGGCAGTACGCGGGCTTCGCCGACGTCGTGGCCGTGCCGGACGACGCCCCGGCGTGGGACCGCGCGCTGGCCGCCTCGGGCCGCGACCCGCGGTGGAAGGCCTGAGGCCCGGGAGGCGTCAGGAGAGGCTAAAGGAACTGCCCCAGCGCGGTCCGCAACTTGGAGCGCAGCAGGCGGACAGCCGGGGACTGCTGGTCGCGGCGGGCGACCAGGCCCAGGCGGGCGTTCGTGGTGGCGTCGGCGAGCGGCACGGCCCGCAGCCCTGACCCGTCGACGGAGGACGGGCTGAGCACGGCGACACCCGCGCCGCGCTCGGCGAGGCGCAGCACGGCCGCCGGGGAGCTGGCCTCGATGTCCACGCGGGGAGCGAGGCCCAGCCGGGCGCAGGAGCGGTCGTAGGCGGCGCGCAGGCCGGTGCCCCGGGAGAGGCAGAGGATCTTCTCGCCGCTCAGGTCCGACAGCTTCAGGCCGGGCCGGTCGAGGGGATGCCCGACCGGCACCACGGCGGCGATGGGATCGTCCACCACCACGCCGACCTCCAGGCCGGGGGCGATCTCGCCCGCGTAGCCGATCAGCGCGAGGTCGAGGGCGCCGGCGAGGACCTGGGCCTGCAGCACCTCCGAGTGGTCTTCGTGCAGGCTCAGCTCGATGCCGGGGTGGGTGCGGCCGAGGTCCGCGACGGTGTCCAGGAACGGCGGGATCGAACAGCCCATGATCATGCCCAGTCGGACCCGCCCGCGCACCGCGTCGGCGAACTCGGCGGCGGTGTGGCGGATCGCGTCCAGGGTGGCCAGCGCGTTCTTGGCGAGCGGGAGGATCGCCTCCCCGGCGGGGGTGAGCCGGACCCGGCGGCCCGAGCGCTCCAGCAGCGTCTGACCCAACTCCCTTTCCAGCTTGGCTATCTGGGTGCTGATGCCGGACTGGCTGACGTGCAGGCGACCGGCCGCCGCGGTGAACGAGCCCTCGTCGACCACGGCGGCGAAGTAGCGCAGCTGGTGCATCTCCATGACCGGTGACCATATTCGACGGCCGGTGCCCCGGTTCGGCGGAAGCCGCGGGCGGCTCGTCCGGCTCCGGCGGGCCGGGCCGTCACCGCCCGGGAGCGGTGGCGACCCGGCGGGACGGTGACGACCCGGCGGGGCGGTGACGACCCGGCGGGGGCGGGGGCGGGGGCGGTCACCGACGACGGTTCACCGAGAACGGCTCACCGGCGACGGTCCTCGCCCCGGGTTCCCTTGCCCCGTAGCCGTTGCTGGTCCTCGGCGGAGAGTTCGGCCTCGATGCGCTCCTTCCGCACCTGGCCGCTCACGGTCTGCTCGTCGACGTGTTCCTCGGTCACCAGCCGCACGCGTTCGACCGGCACGGCCTCGGTGTGCACGACGGGGCGCTCCGCGTGCAGGGTGACCTCGTGCTCGGCCTCCGAGATGGGCTCGCCTGCCAGGGCCGCGTCCCGGTTGGCCTCGGTGATGGGTTCGCGCTCGATGCGGGCTTCCTCGTGGCGCACCGGGACGGTCTGCTGCTGCTCCTCCGTGACGACGTACTTGTGCAGCTTGGCGTGGCCCGACTCGTACCGCTCGACACCGACGCGCATCTGCTCCTCGGAGCGGGTCATGGCGTCGTCCTCGCCCCGGCGGGCGCCGGTACGGCCGGCGGCGGTCCGGCCGGCGGCGGTCCGGCCGGCGGCGCTGGCAGCGGTGCCGGCAGCGGTGCCGGCGGTGGTACCGGCGGCGGTCTGGCGTCCGGCGTGGGCCCAGCCGCCCTCACCGGGCTGGTTGGCGGCTCTCCAGGCCTCGTCCCAGGCGATGCCGTAGTGCCGGCACAGGCGGCGTTCCTCCCGCTCGGAGAGGTGCCCGCCGTCCTCGACGGTTACCAGTGGTGCGTCCTTGACCTTGTCCTTGAGGTACGGGACCTGGATGTGATCGTCGACGACCCGGGCGTCGCGGATCGGGACGAACGACTCGCTGGTTCCGAACCAGCCGGTCTTGATGCTCACCCATTCCGGCTTGCCGGTGGCGTCGGAGAGGAACACGTGGTCCGCCTTGCCGATCTTGCTGTCCTCCGCGTCGTGGACCGGGTGGTGCAGCATCGAGCGGGCTTGCTGTTCGGTGATCATCGACTTCACGCCTCCTTCACACTTCGACTGCTGAGCGCCTTGCCGGGCAGGGTCGGCCGAAACCGCATCACCTGACATTTACTCAGCGTCAAGGCATGCGTGAGCTGCGGCGATGACGGTCGGTAGCGTCGAGCGAGGGCGGCAGCGAGACCCCGCGCGTCGACCACCGGAACCGACACGGCGCGTCACTGCCGGAGCGGGCGGCGATGTGCGCTCGGGCGTTCGGCGTTCACCGGGTGTCACCTCGAACCATCGGTATGGGTGATGGGACCGATCGGATCCATCTGTTGGACGGATGGATCGGGGGTCGGGAGGATGGACGCATGACGACGAAGAGGACTGCACGCGAGCTGGCCGAGACCTACTTCACCGCCTGGGAGGCGGGCGACTTCGACACCCTCCGGGGCCTGCTGGCCGACGACGTCGACTTCGTCGGCGCGCTGGGCACGGCGTCGGGGGCCGAGGAGGCGCTGGGCGGATTGAGGGGCCTCGGACAGGTACTGGAGAAGATCGACGTGAAGGTACGGGTGGCGGAAGGAGACGAGGTGATCACCTGGTTCGAGCTGCACACCCGCATCGCGCCGCCGGCGCCGACGGCGAACTGGATGCACGTGGAGAACGGGAAGATCGCCCGGATCCGGGTGACCTTCGACCCGCGCGGACTGCTGGCGGGCTTCGAGGCGAAGGGCTGAGCGGGGCGGGCGGAACAGGGACGGGCAGAGCAGGAGGGCCGTGATCGCCGGGGGCGGTGACGGCCCTCTTCGGCTGTTCGCACTCAGGACTCCTCGTCGGGCGGGGCCGCCCGGAGGGCGGTGATGACGCCCAGGGCGACCGTGGCGATCGCGAGGGCGAGAAGGACCGCGAAGGCGGTCGCGATCAGGAATCGCACGGGGCGGGTTTCTCGGCGTCGAGGAGGAGGGTGAGGAGGTTGAGGAGCGTCGAGGCCGGGGCGGTGTTGAAGCGGATGAGGATCCGGCCGTCGATGGTCCTGTCGGTGCTCGCGGAGGGGAAGAGCAGGCCGAACTTCTTGCCGCGCTCCTGGAGTTCGGCGAGGAGCGTGCGGATGTGGTCCTCGGTGTAGTAGCGGATCCGGGGGTCGGTCGGCTTCATGGGGCGGCGGCGCGGGAGGGTCATCAGGCGGCGTCCAGCTCGAACCAGACCGACTTGCCGCGCTCCTGCGGGTCGACGCCCCAGCGGCTGGTGAGGCCGGCGACGAGCTGGAGGCCCCGGCCGGATTCCGCGAGGGGGGAAGGGGTGCGGGGGTCGGGAGGGACGGGGCTCTCGTCGGAGACGGAGACCCGGAGGGTCCGGCCGAGGAAGAGGATCTGGACGATGGGGGCGGGCGTGCGCCCGTGCCGCCAGGCGTTGACCAGGAGCTCGCCAAGGGCGAGTTCGGCGTCGAAGGTGCAGGAGGGGTGCCAGCCGGAGCGGATCATCGCGTCCCGCAGGGACTGGCGAGTGAGGGCGAAGGAGGGCGTGTTGAGGTGACGCATGGGAGTACTCCCGGGCGTGATGGGGTGGGGAGATCCGGCGGGCATGTGTCGCCGTGAGCCAGGCCAGGCAGGTGGGCATGGCTGCTCTGCGGCGCCTGCGACCAGGCGTTACTGACGACCCGTCGGATCGAGGTGAGAACGACCATAGCGCATGCGGTCTTTCGCTTAAGACCTTCGCTGAAAACTTCCCTCTTCCGTGGGGCACACTGGTCCCAGCACCCGCAGAGAGGACATCATGGCTCTTCGACCGAACCCGACCCTGCGCCAACGGCGGGTGGGGACTGAGCTGCGGAGGATGCGGGAACAAGCCGGCCTCGGGAGCAGTCAGCTGGCGCGCCAACTCGGCATCCACGCCGCCCAGGTCACCCAGATGGAGACCGGGAAGAGCGGGATCAGCGTCGAGCGACTGCGGACGATCGCCGCCACGTGCATGTGCACCAACCAGCCCTTGATCAACGCTCTCGCAGAGATGACTACCGAACGCGGCCAAGGCTGGTGGCAGGACTATCGCGGCACTGTCTCCGCCGACCTGCTCGACCTCGCAGAGCTGGAAGGGACAGCAAAGAGCCTCACCGCCTATACGATCACGTTCGTCCATGGACTCCTTCAGACCAAGGCATACGCCGGATCAGTCTTCACACGTGCGATCCCACCGCTGCCTCGCCATGAATTTGATGTCCGGCTCGACTTCCGCATGAAGCGACAACACGTCGTCCGCTCGGGCGGTACGCCGATTCAGGCCTTCATCCACGAAGCAGCACTCCGAATGCAGTTCAGTGGCCCCAAGATCCTCGCGGAACAGCTCGATGAGCTAATCAAGCTCTCGGAAAACCCGGTGGTCTCTATTCGTGCGGTGCCGTTTGACGTTGAGTCCCTACCGGGCCCCAGTGAAAACTTCACTTATGCATCAGGCCCCGTGACAGAACTGGATACGCTCCAGATAGATACCACGCACAACCTGCTGATCTCGGACTCTCCTGCACAGCTTGCGAGCTACCGCGAGATGCTCGCGCGGATGGCATCCGTTGCACTCTCAGAGGAGGAGTCACGGGACTTCATCCGGCACATCAAGAAGGAGATCGAACGCAAGCATGCATAGCTCCATCTGGCAGAAGTCCAGCCACTCCGGCGCAAGCAATGCGTGTATAGAGGTCCGCCGCGTGGCCGGACTGGTCGAACTCCGCGAATCCGACGAAGGCCACCTCATCCTCCGCACCACCCCAGCCGCCCTCGCCGCCCTCCTCGACGGCATCAAGGCCGGCGAATTCGACCAGCACGCCTGACACCCCGCCCCGGAGTGGGAAGTCGGCCATGCCGACTTCCCACTCCCACCCCATGCCATGCTCGTCCCCATGAAGATCGCCGCTGCCCAGCTGACCTGCACCCCCGCCGACATTCCCGCCAACGTGCGGCAACTGGTCGCCCTGGCCGAACAGGCACAGTCGCAGGGCGCCGAGCTGATCGTCTTCCCCGAACTCGTCCTCACCGGCTATGAGCTGGACGCCCTGTCCGACGATCCCGCGCTCTGGGTCACCCCGGACGACGCCCGCCTGGACGCCCTCCGCTCCACCGGCATCGCCACCGTGATCAACTGCGCCGTCCCGACCGACGGGCCGCGACCCGGCATCGGCACGTTCGTCTACGACACCGACGGCGAACTGGTCACCACCTACCTGAAGCAGCACCTCTACGAGGCCGAACAGAGCGTCTTCACCGCAGGTGACAGCGACGGGCGCTTCGCATTCGGCGGCCTCCGGTTCGCCCTCGCCACCTGCTTCGACAACCACATCCCCGACCTGGTCTCCCGCGGCGCCGCCGACGGCTGCGACGTCCACCTCGCCAGCTCCCTCTACGGCACCGGCGACGGCATCCACGAACGCGCGACCCTCTACCCGGGCATCGCCAAGGGCACGGACATGCACGTCGTCCTCGCCAACCACGTCGGCCCGGCCGGCCCCTGGACCGGCTGCGGAGGCGCCGCTCTGTGGGCCCCGGGCGGCACCCTCCTCACCGAGGCCGACGGCCACTCCACCACCATCGCCATCGCCGACGTCCGCTAGGACTCCCCGCCCACGGAGCAGGAAGTCGGCCCGCCCGACTTCCTGCTCCGGCCCAACCCGCAAACCGAGCAACCTTCGTCAAAGTCGGCAGTTACGCGGTTCGCTACGGCACCTTCGGTTCCCCGCGCGAATATTCGAGAATCACCGCTTCATGGTCACTGCTTCCACGGCATCCTGATTCCGCCTGACCGACTGCGAGGGGAGCGGCTGTGAGCCGACGACTGCGGTACATCGGAAGCAACTCGGGGCACAACGGGTGCCCGACCCTTTACGAAGACGCGGAAACCGGGGAAGTCCTCGTGCAGGGGGAGGTCGCGACCGATCCCGACGACCTCGCCCAGCTCCGTAACGTCAAGCCCGGCGAGGGGGCGGTCATCGTGCCTCGGGTGTTGCTCGCCGACTTCGCTCCGCGTGACCTGGACCGAGAGCCCGTGCTGATCAGCTTCGAGGAATTCGAAGACATGTTCACGAGCTTCGAGCACACCGCATTTCGCTTGGAGACCCGTCGCCAGTACCGCTCCGACGAACAGAGCGAGACCTACCGCCGATTCGTCGCCGGGCTGGATCCCGAATGGGACCTGGACCACCCCTGGTGCCGCTCGCGGCGCGAGCAGTCCGCCCTGGGCAAGCGGTTCGAGCGGGTTCGGATCATGGACAACCCGCCCACCATCGGCCAGCGTTACCTGCTCGACAACGCCAAGCGGAACGGCCTGGTCGGTGAGGACATCCGCTACCTGTGGCGCGCGGACGCCGATCGGCTGGGTCTCCCGCAAGAAGACGCCTGGCTGTTCGACTCGCGCGTCATCGCTCTGCTGCACTTCGATACCGAAGATGACTTGACCCAGGTCGAGCTGATCACCGATCCGGTGCGAGTGGCTCGCGCCTGCCAGGAGCGGGACGCTGCCTGGCACCACGCCACACCGCACCGTGAGTTCGAGGCTCAGGTACCGTCCGGCGTGTGAGTACCGACTTCCAGCAAGCCAGAATCGCCCTCGGCCGGCGGCTCCGTGAGCTGCGAGCCGAGGGCGGCCTCACAGGTCGGCAGCTGGCCGAGCGCTTGGGCTGGACGCAGTCCAAGGTGAGCAAACTGGAGACCGGTCGGCAGACTGCCACTCACGTTGATCTCAATGCCTGGGCCGACGGCGTCGGAAAACCAGAAGCAGCGGCCGAGTTGTCCGCGAGGCTCCGGGCTTTCGAGTCAGGACACCGGTCCTGGCGACGGCAGTTGGCCGCCGGGCACAAGCCTGTGCAGGACGCACTGACCGCCGAGCACAACCGTTCGTCGACCATGCGCGCGTGGGAGGGCGCCATGATTGTCGGCATACTCCAGACGGCTGACTACGCCCGGCACATCTTCAACGCCTACGTCGACCTTCATCGGTCACCCCGCGATGTCGAGGATGCAGTACGGGCCCGCATCCAGCGCCAGGAGAGCCTCTATCGGCCTGGTAGGAAGTACCACATCATCATGTGGGAAGCCGCCCTTCGTGCCCTCGTCTGCCCGGCGGCAGTCATGGCGGCGCAGCTCGACCGACTGAGCGGTGTGATCGGGCTGGACACCGTTTCCCTGGGCATCGTGCCGTTCGAGGCCTCGATCAAGCTTCCTGCGGCCAACGGCTTCTGGATCCATGACGAGCGACTCGTCATCGTCGAGGACTGGCACGCCGAGCTCTGGCTCGACCAACCGGAGAACGTGGCACTCTACCTGCGCGTGTGGGAGATGCTGGCCGACTCGGCCGTTTACGGATCGGATGCGCACAAGGTCATCGCGCGGTGCCGCAGGAGTCTCGGAGCTGTCTGAAGAATCCTCGCGAACCTCGTCTCCCGGAAGCCCGAATATTCGAGAATCCCACGCCGACTTGCGGCCACCGTCCTCCTACCGTGCTGCTCGACGGCGGCATCGGTGCCGCCGCGAAAGGGAGGAGAACATGCCCGTGTTCAGCGACGGCAAGCACGGTGGCGGGTCCGGTTCCGGCACCGGGGGTGGCCAGCAGGACGACAGCAGCCGCGGCAACAAGCACGGCGGGGGCGGCAGTGACGAGGGTGGCAACTCCTCGGACGGCAGCGGTCCGGCGACGGGGCGCTGACGCGTGACCGAGCGGCACGAAGCGGAGGCCGGTCGGGCCCGGCTGGCCTCCGTGCTCATCGCGAACGGGTCCCTCACCCCGGACTGGCTGCCCACCTACCACGCCGTCCCCCGCCACTGGTTCGTCCCCGCGCTCGTCTGGCCCGGCCAGGGCGACGGCGTGCGCCAGGGCGACGCCGTGAACCGGCACGCCGACCCCGGCGACTGGTGGCGCGCCGTCTACTCCGATATCCCGCTCACCACCCAGTGAGACGACGGCGACCACACCGGAGACCACCGGGGCACCACCCCCACGTGCTCCAACTCCATGCCCACCATGGTGTTCTCGATGCTCGCCGCCCTGGCCCCGGAGCCAGGCAACCGGGTGCTGGAGATCGGCACCGGCACGGGCTGGAACGCCGCCCTGCTCTGCCACCGGCTGGGCTCCCGCAACGTCGTCACGGTCGAGGTCGACGGGGACAACGCCGCCGACGCTCGTCTGCGCCTCGCCCGGGCCCGGTTCCACCCCACGCCCGTGGTCGGCGACGGAGCCGCCGGGCACCCCGGCGGTGCTCCCTACGACCGGGTGATCGCCACCTGTTCGGTCGGCCGCGTCCCGCACGCCTGGGTCTCCCAATCGCGGCCCGGCGGAGTGATCGTCGCTCCCTGGGGCCCCGAGTACGGCGGGGAGGCCGTCGTCCGGCTGACCGTCGCCGAGGACGGCACGGCGAGCGGACCGTTCGTCAGGTCGTGCGCTTTCATGCGGCTGCGCCAGCAGCGTTCGGCCCGGCCCAGCAGCCTGGAGTACCTGTCCGGACCGTGGCCGGCGGACGGGGAGACAACAGCGACCTCCCTCTCTCCCGAGAGCATCGCCGACTGGTCGGCCATGTTCGCCGTCGGAGTCCAGGTGCCGGGGGTCTTCCCCCTCGTCGAGCGCTACGACGACGGCAGCTACACCCTGTGGCTGCACGACACGGCCGTCACCTCCTGGGCCACCGTCGACGGGGAGCCCGACCGCACCGCTTACGAAGTCGTCCAGTCCGGCCCGCGCCGCCTCTGGGACGAGGTGGAAGCCGCCTTCCACTGGTGGGATTCGCAAGGCCGCCCGGGCTTCGACCGCTTCGGCCTCACCGTCACACCCGCCGGCCAGACGGTGTGGCTGGACGCCCCGGCCCAGCCGGTGCCCATCCCCGCCTGAAAGCGCGGCCAGACGCCGGAGTGGGGGGGCGGGCCCCCCCCCCGCCCCCCCCCCGGCCCCCCCCCCCCCCGCCACCCCGCCCGCCCGGCCCCCCCCCCCCGGGCCGGGGGGCCCCGCACTCCCCGGACCACCGGAGCCGGCCCCA